>DATGJA010000433.1:0-53168 GCA_035295445.1 Polyangiaceae bacterium | reverse complement strand
TGGCGCCGAGCCGCGGGGCCGGTTTCATGAAGGCGGGCGGACTATAGCCGCGGTCGCACCGGGCGCACTGTGCTACCCCCTGGAGCCCTCGCGAGGATGCATCGATCGGTGCGCGAGCAAGAACACCTCGCGATTGCCCTTCGGACCGGGCAGGACGCTGTCGGCGCGTTGGAGGACCTCGAACCCTGCGGCGGCGACGGCGGCCGCGGCCGAGTCGACGGCTTCCGCGCGGATCGACTCGTCGCGGATCACCCCTCGTCCGCGCGCAGCCTGCTCGCGTCCGGCTTCGAACTGCGGTTTGACGAGTGCGACGAGATCGCCGCCGGCCCGAGTGCAACGAGCGACGGCAGGCATGAGCTTCGCCAGCGAAATGAACGACGCGTCCACGACGGTGAGGTCTACCGCGCCGCCGATCACGTCCGGCGCGAGAGTGCGCGCGTTAGTGCGCTCCATCACGACGACCCGTGGATCGACGCGAAGCTTGTGCGCGAGCTGCCCGTAGCCGACATCGACGGCGATGACGAGCGCCGCGCCGCGTTGCAGCAAGCAGTCCGTGAAGCCCCCGGTAGAAGCGCCGAGGTCGAGGCAGCGCGACCCCCCCGCATCGAAGGCAAACGCGTCGAGGGCTCCGGCTAGCTTCGCGCCACCCCGCGAGACGTACGGTCGCTGCGCGGCGCGGCACTCGACGTCGGCGTCGAGCGCGACCAGGTGGCCCGCCTTGTCGACGCGGACACCGGCGAGGTAGACGTCGCCGGCGAGGATCAGCGCTTGCGCGCGTGCGCGCGTGGGCGCGAGGCCGCGCGCCACGAGGAGCTGATCGAGGCGCGTCTTGCTCAAGGCGTCAGCGCGGCGCCGAGGCCGCGGCGATGCTCGGGTGGATGACGTGAGCCAAGATCGCGAATCCCTCGGCGATGCGCGGCCCCGGACGGAGCACTCGGACGTCCGACACCTCGACCACGTGGCCCTCGCGCACGGCGCGGACCTGAGCCCACCCCGCAGCGCGGATGTTGATGGCGGAGGCCGACTCGCCCTGACCCATCGACGCGTCGATGACGAGCTCCGGATCCAGATCGACGATGCGCTCGAAGCCCACCGCTTGCCAGGGCGGTCCATCGCTGATCACGTTGATCGCGTGAGCCCGACGGATCATCTCGTCGGCGAAGCTCTTCGGCCCGGCAGTGACGGGCGGCGACGGATCGAAGACCAACAGGACGCGGGGCGTTCGGTCGTGCGCGATCCGGGCCTCCACTCCCGCGATGCGCGCGTCGACGTCGTCGACGACGCGCCCGGCCTCCGTACCGTGACCCGTCCGTGCGCCGAGCTCGCGGATCATCGTGTCGATCGCCGCGAACGAGTCGACCGAGGGGAACCAAGTCGCGACGCCACGGGCGCCTAGCCAATCGGTCAGTCGATCGGCCGACGGAGGACCGGGTACGCCGACGACCAGACTCGGGCGGAGCTCCAAGATGCGTTCGAGGTCGACGTCGACGACCCCGCCGACGGCCGGGAGGTTCGTTGCCTCTGGAGGCCAATCGCAGAAGCTCGACCGCCCGACGACCTGGTCGGCGGCGCCGATCGCGAAGAGGGTCTCCGTGGCGGCCGGAGTGATCGACACGATACGTGGGCCATCGGTCTTCGCCGGCGCGGCCTGACGTCGCCAGCAAGACCCAAGCGCCGCCGCGAGGAACAGCGTCGCGAACCGCCGGCGAGTCATTTCCCGACGAGACCGTATTTGTGCAGCTTTTCGATGAGCGCGGGCCTCGAAACGCCCAGACGTCGCGCCGTCTCGCTCTGGTTTCGCGCGGCCGCCTCGAACGCCTCGGCGATGAGCGCGCGCTCGAACGCTTCGACGCGGGCCCGAAGCGGCCGACCCGGACCAGGATCCCCCGCGGCCGGCGGCGGCACGGACGGAGTGGACGCGCCTCCCTCCGAAAGCGACCGCCAGAGGGCCAGCGTCACGCGCTCGTCCGGGGCGAGCGCGAGGAGCCGCGCGACCGTGTTCTCGACCTCGCGTACATTTCCGGGCCAGCTGTTGGCGCGCAGCGCGTCGACGAGCGCGGGCTCCACCTCGACGGGGCCCATTCCGTAGCGATCGGCGTAACTCCGGACGAAGTTTCGGACAAGCGGCTCGACGTCCTCGGGCCGTTCGCGAAGGGGCGGAACGCGAATGGGCACCACGTTCAGCCGGTAGAAGAGGTCTTCACGGAAACGTCCTGCCTTGACGTCCGCGGCAAGGTCACGGTTGGTGGCGGCGATGAGTCGCGCGTCGACGATCTCGGGCCGACCGCCGACCTGTTGGACCTCTCCCGACTGGAGCGCTCGCAGCACCTTGGCCTGAATGCCGAGGGGGAGCTCGCCGATCTCGTCGATGAACAGCGTGCCCTTGTGAGCCTGCTGGAAGTACCCGAGGCGCGCGCCTTGCGCGCCGGTGAAGGCGCCCCGCGCATGGCCGAAGAGCTCCGCCTCGGCGAGCTCGCTCGGGATCGCCGCCGCGTTGAACCGCACGAGCGCCTTGTCGGCGCGGCGCGAGTGCGCGTGCAGCACGTTCGCGACGACGTCTTTGCCGGCGCCACTTTCGCCTGTGAGCAGCACGGTGACGTCCTTCGGCGCGACCCGCGTCACCACGTCCATCACGCGCTGCATGGCAGGGCTCTCGGCCACTATCGTGCGCCCCAGCGCGGCCTCGGTACGCAGGCGTGCGTTCTGCAGGCGCAGCTCGCGCCATTCGACCGCGCGGCGGACCGCGAGTACCAGATCGTCCGGGTCGAACGGCTTGGGTATGTAGTCCCAGGCACCCGCCTTCATCGCGGCGACAGCGGCCCGCTCCGACCCGTGCGCCGTGAGCATCAAGACGGGGACGCTCGGGTCGTTCGCTCGCATCCTTTCGAGCACCTGCATGCCGTCCATTCCGGGCATCGCCAGATCGGTCAGGACGACGTCGGCGCCCCGGATCTCGAACGCCGATAGCGCGCTGGGCCCGCCATCGCATGCCTCGACCACGAATCCCGCATCGCTGAGTACCGCTTCGAGCGTGAATCTGAGCGACGCATCGTCGTCGATGACGAGGACGCGGCTCATGCTTCAGCGGGCGCCGAGCACGGCTGGCTTCGACGTCTCGGCCTCGGGCTCGCGCTCCACGGCGCGAGAGGGGTTGGGCAGCCTCTGGCAGGGCGTTGCCTTGGAAGGCAGCATGATCACTACGGTCGTCCCCTTGCCCGGGCTGCTCGTGAACTCCAGTCGCCCCCCGTGCTGCTCGACGAGCCCGCGAGCGACGACGACCCCGAGGCCCGTACCGCCCTCCTTCGTCGTGAAGTAAGGCTTCCGAATTCGCTCGAGGACCTCCGGCGTCATCCCCGATCCGTCGTCATGCACCGTGATCCGAGCCCCTTCGCAGGCCCGCTCCACGGCGATCCCGACCCGGGCCCCCTGCGGAGACGCCTGAAGGGCATTGAGCACCAGGTTCAGCAGGACCTGCCGCAACTTGCGCGGATCCGCGTCGAGCGCGAGTCCTTCGTCGCCCCGGACGTCGATCGCGACCCCCGCCTCCTGCGCGCGCGTCTCGAGGAGCACCGAAAGCTCGCGAGCCACCTCGAACGGACGCGTGGGCGCGAGGTTTAGGTCGTCCAGGCCCCGCGAGAAGGACAGGAACCCGTCGACGATCGACTGGAGACGGTCCGCCTCGGCCGCGACGATGGCGAGCCGTTCGGCCGCCTTGGGATCGCTAGCGTTGCGCGCCATGTGGGTCGAGAGGGCCTTGATTGCCGCCAGCGGATTCTTGACCTCGTGCGCCAGGCGGGCCGCCATGCCCTCGAGCGCGCGGGAGCGATCCTCGTTCTCGGTGCAGAGCTCTTCGCGCCGTTCGGCCAGCTCGAGGGCGGCTCGCTCGTACCCGCGCGACACGATGCAGCCGAGCCGAAAGACCCCGACCATCGTGAAGACCGCGGCGAAGAGCGCGACGCTGACGTACTCCGCCGTCGACCAGCCAGCCACGGGCGCTAGGGGCGCGGCGAGCCGCCCGACCCCGGTGCGCGAGAGCACCGCCATGGCCACGAAGCCCAGCAAGCACGCGACGAACACCGTGGGCCTGAGCCAGCGGTTGCGCGGCCCGACGATGGCCGCGCCCACGATGATGAGCGTGCCCGTGACGAGCAGAGGGCTCGAAAGTCCGCCGGTGGTCACGAGGAGCGTGAAGTAGCTGGCAATGCCGACCAGGAACCCGGCGGACTTGACGCCCATCCGCGTCGTAAGCGCCTGGGCACCGAAGAGGCCCCCGAGCGCAGCCACGGCGACGCACTGCGCTACGGCGTGACCGCCGGACTCGCCTCGCGCGATCAGCAGCGCGACGACCAGCACGTTGAAGGGCAAAATCCAGGTGAGACGCCAGCGGGCCGAGGAGCGGGCCAACTCGCCGAAGATCCGCCCGCGAAGCGCCTCGAACCGCGCCCTATGCTGGAGCTCCCGCGCGGTTGCCGGCTGGACGGCTGGACTCATCGACCCCATTTCAGCAAATCCCGTGCTCGTGCGCCAGGAGGGTTGGGGGGGGCCGCGCGATTGGCCGATCCACGACGCCCACCCGCAAAGGTGGCTCGAAGGCAGCGCGGCGCAAGGCCCCTCCTTCAGTGCCCTACACCCTCGAGGGTCCGGTCTGCCCGGGAGAGCGCTGTCCGGAACCTGACAGTTGCCCCGGCTACCTACGACGTCGGCGGCCGACGGCCAGTAGCACGACCCCGGCCCAACCGACCGCAAGGGAGATGGGCGTCGTGGGCGCGCCCGGGACCGCCGAGCAGCCGCCCACTTGCGACGGCGACTGCGGCGGGCTCGCGAAGCAGTACCCGCCCAGGCAGCTGAGGCCTGAGGCGCAAGAGCCGCCGTTGCATGGACTGGCGCACACACCGGTCATCGCGTCGCCCTGCGTCGAGACGCAACTCGTGGACGCGCACTGGTCGCTGTCGCTGCAATTGGCTCCGTCGGGCAGGGCCGACGCCCACGACGGCAGCGCATACCCGCCCATCGACGCCGCCAGGGCTGCCGTTTCGACGAGGAGCGCCCGCCACGCGTCGAAGCGCGTGTAGATCGGCTGGATGCACGTCTGTCCGTCTTGACTCACCGCCCCGCGCGACAGAACGCCGAAGCTCACCCACTTGCCCTGGTCGAAGCTCCCCTGGTCGAACGCGCTCGACCCCGAGTCTCCGTCGCACGTGCTCGAGTCCCCCGAGACGAACTCGTTCGCGGCCAACACCTGCTGCGCTCCCTGCGACTTGAAGCACGCGCCGAGCGCGCCATCGTTTGGGATGCAGGCGAGGCCGATGTTCTGCTTGATGCGGCGGACGCCCGCGCTCATCCCCGACATGTCCGTCGGGCTATCTATGCCGTACCCGATGGCGGTCACGCTCGTCGAGTACATCGGGTCGGTCATCGGCGGACTGATGACGGGAACGACGTACTCCGGAACGTGAATGCTCCGGTCGAGGACGATGAGCGCGATGTCGTTGCCGCAGACCTTGTCGTGATCGGTTCCGGTGGGGACGACGATCTGAGTCGCCCCGACGAAGGTGCTGTTGGCCGACAGCTGCGGATCGGTCGTGATCAGGAGATCCGACGCCGGCAGGACACCGCTGAACGTCGACGTCCCGCAGTCGACCATCGGGCTCGTCAACGGCGAAACGCAATGGCGGGCGGTGGCCACGAGATTCGGGGCGAGGAGGGCCCCCGAACAGACCGAGATCTGATGGCTCTGGAGCTGGCTCGTTTGGACGATCCCGACCGCGAAATTGTGAGTCGTATCTAGGACGCCGTCCTCGATCGCGCTGGTGGTCGTCGCCGTGGCCTCGACCGTGGAGGGGGCGGCGGGGGAAGCCGGCGACCCGCAGCCAGCGATCCACCCCAGGGCCAGGGCGACGTGCTTCGGCCAGCGACCCATCGACCCCATCGTACTTGCCGGGGCGCCGTCGGCAACCGCACGCCGAACGCGGCGCTTCGCCGCAATTTTGCTCATCGCGCCTCGGCCGTGGCTTGATGGCCTGCGCAATCCGGCAGGCAGCGGCCCGACCCGAGGCCCGCCCAATCGCCACGGAGGGATGCGATGAAAAGCATGGAGTGCACGAAGGCCGGGCTCACCGCGATCGTCGCGGTCGCCAGCCTGGTCCCACGGCTGGCGTACGCCCAACCCACGGGAGCGCAGCCGCCACTGCCCCCGCCGCCTCCCCCCCCGCCCGCGACGACCGCGGCGTCGACGCCGTTGCCGCCTTCCCCGGCGCCCCCCCCGGCGCCCGACCCGGAATCGCGCGCGCAGCCCGCGGAGGAAGTGCCCGACCACGAGCGGTTCGTGGGCCACATCGGGGTCACCTACTTCGACATCGCGTCGCTCCCTGTCGCCAACCCGGTCGCAACCGCGGGCGCCTTCGCGCCGGCGGCCGCCGGGATCACGAGCAGCACAGTCTCGGCGCCGGTCGTCGGGGTCCGGTACTGGTTCCACCGCGACTTCGGCGTCGACGTGGGGATCGGCGCCGGCTACGCGGGGGGTTCCCAGGAGACCGTCACGGGAGCAGCCGACAACTCGGCCGACAAGGCGTCCACCGGTGGCTTCGCGTTCCATGGCGGGCTGCCGATCGCCTTCTTTCACGGCAAGCACTACACGTTCCTTCTCATCCCGCAGTTCACGGTGGGGGTCACGACGGGATCGTTCACGCCGACCGGAGGCATCGGACAGGACCTCAGCGGCTTTCTCTTCGACGGCGGCGCGGCGATCGGCGCGGAGATCCACTTCGGCTTCATCGGGATCCCGGAGCTGGCGCTGCAGGCGACCGTCGGGCTCAGTTACAGGCGAACCGTCTTCAAGTGGAAGTCGGGAAACAACTCATTCTCCGACGGCACCAACACGTTCGGGACGAACGTGAGCGCCGACCCGTGGGCCATCTTCAAGGACACCATCTCGGCGACGTACTACTTCTGACGGAGGAGGCGGCGATGGGAGTACGGTTTGCCACGGCGCGGTTGGGCGTGGCCGTCGGATGGGGTGCCGTCGCGCTCGTCGGTTGCGGTGGGGGGAGCGGCCCGCTCGTGACGTCGACCTCGGCGGGACGGGACTCTCCCCCGGTCATCCGCGATACGCCTCCGCCGACGCGCGACTCCGTGGACACGTGCCTCCTCTGCGACGTGCGCTACGACTGCTCCGTGCGCGGCGGCCAGACGCTGCGCGGGCTCACGTTGAGCACGGCGGATGGCATGTGCACGCCGGACTCGATCGCGCTGGTTTGCAGCGGAATCACCTTCGGCGCCTCGTCGTGTACCGGCGGCGGCGGGGGGCCCTTCATCTGCGGCGCGACGACCTGCGTACCGGTCGGGCAGTAACGCGTCCGCACGCTCGACCCAAGCGACAGATCGGACGAGACACCCAAGGACCTCCCCCTACTACGGCGCGAACTCGGCGCGGAGCGCGCGCTCGAGAAGTCCCGCCCTCGCCGCGCGCTCGTACATCTCGTCGACCGCCCGTCGTACGTCGGCCGGTGCGTCCAGGGTGTCGAGGTTTGCATACATCGCGAGGTAACGATCGAGCGTCGCGCGGTCGAGCGCGAGGTCCTCGCGCGACTCACCGGCGAGGAGCGCGTCCATCGTCTCCTCGCGATGTGCGAGCGCCCACGCGATCGAGCTCTTGCACAGCCGCGACACCTGGGCCACGAGGTCTTGGCCGAGGCCCCTGCGAATGGCGTTGCCCCCCAGCGGCAGCGGTAGGCCGCCCGTGGACGACATCCAAGCCGCCCCGAGGTCGACGACCTTCGCCAATCGCTCGCGCTGGTAGGTGAGGCGGCCCTCGTGAATCAAGAGGACCGCATCGACCTCCCCGGCGCGCACCGCCTCGAACGCGCGAGCGTACGGGCTGATCGGCACGACCACGGGGTCAAAGCGCGGAAGGAGCAGACGGAGTACCAAGTACGCCGTCGTCTTCAGCCCCGGCACACCGATCCGGGCCCCCTCGAGGGACGCGAGCTCGCGAGGGCGCGACGCCACGACGACGGGGCCGTAGCCGCGCCCTACCGACATTCCGTGCGGCAAGAGGACATAGTCGCGCGCGATCGCCGGCCAACGAGCAATCGATACAGCGACGACGTCGATCTCCCCCGCCACGGCGCGAAGGTTGAGACTCTCCGTGTCCGCTCGCTCGGCCCGGAACGTCAGGCCCTCTGTGTCGATCCGCCCCGTGAGGAGAGGCCAAAACATGAAGATGTCGTCACTGTCCGGGGAGAAGGCCAACCGGATGGCGGTCATGGCGGCGACGGTACCTCGCCTCGCGGTCGGCTAACATCCGGGCATGCGCTTCGCTCTCTTGCGGATCCCGGGCGGGGTCGACCGTTTCGCCCGCCTGGACGGCCCGGTCGCCCATGCCCTCGACGGACCCCCGTGGCTCGGTAGCGCCGAAACGCCGGAGACGTGGCGCTGGAGCGACGCAGACCTCGCGTGCCCGGTCCGCCCCTCGAAGATCGTGTGCATCGGGCGAAACTACGCGGCCCACGCGCGCGAGCTCGGCCAGGACGTCCCCGCCGAGCCGCTCCTCTTTCTCAAGCCGCCGTCCGCGCTCACCGGACCGGGCGGAACGATCCATCTGCCTCCCGAGAGCTCCCGCGTCGAGCACGAGGCCGAACTGGCGGTCGTCATCGGGCGGCGGGCCAAGGGCGTGTCGCGCGAGTCGGCCCTTTCGCACGTGTTCGGCTACTCTTGCGCATGCGACGTGACGGCGCGCGACCTCCAGCGAAAGGACGTGCAGTTCACGCGCGCAAAGGGGTTCGACACGTTCTGCCCGATGGGGCCGTGGATCGAGACCAGCCTCGATCCCGGCGCGCAGCACATCGTCTGCCGCGTCGGCGCCGAGACCCGGCAGGACGGGCCGACGGCGAACATGATCTTCGATGTACCCACCGTCGTCTCGTACGTCAGCCGCATGATGACCCTCGAAGCGGGCGACGTCCTTCTCACGGGGACCCCCGAAGGGGTAGGACCGCTCCTGCCGGGCAACGCGCTCGAAGTGGAGATCTCGGGCATCGGTGTCCTGCGGTGCGGCGTGGCCGCCGCTGCCCCGGCCGCGGGCTAAGGAGTAGGCGACGTGCGTCGCGACGTTGCGGTGGGGGTCGCCGGACTCGCCGTGGTCGTGGCCATTTTGCTGGCGATCGCTCAACGGGGTGACGGCGGCGCGCGGTGCGGGCCCGGCTTCGAATCGCGCGGGACCCGGTGCCTGGTCCCGACCGATCGGTGCCCTCCCCCGCTGCTCCCGACGTCGGCCGGCTGCGACGCGCCCGACGTGCGGGTCCCGATCGCGGCCGCGTCGATCACCATCGGACCGGGCGATTGGGAAGCCGAGCGGGCCGTCCCACCCCGAACGGTTCGCGTGGCGGCGTTCCGCCTCGACGCGTTCGAGGTCACCCGCGGCCGGTACGAGCGGGCAACCGCGGACCCGGCGAGGGCGGCGGCGGGGATGAGCCGCAACGAAGGCGCGGCGTTCTGCGCGAGCCAGGGAGGCCGCCTGCCCACCGAGGACGAATGGATGGTGGCAGCGGGGTCGGAAAGGAAGCCGCCACCCCGGTATCCCTGGGGGGACACGGGCGCCGTCTGTCGTCGCGCCGCTTGGGGCCTGACGCGCGGCCCCTGCGCCACGGGGGCGGACGGGCCCGACACGGTCGGCGCGCACCCGGACGGCGACTCCTTGGTGGGTCTCCACGATCTCGCGGGAAACGTTGCCGAATGGGTCTCCCCCGATGCAGGGGATGCAGGCGCCCCCGCCCTCGATATCGCCAAGGGCGGTTCGTACGCGAGCCGCCTGGCGACCGAGCTGCGCATCTGGGCACGCGTCGAGCTTCCCTCAGGGTCGAGGGACGCGAGGGTCGGTCTGCGCTGCGCATATCCCCCCTAAGCGCGGGGTTGCGCTAGGCTCTGCGGTCCCGATGCGCTGCTCCGTGCTGTCGATAGGGACTGAGCTGACACGTGGAGAGCTGGTCAACGGAAACGGCGCGTGGCTCGGCGCCGAGCTCACGTCCGTGGGCTTCGAGGTGACGGAGCACGCCGTGGTCGACGACGATCGTGAGCGGATCGTCGCGGCGCTCCATCGCCTCACGCGGGACGCAGGCGTCGTCGTCGCCACCGGGGGGCTCGGACCGACGAGCGACGACTTGACGACCGAAGCGGTCGCGACGGCCTTGGGCAAGCCGCTCGCGCGCGACGAGGCGTCGCTCGATCAGATCCGTCGGCGACTGGAGCGGGCCGGCCGCACGATGGCGCCCTCCAACGCCAAGCAGGCCGACTTCCCGGAGGGGGCCGACATTCTGCCCAATCCCATCGGCACGGCGCCGGGCTTCGGCGTCCGGTTGGGCTCCTCGGTCGCCTACTTCATGCCCGGCGTCCCGCGCGAGATGAAGCGCATGTTCCAGGAGCAAGTCGTTCCGAGGATCCGGCCGCTCGCCCCGAACAACCTCTTTCAATACCGGCTCCGGACCTTCGGTCTGCCCGAGAGCGTCGTCGGCGAGAAGCTCGTTGACGTGGAGGCCGCCTTCGCCGGTACGACGATCGGCTATCGCGCCCATTTCCCCGAGATCGAGGTGAAGGTCCTTTCGCGCGCAGCGACCCATTCCGCGGCGCGCGACCTGTGTGAGCGGGCCACGGCCGAGGTGCGCGCGCGGCTTGGTTCGTGCGTCTACGGCGACGCGGAGGACACGTTCGCCGGGGTCGTGGCGCGAGCCCTCAGGGCGCGCGGCTGGACGTTCGCGATCGCAGAATCGTGCACCGGGGGCCTCGTCGGGCACATGGTGACGCGCGAGCCCGGCGCGAGCGACTTCCTGGTGCTCGACGCGGTCACGTACGCCAACAGCGCCAAGGCGCGGATCCTCGGGGTGGACGAGGACACGATGCGCTGGCACGGTGCCGTGAGCCACGAGGTGGCCGCGAGCATGGCGCAAGGCGCGAAGCGCGTGTCGGGAGCTGACGTGGCGCTTGCGCTGACCGGCGTCGCCGGGCCGGGCGGCGGAACCGAGGCGAAGCCGGTCGGAACGGTCTACTTCGCGGTCGCGCGCCAGGACGGGACGACGCAGGTACAGCATCGTGTCTTCGGGGGCGATCGCGGCCAGATACAGACGCTCGCGGCGTACGTAGGACTTCAAATGGTCCGCGAGTTGTGCGCTAGTGGTCCCGATCGGGCGTGACGAGGGAGTATGGGTGCTAAGGAGACGATCCGCGCCTTCGTGGCGCTCGATCTCGACCCGACGAGCGTCCGTCGCGTCGCGCGCGTCGCCGATCGACTGCGTATGGCGAGCGGCGCCCCCAGCGCGACGTGGACGCCGGCAGCGAAGGTCCACGTCACCCTCAAGTTCATGGAAGAGCTGCCGACCGACGCGACGGCCCACCTCGGCCGAGCTCTCGGGCCACTCGCCACGGGCAAGCGCGCACCGATCGTCGGCGCCCTTCGGCTCGAGGCGTTCCCGTCCGCCGCCGAGGCGCGCGTCGTCGTGCTCGAGCTCGAGGACCCCGAGCGCGACGTCGCGGCGCTGGCGGCCAAGATCGAAAAGCTCGTGCTCAAGTACAAGATCCCGCGCGAAGAGCGCACGTTTCGTCCGCACGTGACCCTCGCGCGACTGAAGATGCAATACGACGCTCGTCGCTGGCTGCGCCCCGAGCTGGCCGAGGGGGCGGCCGAATGCCGCGCCGCGCGCCTCACCCTTTATCGAAGCGAGGTGGGGCGGGACGGGACGAGCTATGTGCCGCTCGCGAGCGTCGAGTACACGACGGAGTGAACCGGGGGGGAACGTGCTCGCGCGGTGGAGTTCGCGGGACACGGCTGCCCCGCGATTTCTAACGGCAAGGACGATGCAGCCGACGCGGTTCCATTTGCAGGACACGGCCGTCCCACGAATTCCAACGGGCTGGGAATCGCGGGACGCTCATGTCCCTTGATTTCCACGCGCTTGGACCGAGCGGCCATCGCTACAGCACGAGAACCCACACGTCGTAGAGCGCGTGCGTCCACACGGCCGCGGCGAAACCCCTTGTCGCGTACACGAGTGTAAGCGCAAGCCCGAGCACGCCCCGCGCGACGAAGTACCGGAGCGCGAACCGGTCGCCCAGCGCTCCGACGTAGTGCATCCCGCTGAACGCCGCGGCGCACGCGACAGCCCAGACCGTCGCCACGACGAACGCCCGCGCCCGGAAGGGCGGCGCCTTGCCGACGAGGGACATGCGCTGTCCGGCCAAGAGCCGGACCAGCACCTTCGCGCCGAGCCCGAAGAGGACCGCTCGAAACGCGAGCTCCTCGTAGAATCCAGCCCCCAGCGACATGACGACGCCCTGGAAGGGGGTCTCGACCGCCCCTGCTGCCGGGCCGGCGAACATCCTGCCGACCACCCATGAAGTCCCGGTCCCCATGGCGAACGCGTAGAGCGCGCCCTCGAGCGCGATCTGAACGAGCTTCGACGCGCGCAGCGCCTGACCGCGGCCGAGCACGGCGAAGACGGCGAGCATCGTCACGCCGATTCCCGCGGTGAGCTCGAGGTACGTGAGACGATCCCCGCGCACGAGCGCCAAGAGCTGAGCGGTAACGACGTCGGTCGCGTTGCGCACGTTCAAGAAGACCACGCCGAGCTGGTAGACGAGGAAGACCGGGAGCGTGAGGGCGAGCTCGGCCCACGCGCCGGGCCTGTCGCTGAGCTGGCTGCGATCGCCGGGAGGTTCCATTGCGCGTCTAACCCGAGCGAGGTCCCTAACCGTTGGGGCGGAGCTTGTAGACCACGGCCACCACGACCACGACCCAAAGCGTCAGATTGAGAACGAAGGGCACGTCCCGCAGCATCTCCTGGGTCGGCGACTCCGCCCGCAGTCCTCGCCCAGCGCGGCCGTTCACGAGCAAGAGAAAGCGCAGGATCCCGTACACCACGAACGGAGCGGTCAGCCACAGGCGATCGGAGTTGAAGAACGCGCGCGTCGCCGGGGCGAGTGTATAGGCGACGTACGTCAGGGCGGCCGCCATGCCGGTCACGCACATGGCGACGTTCAGCGAGCGCGTGCTGTACGCCTGCAGCGCGGCGCGTTGCTTGCGCGCGTGCTCCAGCGCCAGCTCGTGGCGCCTCTTGCCAAAGCCGAGGTAGAGGGCGAGTAGCGCGGTGCACGCAAGCATGTAGGCTGAAACATGAACCGCCGTCGCGATGCCTCCCGCCACGACGCGTAGGACGAATCCGAACGCGATGAGCGCGACGTCGAAGAACGCGACGCTCTTCAGCTTGAAGCTGTACGCCAGGTTCTCGAGGAAATAGACTAGGGCGACAAAGGCGAAGAGCGGGGCGATCGCATAAGCCGCCACGAGCGAACCGATGACCAGGACGACCGCGGCCACGCGAGCGACCCCCTCTGGGACGGAGCCGCTCGCGATCGGCCTGCTGCGCTTCACAGGGTGAATCCGATCTGCCTCGACGTCGACGAGATCGTTGATGGTGTAGACCGCTCCGGCGAGAAAGCAGAAGACCGCGGTTGCGCCGAGCGCGCGGCCCGTGACGGTGAGGTTCAGGGCGGGCCCCTGGGACGTGGCAAGAAAGACGTCCTTGTGGAAGAACATCGGCGCCAGGACGAAGAGATTCTTCACCCACTGATGGGGCCTGGCTGTCTTGACTAGCCCCCGCACGATTCCGGACGTCGAGGGCCGGCCGGCTGCCATGGGAGGGCGCGAATCGTCGGTCGTCGGGTGGGGCCCCGACGACGTCACGACCGCGCTGGGCGTCTCCGGGGCGGAGTGCATTCGGGGTTCTGCGTCGCCGGCCGGCAACCCTCCTTTTCCCCGTAGATAGCGCGAACCGCGCGGTTTGGCATCCGAATGGAACGACGCGATGGAGGCCTCGAGCGTCCGCCCGCTTGACGGAACACGGCTCGCCCGTGACAGTCTCGCGCTACGTAACGTTTCGACGATGACACTCCGCCCGATCGCGTTCCTTCTCGTTCTGGCAGCTTGCCTCGCGCCGGCGCTCGGTCGCGCGGGACCGGCACAGATCGGCGCGGTCGCGCGCATGTCGCGCCTTCGCGAGGAGGTTCGACTGGCACGAGGGCCGTTCGCCTACGCCGCGCTTCGGAAGGTGTGGTCCGAGTGGGATCGAAGCGATCCGACGGAGATCGAAGAGGTCCTCGCTTCGATCGCTACCGATCGGGCCGAGCCGGCTCCGGTTCGCACGTACGCCGGGCTTCTCCAAGCGTACGCCCGGCGGCGCCGCGGGGACTTGGACGGCGCGCGATCGCGCATCGCGAGGCTGGGCTACGTAGGTGCGTGGATGCTCGTCGGGCCCTTCGACAACGAGGGCAAGGCAGGCCTTGCCACGGCGTTCGACCCGGAGCGCGAGCTCACCACACCCCTGAACGTCGCGCGCGACTACGACGGCAAGAGCCATCGGCCCGTGCGCTGGCGCCTGCTGCCGGCGGTGTCGCCGTATGCATGGGTAGACTTCGGCGCGTTCGTGAGGCCCGAGGAGAACGTCTGCGTCTACGCGACGACGTTCGTCCGTGACCCGCGGGTCAAGGTCGGGGCGTCGCGCGGCATCTCCGTTTTGGCGGGGGCGTCGGGGGCCGTCCGCGTCTTCTGGAACGGCGTCGAGGTGATCCACGACGGCAAGTACCGTGACCTCGACTCCGATCGCTTCGCGGCGGGCGCCACGCTCCGGGCCGGTTGGAACCGCGTGACGGCGAAGGTCTGCGGAGAGGAGCACGCCCCCATGCTGTCGCTTCGCGTGGCGTCGGTCGACGGCGCGCCGGACGAAGCGCTCGAGGTCAACGCCGACCCGAGCCGATCGACCGTTCAAGGGGGCGCCGCCGCGCCCGTCAAGGCGGACGCGACGCGCCGTGCTTTCGGGCCCGAGGGGCCGGTTCAGGCGTTCGAGCGGACGATCGCGGGGAATGACCCGGCGGTCCTCGAGGCTTACGCGCGTTATCTGGTGTCGACCGGGTCCGATGACCCCACCGAGCATCGAGCGCGAACGCTCGCGCGACGGGCGGTAGACGCGGCGCCCACCATCCAACGCCTACTGCTCACCGCGTCGCTCGCGGAGAGCCGGAACCAGCAGGCCTCGTGGATCGAGCGGGCCGAGGCGGTCGTCAACGCCGGCCGGGCGACGGCGGAAGACGGGATCGACGTTCTCCTCGCGCGTGCGGCGTACGCTCGTGGAGGGGTCAACTGGCGCGACGCCGTCCCGTACTACGAACGCGTCCTCGACCTCGATCCGGACAACGTGACGGCGACGCTGGCGAAGGTCGAGCTCTACGAGGAAGCCGGCCTGCACGACACGGCGCTCGCCTTGCTGCGGGATGCGCTTGCTCGTCGCCCACGCAGCGTGGGTCTGCTGAGGGCGAGCGTCGCGGCGCTGCGCGACCAGGGACGCGAGGCCGAGGCGGAGGAGATGGCCGACCGCTACAACGCGCTCCGGTTCGACGACCCCGCGTTCGTCCGAGCGCAGGTCGACCTCGCGGTGGCGCGCCGCGACGTCTCGACCGCCAATCGATGGATCGAGCGGCTCGTCGCGACCAACCCGGACGGCGCGGCCGTTCAGCAGACGGCGGCCCAGGCATGGCTGCGCCTCGGCGATCGCGCAAGAGCCATCGCTGCGTACAAGGCAGCCCTCGCCCTCGCGCCCGACGACACCGACGTCATGCACGAGCTTGCGACGGCGCACGCGGTCGCCGGCGAAGAGGACGAGCGGCTACGCCTGCTCAAGCGGATCCTCGAGCTCACGCCGCAGGCTAAGGACGTCCGGGACGAGCTGGCTCACGTCGGTCCTCTCAAGCCCAAGCCCGACGAGGGGTATGCGCGGCCCGCGAGCGAATTCCTGGCGAAGCGCGGCCTGCCGGCCGGCGGGGTGGCGCGCCGCTCGCTCGTCGACCTGCAAGTGACCACCGTCTTCCCCAACGGCCTCGCGAGCCGCTTTCACCAGGTCGTCTATCAACCGCTCACCGACGCGGCGGCCGCCGAATCGCGCGAGTACGAGTTCGCGTACGAGACCGATACTGAGACGGTCCAGCTTCGCGCGGCGCGCGTGTACCGGAAGGACGGTCGCGTCGACGAGAGCGTCGAGGCCGGCGCGGGTGCCATGGCGGACGATCCGGCCCTCGCCATCTATACGACGGCGCGGAGCTACTACGTGCGTTTTCCGCGGCTCGAGCCGGGCGACGTGGTCGAGATCCAGTATCGCGTGGAGGACGTCGCCCCTCGGAACGAGTTCGCCGACTACTTCGGCGAGGTCGTGTACCTCCAGGGAGCGGAACCCATCGGCCGGAGCGAGTACATTCTTCTGACGCCCAAGTCGCGGGCGTTTCACTTCAATGAGCCGCGCGTCCCGGGGCTGACTCGCGCCGTGGAAGAGCGCGGAGAGCAGAGGATCTATCGCTTTCTTGCGCTCGACGTTCCGGCGCTCGAGCAGGAGACGCTCCAGCCCCCGTGGGCGGAGGTCCTCGGGCACGTCAACGTGTCGACCTACAGCTCGTGGGACGACCTCGGACGGTGGTACTGGGGCCTCGTGAAGGACCAGTTCGTTCCGGACGAAGAGGTGCGGCGGCGCGCACAGTCGTTGACCAAGGGACTAAAGGACGACCTGTCGAAAGTGCGCGCCGTCTACGACTACGTCGTCCAGAAGACACGATACGTGGCCCTGGAGTTCGGCATCCACGGCTACAAGCCGTATCGGTGCGCGCAGATCTTCGCGCGTGGATTCGGCGACTGCAAAGACAAGGCAACGCTGATCGTCACTATGCTCGACGCCCTCGGCATTAAGGCCACCCCGGTCGTCGTCCGCACGGCGAACAAAGGAGACATCGAGACAACCCCGGCGAGCCTCGCCCCGTTCGATCACATGATCGCGTACGTGCCGTCGCTCGACCTCTACCTGGATGGAACGGCGGAATACACCGGCGCGTTCGAGCTCCCGGCGATGGATCGCGGCGCCCTGGCGATGCAAGTCAACGGCGGCGAGGCGAAGCTCGTTCACCTGCCGGATCCGCCGGCGACGGACAGCGTGACCGTGAACAAGCTCGACGCGACGCTCGGCGCCGACGGGGCTGCGCAGCTCGACTGGAGGGCCGAGGTTAGCGGAGTCGAGGCGTCCGGTTGGCGAGTTCGCTTCCACGCCGACGCCACGCGCAAGCAACGGGTCCAGCAGGTCATCGCGGCCATCCTCCCCGGCAGCGAGATCTCCTCGGTGGATTCGGGAAACCTCGAGGACGTCGAACAGAAGGTCATCCTCCGTGTACGGGGGAAGGCGCCGCGCTTCGCGCGCTTCGACGGCGATGCTCTGAGCGTCCCCCTCGGCCGTAGGGAGCGCATGGTGTCGCAGTACGCTCCCCAACAAGCGCACAAGCTCGACGTGCGCCTCTACGCCCAGACCACCGACGTGGACGACTGGTTCGTCCGGCTCCCTGCCGGCGCGAAGGTGACGAGGATGCCAGCGTCGTCGCACGGCGCCGGACCGTTCGGGGCGTATTCGCTTGAGGTCGACTCGACCGCGTCGACGTTGCACGTGAAAACGACCATCACCGTGGGGAAGACGCGAGTCGCCGCGGCCGACTATCCTGCGTTCCGGGCGTGGTGCGAAGAGGTGGATCGAGCGCTCGGCCAGCGTGCCACGGTGGCGCTCAAGTGAAGCCTCGTCTCGGACCGCGCGCCTGGATCGCGATGCTGGGCATCGCGGCGCTCGCGGCCTCGTGTGCCCCTTCGCCGAGGGCGCCGAGCGCTACTTCGAGGTTGCGCGAGCTGCGGGCGGCCGCCCGCTCCTCCAAGGACGGCGAGGTCGTGGGCCAATGGGCCCTCGGCGAGATGCTTTCGCCCGGCGGATCCGCCGATCAAGCCACCGCTGCGCGCGCGCGACTTGCCGCGGTCGGAGGGCAGGGCCTGTGGGCGAGCCTCGCGCGTGGCACGATCGACGACGTCCACGGAGATCCCCGCGGGGCGGCGGCAGGATACCTGGCTGCGCTCGTGGCCGCGACGACCAGCGCGGACTCGCGGGCGCCTTTGGTCGCCTGGTTCGGCGTGCGCCATCTCATGTCGCTCCGCGGGTCGGTGACCGAGCTCTTCGCGGCGTACCGGTCGACGATCGACGCCGTGCTCGCCCGCCCCGGCAACGCGGGCTGGCGCGCCGTGGCCGACCTGGAGGACTGGCGTGCGGTCGAGGTCTACGACAAAGCCGAGCGAACCGGTCCTGCATACGACGAAGAGGTCATTCGTCGCATGGGCTGCGCGCGCGGGGTGCGCCTCGCCGGCCCCTTCGGGCACGGCGCCCCTGGAGATCGCCTTCGGTCGTTCCCCGCCGAGGGCCCCGAGCCGTGGCCTGCGGCATGGGCGCCGGACGCGATGCGCGGGAGCGTTCCTCACGTCCTCCCGGTACGTCAGAGCCGGTGCCTTGCCGCCTCCGACGAGCAAGTGCAAGACGGGGTCTTCTACGCCGAGGCATTCTTCGACACGGGCGACGAGCGGGAGATCGTCTTGGCGGTCCAGGGCGCGACGGCGGTGTGGGTCGACGGAATGCAGGTGCTGGCGCGCGGCGCTGAGGAGTGGGGGTCGTGGCAGCGCTTCGGCGCGCACCTGTCGGTCGCCCCAGGCCATCACCGAATCGTGGCGCGATCACTCACCCCCGCTTCGAGCGTCCGCTTGCTGAACCCGAACGGGACGGCCGCCGGGCTGCGTACCGGCGGCAACGCCGCCGCCCCGGTGACGATGATGCCCCCCAAGGTGCTCGCCGACCCGAACCCACTGGACGCGCGGGTGACCGCCTTCGCGGCGGGCCGCGGCGCGGCACCCGACGATTCGCCGCTCGACGCGACCCTGGCTGCCTACGCCGCGCACGTCGATCAAATGGACGACGTCGCGTCGGCCTTGCTCGAGCCGTGGGTCGAGCCAGCCGACGCCGGGTCACTGCTGCTCCAGATGGCGGCCGCGTTCGTCGGCGCTGACCCGGCGCTGCCCGAGGACGCCCGGGCCCCCCGGGCGCGCGCGCTACGAACCCGTGCCCTGGCGCGCGACGCGAGACTCTGGCGCTCCCGACTCATGGCCATGCTCGACGATGCGGAGCAGCACGGCGCAGCCGACGCCGTCGACGAGCTTCGCAAGCTGGCCGACGAAGAACGGGGGGAGCCCGAGGTCCTCGAGCAACTGGCGCACTTGTGCGGCCGGCTGGGGTGGCGGGGCGAGCAGATGCGCGCGTTGGCGGAGCTCGCGCAGCGCTTCCCCGACGACGTCGCCGCCCTCCAGTCGTACCTCGAGGTGCTCGACGAGCTCGGCCCCGCCTCGGAGGCCGATCGGGTAGCCGCGCAGATCGCTCGGCTCGACCCGGACGCCGAAGTGAACCTTGATCGAGCGCTCGCTCGACACGATTACCCCTCGGCGATCGCCGAGCTCGAACGGATCGCCAAGCGGCGTCCCGATCGCAAGGAGCTCGCCGGACGTTTGGCCGACGTTCTGGCGCGGTCCGGCGACACCAAGGCCGGCGCCGAGGAGCTGGAGAGGGCGCTCGCCAAGCACCCGCTCGACGCACAGGCGCGGTTCCGACTGGCCGATCGCGCTTATGCCAAGGGCGACACCGGGGCGTTGCGGCGTGCCCTCGCAGCCGCGCTCCAGGTGGGCGCATCGAGCGACGACCTGCGCGCCGCCATCGACCTCGTGGAGGGCGCTACCGACCTCGAGCCGTATCGACAGGACGGCATGGCGGTCATCCGCGAGTACGGCAGGTGGGAGGCGTCCGGGCACCGCATGGAGGGGACGGCGGCGCGTGTGCTCGACTACGCCGCCATCGTCGTCCACGACGACGGCTCGAGCGAAATGCTCGAGCATGAGATTCAAAAGATGCAATCGCAGGAGGCTATCAACGCCGAGGCCGAGACGGAGCCGCCCACCGGGCTCGTGCTACACCTGCGCGTCATCAAGCCCGACGGCCGGGTGCTCGAGCCCGAGCCGGTCGCGGGCAAGCCGACGCTGACCCTCCCGCACCTCGATGTGGGCGACTTCGTCGAGGTCGAGCACGTGAGCACCCAGCCGGGAGACGGCGCCAAGGGCAGCCAGTACAGGAGCCCGCACTGGTTCTTCCGTGAGGCGGACAAGGGGTACTGGCGCAGCGAGTTCGTCGTAGTGACCCCTTCGGATCGCAAGGTCGAGATCGAGACGCGGGGCGCTGTGCCCGCGCCCAAGGTGACGTCCACGACCCTCGCCGCCGGCTCGTTGGGTACGACCGCGGGAGGTGCCTTCGTCGAACGCCGCTGGCGAGTCGATCTGAGCCCGCCGGCCGAGGTCGAGCCGGAGAGTCCGCCCATCACGGAGTTCCTGCCGAGCGTGCGCGTCGGCTGGGGAATCTCCCTCGGCTCGACGTTGGAGCGACTGGTCGACTTTGCCGCCGACGAGACGCCGCTGGACCCGCGCCTTCGTACCCTCGCCCTTCGCATCGCGGGAGGGGTCCCGGCGATCGCGTCGGACGAGCGCGCGCGAAGGCTTTACCGCCACGTCGTCGAGCACGTCCAGGACGGCAAGGAGACCGACGGCCGACGCGTCCTGACGGGCGGGAGCGGCTCTCGTCAGGCTGCGTTCCGGTACATGTGCCGCCTTCTCGGCATCGAGAGCGAGCTTGCGCTGGTGAAGAACCTCCTCGCGACGCCTGCGGTCGGCCCCATGAGCGAAATCGAGCAGTACGACGCCGTCGTCCTGCGTCTGTCGACCGATCGCGGCGTGCGGTGGATGACCGTTCGCGACAAGTTCGCCCCCTTCGGGTACATACCGGCCGAGCTGCGCGAGCAGCCGGCGATCCGACTCGTCGCCGGCACGCCGGGCGACGTCGTGCACGCGCCGGGTGCGACGGACACGGTCGCCTACGAAGGCCGCGCCGACGCACGCCCGGACGGCTCGGCCAACCTCGACCTTACGGTGACCTTCAGCGGCAACCGGGCCATCGCATGGCGCAACGCGCTCGCCCAGGTGGCGGAGGTCAAGCTCTACGACTTCGTCGAACGAGAGCTCGTCGCACCGGCGTTCGCGGGCGGGCACGTGAGGGAGATGAAGGTGGACGGGGTCGAACGTCTGGACGCCCCCCTCGTCATGCACCTGCGCGTGGAGGCTCCCGAGCTCGCAAAGCTGGTCCCCGGCGGGCTCGCGCTACGGCCGCCGTTCGCCCCGAACGTCGCTCAGCTGGCTGCGCTGCCGGCGCGCCACACGCCCCTTCTCCTACGGTCCTCGTGGAGGACGCAGGTGCGTGTGCGCGTCGTCCTGCCCGATTCACTCAAGCCGCCCCCGCGGGTGCCCACGGGCGAGTACCGCGACGGCGATGCCCACGTGGTGATCGCCGACGGGGTTCACGGCCAAGCCATCGATTTCGACCGTACCGTGGACCTGCCTGCCGGACGTGTTCAACCGGGAGAACAGTACGCATCCTGGCAGAAGTTCCTGCGCGACGCCGACGCCGTGCTGTCGCTCGATGTGCTGATCGGTCGCTAGTCCGCACGCTCGAGCGAAGCGAGAGAGGGAATAGACGCGCCCACGTTCACTTGGGCGACTTCGACAGGTCGGTGAAGACGTTGCCGTTCTTCGTCTCCGCGATTCGTTGGCGGACGACGTCGTAGGCCTTGTCCTGCTTCATCATTGTGTCGATGACCTGCTGCCGGGACTGGCCGCTCGTCGGAAAGGCGCTCGCGTTCGAGTTCTTGGACGCCCAGTCGAGGTAGGCCTGCCAAGCCGTCTTGGCGTCGTCCCACCGCTTTTGGCGCTCGCGGAGGTCGGCTAGGACGAAGAGAATGCGAGCGTGCATCGACGCGTCGCTGGTCGATTGGGACGAGGCCCGATTCCAGGATGCCTCGGCCTCCGTGAGGTTGCCGGCCGCGAGCTGCGCTTCCCCGAGCAAGTAGTGAGCTAGGGGCAGGTTCGGCGACGCCTCGATGGCCTTCTGAAAGTCGGCCACCGCGCCGGGGAAGTCGCGGGCGGCGTACTTGGCGGCGCCCTGCGAGCAAGCCTCGGCGTACGCGCCACCCTTGTTGGAGGCGGGGGCCTTTCCCTTTCCGCCCTCAGCCCACCCCGCGGGCGAGAGGCTCGAGAGCGTGGCAGTGACGAGCGCGACGAGCACCCCCCGAATGACACTCCGCTTGCCGGTCATCGTACCCTCGGAGGGTACCAGACTTGCCGCAAAGGGTGCGGCAATGCGAAACGTCAACCCGTGCCCCCCCCGCACCGCGCGTTTCCCTGGGCGTCGCTCGATTCGACCACCCGACGCGACTGCCTCGCGTTTCACGCCGTACGGGCCCGCGCGAGGTCGCTTGCGCGCCTCGGCGCCCTCGACCGGGCCCTGCAGGACATGCTGGGCGCGCAGGTGGAGATCCTCGTCCGCCGGGCCGATGCCGCGGCGCGTGCGAGCGCATGCGCGGACGGAGTCGCCTTCGTGGTGGGGGCCGCGGACGCACCCGCCGACAGCCGGCTGCTCGTCGAGGCCGAGGGCGCGCTCGCCGCCGCTGCGCTGGCCCGGTGCACCCGTCGCACCCCACCGACGTCGAACCCGGTGGCTCCATCCCCGAGCGAGTGGGCGGGAGGCCTCGCCGCGATTGTCCTCGCCTGCGCAAGGCGCGCTCACGTTCGCGAGGGCCTCCGGGTCTTCGCCGCCGGGCCCGCCGCCACCCTCGAGGAGGACTTCGCTCGAGAACCGGTCGCCGTGAGCCTCACCGTCCTGCTCGACGGCGCCGCGTTCGCCGCGCGTGTCCTTGTGGCACGCGACGTGCTGACGCCCGAGCCCCCCGGTGCCATTTGTCGCGACGCGCTCCGGGAACTCGGATCGATCCCGCTCGAACTTTCGGTCGTGGCCTGCGCCGCGTCGGCCGACGTCGCCGAGGTGGCCTCCCTGCGCGTCGGGGACGTCTTCGTGCCCGACGCGTGGCCGCTCGAGCTCGAGGGCTCGGCGTGGGTCGGGCCCGTCCTGCTGTCGGCGCCCGGCTCCGACGTCGGAGTGCCCGCGACGCTCGGCGATCAGGGTGCGCTCGTGCTAGGTGGCGGCCTCGGGTTGTTGCGCGCGGAGGCGGTCGTGGCGGAGTCCGGTGATGGTGAGGGGTTGTTGACGGCCGTGGGGGACGTCCCGATCGTCGTACGGGTCGAGATGGGAGAAGCCCGCATGACGGCGCGCGAGTGGGCCTCGCTCGCCCGCGGAGACGTGATTGCCCTCGGGCGACGAGTCGGCGAGCGGGTCGTTCTGCGTGTGGGCGGGGTCCCCGTCGCCCGTGGCGACCTGGTCGACATCGAGGGAGAGGTCGGCGTTCGAATCGCCGAGCGGATCTCGGAGGAGTCGACCTCGCGATGAAGCTGGTGGCGGCCGGCGGATTGATCGCGATGGCGTGCGCTTGCGGTCGATCGTCGGGCACGACGGCGCACGATGCTGCCCCATCGTCCCCCGCGGGCGACGCCGGACTGACCGCGCGCGAGCCCGCGCCCGCCACCACTACCAGCGCCACGCCTCCGAGACTCGCGTGGCACGGGAAATACGCGAGCACCGCCGCGACGCTCTACATCCCGAGCGACTGGAAAGGAGTTCACTGGAAAGTAGACGATGACGGCGCGGGCGTCGGGCAGGGCGATCTCGACTTCGTCGTCGATTCCGGAGGGCGGCTGCACGGAACGTTGAGCGGCCCCCTCGGCCCCGCGACCCTCGACGGCCTCGTGACCGACCGCCGGTTGACCGCCACGCTCTCGCCGAGCGACCGCGAGCGCGGGTACGCGGGAACCCTCCAGGGCTCGATGGCCGACTCCACCGGCGAGGGGACGATCAGCGCCTCGCCCGGCCTGGCCGGCGCCGTCCGCTTGGCCAAGTTCAGCCTGAACGCGGCGGGCGCCAACGACCCGGGCCCCTGAATGTACGCGCCATCGCGCTACCTGGAGTGGGCACGACGCCGCTACGGCAAGGTCGCGTTCGACCTGGCGACCAGCGGGATGCCCACCGTCATGGTCGGCGAGCTGCCCGGCGCAGCAGAGGACGCCGACGCGGGGGACCTGCGCAGACAGGATCTTCTCCGGGGGGCGATTGCCGCCCACAACGCGGTCCCGGTCGCCGAAGCGATCGCGACGCTGGGGACGACGCAGGCATACTGGCTGGCTTGCGCGACGATGACCGGGCCGGGAGACGACATCCTCGTCGAAGCGCCCGGTTACGAGCCGCTCACCCGGATCGCAGAGGGAGTCGGGGCGCGGGTCACGACGTTCGAGCGCGTCGCGGCCGACCGATTTCGCGTGGACCCGGAGCGGGTGGCCGCGGCCCTGACCCCGCGCACCCGCCTGATCGTGGTGACGAACCTGCACAACCCGTCGGGCGTGCGCACCGACGATTCCACGCTTCGCGAGCTGGCCAAGCTCGCCGCGCGGACCGGCGCGTGGCTGCTGGTCGACGAGGTCTACGCGGAGTTCGACGCACTCGTGGACGAACGCGGCGTGTTCGAAGGGAGCGCGCGCCGGCTCGCCGTCAACGTCGTCGCCGTCTCCAGCTTGACCAAGTGCTACGGCCTCGGACCCCATCGCATCGGGTGGATGCTGGCGCCGGCGGACGTCGTCGCGAACGCCGAGCACACCATGACCGCAGCGTGCGGAGCTCTTCCGCTTTCGCACGCTCAGCAGGCATGTAGGACGTTCCACGCGATCCAGACTCTGGCGGCCAAGAGTCGCACTCACCTTGACGGAAAGCGCGACCTCGTCGCCCGCTGGGTCGCCGAAAATGGCTTCGGCTGGAGCGCGCCGGAAGAGGGCCTCTTCGCGCTCGTCACTTTGGCGGGCAGAGGGGACCTGACCGCCACCATCGAGTCGGCAGCCCACGAGCATGAGGTGCTGGTGGCCGCCGGCTCGTTCTTCGGAGTGCCCAACGGGTTCCGCCTTGCATGGTCGGCTCCCCGCGACAAGCTTTCCGAGGGCCTGTC
The DNA here is from genome assembly GCA_035295445.1 of Polyangiaceae bacterium. Taxonomy (GTDB): domain Bacteria; phylum Myxococcota_A; class Polyangia; order Polyangiales; family Polyangiaceae; genus Palsa-1150. The sequence goes on along the minus strand of DATGJA010000433.1, from coordinate 28,262 downwards.
CCGGCTGAGCGCCGCGCTGGCCGAGCGCTGACGCAGCTATGCTCGGGAGGATGCGCTGCTACACTGCGCCGCGAGACTCGGTGCCGGTCCGGCGCCTCGAGGAGCGAACGTCATGACCATCTTGCTCCACCTCTTCGGCAGCACGTTCCCGGCCTTCTGCACCACCCTGCTCCTGGGAGCGATGGTCGTCGCCAGCTACACGTTCGCGGTCGCCCTCGCCGCGGGCAAAAATGGTCGACCGCGCACACTTCAGGCCGCCCGATTCGGCGCTTACGGAACCGTCGCGCTCATCGGCGTCGCCGTCTTGTGCCTCGCCTACGCGTTTGTCACCCATGACTTCCGGATTCGATACGTCAGCCACTACTCGGACAGGTCGATGCCCCTGCACTACCTGCTCACGGCCCTGTGGGGCGGGCAGGACGGTTCGCTCTTGTGGTGGCTTTTCCTGCTGAGCGCGTACATCGGCGTCTGCGTCCGGTGGCTCGGTCATCGATACCTCGAGCTTCAGCCCTACGTCATCGCGACGCTGATGGCCGTAGTCCTCTTCTTCTGCGTGCTCATGGCCTTCTCGGCGAACCCCTTCGCGACGAGCGCGGGGGGCGCGCGCGCGGACGGGGACGGCCTCAATCCGGCCCTCCAGAATTACTGGATGGTCATCCACCCGCCGTGCCTCTACACGGGCTTCGTCGGCTGCTCGGTGCCGTTCGCGTTCGGCGTCGCGGCCCTGGCGACCGGTCGGCTCGACCACGAGTGGATCGTCGCCAGCCGCAAGTGGACGCTCTTCGCGTGGATGTTCCTGGGTATCGGCAACACCCTCGGGATGCTTTGGGCCTACGAGTCACTCGGCTGGGGCGGCTACTGGGGGTGGGACCCGGTCGAGAATGCGGCTTTCATGCCCTTTCTGACGGCCAGCGCGTACGTGCACTCGGTCATGATTCAAGAGCGGCGGGGCCTTCTCAAGGTTTGGAACGTCTTTCTCATCGGCCTCACGTTCTTTCTCACCATCTTCGGCACGTTTCTCACCCGATCGGGGATGATCGCTAGCGTCCACGCGTTCGCTCAGTCTTCGATCGGCAACTACTTCGTCGGCTTCCTACTGCTCGTCGTGTCGTTCGCGACGACGCTGGTCCTCTGGCGCTGGCCCGAGCTTCGCGATCTGAAGCCTACCCCGCGCTTGCGTTGGGCGGCGCTCGCAGCAGGCTGGCTCGTCATCGGCGTATGCGCCCCGGGCCTCTTGTCGATCTGGCGCTTGTCGCTTCCGGTCGGGTGGCGGGTCCTGTCGATCGCGCTCGTCGCGGGCGCCGCGGTCTTCGTGGCGCTCGAGATCGTGTTCCGCCGCATGACGGCCGGAATGGACCTGCAGACCCGCAGGCCGAAGATCGAGTCCATCCTTTCGCGCGAGTTCACCTTCGTTCTCAACAATTGGGTCCTTTGCAGCCTGCTGCTCTTCATCCTCGTCGCCACGACGTTCCCGCTCATCAGCGAGGCGCTCACGGGCGAAAAGGTCACCGTTGGACCGCCCTTCTACAAGGCGTGGGTCCAACCCCTGGGCCTCGTGCTTCTGGCTCTCATGGGGATCGGCACGTTGTTCGGCTGGAAGAAGACGAGCCCCCAGGCGCTCCGCCGGGCGTTCCGGGCGCCGCTCCTGGCCATGGGGACGGGCGCGGCACTGCACTTCGCCCTGGGACGCGCGCTGCTCGGCTTCCCTGCGGTGGTCTGGAGCGACGCCATCTATCCCGGCGCGCTCGGCTCGGCGCTGCGGGCTTTCAACGCCTTCATGCCCGTCATGGGGTTCTCGCTATGCATCTTCAACGCCGCCGTGATCGCGCAAGAGTTCGTCCTGCTCTTCCGTTCGCGCGCGCGCACCGCGGCGGCGAGCTTAACCCCGCGCATTCTGTGGTGGCTCGGCGGGCTACCCGGCTTCGTTCATACCCTGGTGTCGCTCTCGCCTCAGTCCCGGCGCCGCTACGGTGGGTACATCGTGCACCTTGGCATCGTGGCGATGTTCGTCGGCTTCACAGGACAATCCTGGAACCTCGATCGAGAAGCGTCGCTCTATCCGGGGCAGAGCTACTCCGTCGGAGACTACCAGCTCACCTATACGGGAGCGCGGATGGAGGTCGACGACGCGAAACGAATGGTCTTCGCCGACCTCGAGGTCTCCAAGGGCGAGAAGCACGTGGCGCACCTCACGCCCGGGAAATTCATCTACAAGAAGCAGCCCGATTCGCCCACCACCGAGGTGGCGATCTCGCACGGCTTTCGCGACGACGTCTACGTCATCGTCGGCTCCATCAACCCCGGAAACAAGAACCTCGCGGCGTTCCAAGTCCACATCAACCCGCTCGTGTCGTGGATATGGTTCGGGTGCGTGATCCTCATCGCGGGGAGCATCGTCTCGATGTGGCCACAGGTCGAGCTCGGGGAGTCGCGTGTGTGGGCCGGCGCGCGGGGAGTCGCCGCCACGGCGGCGAGCGTGCTCCTCGGGATCATGCTCGGCGCGACGCCCGCGGCGCACGCACAGACGATGCCCGGGACCGGCACGGTCCACATCGAAAACGACACGGAGCGCGCCGTCTTCGGGTCGCTCCGGTGCATGTGCGGTCAGTGTGCGCGGGACCTGCTTTCGACGTGCACGTGCGAAACGGCGTCCGAGGCGCGCGACAACATCCGAGCCAAGCTGAAGGCGGGCGAGGCGCGCGACCAGATCGTCGCGGAGTATGCCGCGGAGTTCGGTGACAATGCCCTCGCCGTCCCGCCCAACCGGGGTGCGCTGCGGGCGATCTGGGCGGTGCCGATGGCCGGCATCGGGCTCGGCGCGTTCGGGGTGGCGTGGCTGGTGAAACGCTGGCGAGAGGGGACCGGCAGCGAAGAGGCCCCAGCGCCGCCGCGAGCGGAGCCCCGGCCCGCTTCCCGAGACGCCTACGACGCGCGACTGGACGAGGAGCTCAAGGACCTCGATGAGTGATCGCACGCGTCGAAAGGACGGCGCGGACGGATCCTCGGCTCGGAAGCGGGCACGCGTGAGGGAGGGCGACGACGCGGAGCGGGCGCTCGGGCGGGCGGTGGCCATCGGCCTTCCCGTCGCGGGCGTCGCATCGGCGGTCATCGTTGGTCTACGGGCGAGCATGGGTCCGGCGCTCCTCGTCTTGGCTGCGGTGACGCTCCTCGGGACGATCTCGCTTCTCTGGGCAAGCGTTCGCACGCTGAGCGGCGACGCGCCGCTGCCGGTGGACATGGAAGCCTCGGCCGTGCAGCGCGTCGGCACGAACGCGCTCGCGGAACGCAAGCGCCGCGTCCTTCGCGCGCTCAAGGATCTCGAGGCCGAGCACGCGATCGGCAAAATCGACGACGCCGACTACGAGGCGGTCGTCGCTCGGTATCGCGACGAGGCAAAAGAGGTCATGCGCCAGATGGATGTCGAAGTCGAGCCTTTACGCGGCGAAGCGGAGCGGATCGCCCAGAAGTACCTCGAAGCTCGAGGGCTAGCGGATTCGTCGTCGCCGAGCGAGGCAAATGAGGCCGCGCAGGACGCGGGCCGCGTGGCCTGCGCGGGCTGCGGGACGTCGAACGAGTCGGACGCGGCCTTTTGCAAACGGTGTGGCGCGGCGCTGACGAAGACTGCGGCGGACCATGCGGTGGGCTGACGGACGGGCGCGCTGGGCCGCCGCGCTGGCGTGCTGCGCCGGCGCGCTGTTCGGTGGGGGTGCCCGCGCCGAGGCCGAGGACGCGGGCGGCAGGACGCAGCCCCCGCCTTCGAGCGCACCCAGGCCTGCCGCGGCGGGGACGGCCGGGGACGACGACGAAGACGACGAGATGCCGCCCGGGCATCCTCCCGTGGAAGGCGCCAGCCCGCATGCACACCCCGCGTCGGGTCAAGGCATGCCCGGGGTCTTTCAGCCGCCGGAAGACACGGAACAGCCGGACCCCTCGCTCGCCCCGGGTACGATCGAGGTCGACTTGCGCGACGCCGACGATCGGCCCGTCCCCCGCGAGGCCGTGACGCTCGGGATTCTCGTCAACTCCGTGGCCAAGGGCGACAGCCGGCGCCATGTTCAGACGACGACGGGCGACGACGGGCGTGCCGTTTTCGGCGGCCTCGATACGAGCACCAGCAGCACCGCGTATCGGGTGAGCTCCGGATACGACGGCGGCCTTTTCGCCGCCGCGCCGTTCCAGCTGCAGCAAGTGCACGCGATGCGCGTGATCCTGCACGTCTACCATGTCGTCCGCGACCTACGGCTAGCGTTGATTGTGTGTGAGGCGACCGTCGCTGCAGATCTCAAGGACGATCGCATGCAGATCGAGGAGGCGCTCAACGTCTACAACCTTGGCCGTACAGCATGGCAGCCGGACGACGTTCGCATCCCGTTGCCCGACGGATTCACAGCCTTCACCGCGCAGGCATCGATGAGCGATCAAGGAGTCGACCAGAGCGGCAAAGACGGCAAACTCCGGGGCACGTACCCGCCCGGCCGACACGCGGTGGAGTTCCGATATCAGCTCCCCTTGCACGACGACCCGGACTTGAGCTTTACCGCGGGAGTCCCCCCGCACGTGGCCATCGCCCGGGTGATGATGCCGGCGACGTCCCAGATCAAGCTCGACGTGGACGGCTTCCCTGCGGCCGAGGTCCGCCGCGACGGGCAGGGCCAAAGCTTCCTCGTAACCGAGCGCCACCTGAGGCCGGACGACAAGCCACTCACCAGCTTCGTCGTGAACCTCCACGACCTGCCGACGCCCGGCCCGGGCAGGTCCATCGCCAGCGTGTTGGCGGGGCTCGGAGTCCTGGTCGGACTCGCCTTCGCCTTCGCGGCGGCGGGCCAGAAGGACACCGGGCGACTCGACCCGAAGGACGCAAAGGCTCAGCGAGCGCGATTGCTCGAGGACCTGGCTGACCTCGAGCGTGCCCACGCCAGTGGCGATGTAGGTCCGAAGACGTACGGCCGGGTGCGCCGGGAGCTTCTCGACGCCATCGCTCGAACGCTGCTGAAAAGTTAGGCCGTTCCCCCTGTGGGTAACGTGGCAACACGCTGGGCGGGACGGGGGGGGATGACGTGGGAGGACGACGGTGGGACGGGAGCCAAAGCGGAAAGCCCACTGCTGCCCACGCGCGGTCCACGGAGATTCCCACCGCCGACGTAGAGCGCAGCATCGCGAGAGGCCAGACCTTTTCGGTTTTTCCCCGCCGTCCCCAGGCTCTATCGACACTGCTACAGATCTCATCTAAGGATGCACTCGAGATAGGTTCCGATGGAACTCACCGTACCCAAGAAAGAGCTCCTGAAGTTGGTGTCCCGCATGCAGGGGGTTGCCGAACGCAAGAGCACGATGCCCGTGTTGTCGAATGTCTTTCTGGCGGTCGACGGCCCGAGCACACTCCGAGTGGCCGCGACGGATCTGTACCTGGCGCTCGTCGGACGGGTGACCGTCGACGTCAGCAAGGGGGGCAGCATCGCGGTATCCGCGAAAGACCTGCTCGAGCGGGTTCGGATGATGCCGGACGGGCCGATCCACCTGGCGACGCACGACAACGCGACGACGACCATCAAGGCGGCAGGGAGCGCGCGTAGATACACCCTTCGCGGGATGCCGGGAGAGGATTTCCCGCCGCTTCCGACCCCAGCAGAGGGTTCGCCCTCACTGGCGCTGGATGTCGATGTCTTGCAGGAACTCGTTGCCAAGACGTATTTTTCGATCTCGGGGGACGAGACGCGTCCGCACCTGAACTCCGCCCTGTTCGAGTGGGACGGTGACGTGACCCGCATGGTGACGACCGACGGGCATCGGCTATCCAAGATGGAGGTCAAAGTCAGCGGGCGCCAGGCCTCGGCGACGATGCTCATCCCGCTCAAGGCCATCCACGAGCTCCGTCGCTTGTGCGACGACATCGTCAGCGACGGGAAGGAGCGCGGCGCGGACGGTGCGGCGGCCAAGGCGCAGCTTCAGATCACGCAGAGCGGCTCGAGCGCGTTCTTCCAGGGCGCGGGGATGACCTTTGCCGTAAGGCTCGTAGACGCGCAGTTCCCCCCGTACTCCCAGGTGATCCCGCAGCAGAGCGAGAAGCTCGTTCGTGCGCCTCGGGCCCCGTTCGCGGACGCGCTTCGCGCGGTGTCGGTCGCCGCCAGCGAACGGACGGGCGGGGTCAAGCTTTCGTTCACCAAGGGAACCATGCGGATTACGACCGAGTCGCCCGAGAGCGGTGAGGGCTTCGACGAGCTCGCGGTCGAGTACGGCGGTCCGAACATCACAATCGGCTTCAACGCGAAGTACTTCCTCGACGTGCTGGGTGCGCTCGACGACGACGAGGTGGAGCTCGGCCTCGGAGGAGAGCTCGATCCGGCGGTCGTCAAGCCGGTGGGCGCGCGCCAGTTTCTCGCGGTCGTGATGCCCATGCGCATCTGACCTGGGACGTCCCAGGCAGCGGTCTTCGCCGTGCTCCGGTCGCTCGCCGTCGAAGCGCTCGTCGTCCGCGGTTTCCGGAACTTCGTCGCGGTGGACCTCGAGCTAGGGTCGGGCCTCAACGTCTTTTCGGGGGCGAACGGACAAGGCAAGACGAACCTGCTCGAGGCGATGTACGTTCTCGCGACCTCGCGCAGCTTTCGCACGCCGAGGCTCTCGGAGCTCGTGCGGAACGGCGCGGAGGACGCGACAATCCGAGGGCGCGTGCGCGAAGACGGGGCCGCGCGCGAACAAGTGGTCGCGCTCCGGAGAGGCGTGCGTTCCGCGCGGATCGACGGCAAGCGCCCGGCGACGCTCGCCGCATACGCTTTGCGGACCCCCGCCGTCGTGTTTCATCCGGGCGCGCTGACGCTAACTGCGGGAGGGGGCAGCGAACGGCGCAAGCTGCTCGACCGTGTGGCGCTCTATCGGTCGGCGGCTGTCCTCGGTGCCTCCGACGCGTACACAAAGGCCATGCGCGCCCGCCAGCGGGTGCTGGATGTCCGCGGGGAGAACGAGCGCGATTTGGACGGGTGGGAGGAGATCGCCGCTGAGCACGGGACGGCCCTGAGCAACGCCCGCGCTGAAGCGGCAGAGGTCTTGCTGGCCGCGGCGGCGGGCGCCTTCGAGCGGATCGGTCCGGTCGGTACCGTCCTCACGGGACGGTACGAACGGAGCAGTCCCGTCCTGGCGAGCGAGTTTCGCGCCGAGCTCGCCCGGCGCCGGCGAAAGGATCGCGCGCGCGGGTCGGCGTCTATAGGTCCGCACCGGGACGACGTGGCGCTCGAACTCTCCCAGAAGTCCGTGCGTGCCATGGCCTCGCAAGGCCAACACCGCGCCGTCGTGCTCGCGCTGAAGCTCGCCGAGATCGAAGTTGTGACGGCTGCTCGCGGGTTGCGCCCGCTCCTTCTTCTCGACGATGTATCGAGCGAGCTCGATCGCGAGCGAACGGCGGCGCTGTTCTCCGCGCTGTCGGAGCAATCGTGCCAGGTGCTGATGACGACGACACGGCCTGAGTTGATCGTCACCCGCACCCCTTCGGGCGTGGAGGCCCGGCGCGATTTCGAGGTTGTAAGCGGTCAGATCAGCGGTCGATAACATGCCCTTGAGGGGGGCCGAGCCAGAGGGGGACGGGGCGTCGAAGCAGTCCCTGCGGCAGGGGGTCGCGACCGCGCGGCGTGCGCGTCATAAGTGCTGGAAATAACAAAGGGAAGCTCCTCGTATTTGCTTGCCTGAGAGGGCGGTCGGACCTATACTGTGGGCACTGCGCGCGCGGCGACAAATCAATCGTCGCAATCTTTTGGAACAAGAATCGAGAAAAGGCGGCGCGCGTCTAATGGTGCAACCTGCGCGCGCCAGCGCCAGGCAGCTCGAAGGATACGACTCGCTCATGTCGAACGTGACGTCCCCGACCACACCCCCGGTGTCCTCCAACTACGACAGCACGAGCATCACCGTCCTCGAAGGACTGGAAGCAGTTCGCAAGCGCCCTGGGATGTACATCGGCGACGTCCACGACGGGTCGGGCTTGCATCATCTGGTCTGGGAGGTCGTCGACAACGCAGTGGACGAGCACCTCGGCGGGTTCTGTTCTTCGATGGACGTGACGATCCACTTCGACGGGTCGGTCACCGTGGAAGACGACGGCCGGGGGATTCCGGTCGGCATCATGCAGGACCGGGGCGTCAGCGCGGCCGAGGTGGTCATGACCGTCCTTCACGCCGGCGGCAAATTCGATCATTCGAGCTACAAGGTCAGCGCCGGATTGCACGGCGTGGGCGTGAGCGCCGTGAACGCCGTCAGCGAGTGGCTCAAGATGGAGATCAAGCGCGAAGGGCACGTGCATTTCCAGGAGTACCGGCGGGGGGTACCGGTGGCGTCCCTGACGACCATCGGCGAAACGGACAAGACCGGAACGAAGATCACGTTCAAGCCCGACTCGACGATCTTCACGTCGACGGATTTCCAGTACGACATCCTGGCCAGCCGCCTGAGAGAGCTGTCCTTCTTGAACGCCGGGTTCTTGATCGCGCTGACGGACGAGCGCGACGGCGGGCGGCGCGAGACGTTTCAGTACAAGGGCGGCATTCGCGAGTTCGTGGAGCACCTGAATCGCGCGAAGGAGCCCGTCCACGACAAGGTCATTTCGATCGTGGCGGAGCACGTGACCGAGGGGGGCGCCGCCCCCATCGGGATCGAGCTCGCTATGCAGTGGAACGCGAGTTACCAGGAGCAAGTCTTCCCCTACACGAACAATGTCCACAACAAGGACGGCGGGACCCATCTGACGGGGCTGCGCGCCGCGCTGACGAAGGTATTCAACAGCTATGGCTCGGCGCAGAACCTGTTCAAGGACGTCAAGAACGGCCTCCAAGGTGAGGACATTCGCGAGGGATTAACCGCGGTCATCAGCATCAAACATCCGGACCCGAGCTTCGATTCGCAGACGAAGAGCAAGCTCGTGTCGAGCGAGGTGAAGACGATCGTCGAGACCACGGTCTACGAGAAGCTCGGACAGTTCTTCGAGGAGAACCCGCAGACCGCGCGGAAGATCGTGGAAAAGACGATCTTGGCGGCCAAGGCGCGGGAAGCGGCGCGCAAGGCCCGTGAGGTCGTCCGCAAGGGGCAGCTCGACTACTCGACTCTTTCGGGCAAGCTGGCCGACTGTCAGACGAGAGACCCGGCCGAAGCCGAGCTCTATATCGTCGAGGGGGACAGCGCCGGAGGCTCGGCCAAGCAGGGGCGTGACCGCCGGTTTCAGGCGATCCTGCCGCTACGCGGAAAGATCCTGAACGTCGAGCGCGCGCGGTTGGACAAGATGCTATCGAGCGCCGAGATTGGCACGCTCATCGCTGCGCTCGGCTGCGGGATCGGTGAGGGCAGCTTTGACGTCGAGAAGCTCCGATACCACCAAATCGTTCTCATGACCGACGCGGACGTGGACGGCAGCCACATCCGAACGCTGCTCTTGACGTTCTTCTATCGGCAGATGCCGGAGCTCGTCGAGCGCGGGTATCTCTACATCGCGCAGCCGCCGCTCTATCGCGCGCGGCGCGGGAAAAAGGACGTCTACCTGAAGGACCAGCCCGCCCTCGATCTCTTCTTCCTGCAGCACGGCGTCGAGGGCCTGGCGGTGCGGGCGAGCAAAGGCCCCACCTTGTCGGGAGAGCCGCTGTTCCGGTTGGCGGAGCGGCTTCGATTGTTCCGGCGGGCGCTGTCGAAGCTCGATCGTCGGACGGACGCGTCGATCATCGGGCAGGCGCTGCACGCCGCCCCGCTCGGCAAGAACGAGCTGCGAGAGCGAAAGCGCGTCGAGGCGGCCGTTCCCCTGATTCAGGCTCGCCTGGAGAAGACGAAGCCGGACATCCTGCCCATCCGCATCGAGGTCGGGTGGGAGGTCGAGCATGGGGCTGCGCGCATCCTCATCGCGCCACGACCGGGCGCCGCCGCGCGACCGGTGGTGATCGACTGGCACCTCGTCGACTCGGCGGAGTACGAAGAGCTCTACGCCATCGAACAGGACGTACGATCGATCGGACCGGCCCCCTATTTTGTGAGGGAGGGCGAGAAGGGAAAGCCCGAGGCGCTGGTCGAGGACGCCGACGCGCTCTGGGACTACATCGACGCGCGGGGCCGCAAGGGGACGCAGCTTCAGCGGTACAAGGGACTCGGCGAGATGAACCCGGGCCAGCTCTGGGAGACGACCCTCGACCCCAACATGCGCGTCATGCTCCAGGTGCGCTTGGACGACGTCGTCCAAACGGATCAGATCTTCACCATCCTCATGGGGGATCAGGTCGAACCGAGGCGGCAGTTCATCGAGGACAACGCCTTGAACGTGAAGAACCTCGACATCTAAATTAGTCAGCACGCGTGACGGGGCATGTCTCTTGCGCTCGCCCGACGGCGACTTAGCTTCGGGGGAGCTAAGCACGAGCGCGAGCCTGAGGGGGCGCGCCGGACGCCGTTTCGAAAACGGGCGGCGTCACGCCAACGTGTGCGCGCGAGGAGAATGCGATGCGCCCGGACCGTATGACGACGAAGAGCCGAGAAGCGTTTCAGGACGCCCTGGACCGCGCGTCTCGCCTCGGCAATCCGGAGCTCCAGCCGGAGCACGTGCTCGCGGCGATGCTCGATCAGGAGGGCGGCGTCGCGTCGCCGCTGCTGCAAAAGGCCGGAGCCGACGTATCGGCTCTGCGCGACGCGATCGCCCGCCGCGTCGAGGGGTTTCCGCGCGTCAGCGGGGGCGCGCAGGCGGGGCTTTCCCGCAGGACGCTGGAGGTCATTCGGAGGGCCGACGACGAGGCGAAGCAGCTGAAGGACGAGTTCGTCTCGGTGGAGCACTACCTGCTGGCCGCGGCGAGGCACGATCGCGAACTCATGGTCGTCCTCGAGCAGTACGGCGGCGTCGGCTACGAGAAGCTGCTCTCGGCGCTGGCGAGCGTGCGCGGGACGCAGCGCATCACCGACCAGGATCCGGAAGGCAAGTTTCAGGCGCTCGAGAAGTACTGTCGTGATCTCACGGAGGCCGCTAAGAAGGGCGAGACCGATCCGGTCGTTGGCCGCGACGAAGAGATCAGGCGCGTGATGCAGGTCCTTTCGCGCCGCACGAAGAACAACCCCGTCCTCATCGGTGAGCCGGGCGTGGGCAAGACGGCCATCGTGGAGGGCATCGCCGCCCGCATCGTGCGGGGTGACGTCCCGGAGTCGCTTAAGGACAAGCGGCTGTGCGCGCTGGACATGGGCGCGCTCGTCGCCGGCGCGAAGTATCGCGGAGAGTTCGAAGAGCGACTCAAGGCGGTTCTCAAGGAGGTCGAGGCGTCGAAGGGCCAGATCATCCTGTTCATCGACGAGCTTCACACGATCGTCGGCGCCGGTGCCGCCGAAGGCGCGATGGACGCGGCAAACCTCCTCAAGCCGGCGCTAGCTCGCGGAGAGCTCCGCTGCATCGGGGCGACGACGCTCGACGAGTATCGCAAGCGCATCGAAAAGGACGCCGCCCTGGAGCGCCGCTTCCAGCCCGTGCTGGTCTCGCAGCCCACGGTCGCGGATACGATCGCGATCCTGCGGGGCCTCAAGGAGCGCTACGAGGTGCACCACGGGATCCGCATCCAAGATGCGGCTCTCGTCGCCGCCGCCACGCTGAGCGATCGGTATGTGACGGACCGGTTTCTGCCGGACAAGGCCATCGACCTCGTCGACGAGGCGGCCGCCAAGATCAAGATAGAAGTGGACAGCATGCCTGCCGAGATCGACGCCGTTCAGCGCAAGCTGACGCAGCTTCAGATCGAGGCGCAGGCGCTCAAGAAGGAGCGCGACCCCGGTAGCCGCGCGCGGCTCGACGACGTGAAACGACAGATCGCGGAGCTCGAGGAGAGTTCGAGTGCCATGCGCGCGCAATGGCAGAGGGAGCGCGAGGTCATCGAGGAGATTCGAAAGGCGCAGCCCGAGATCGAGCGCCTGAGGCACGAGGCGGAGCAAGCCCAGCGCAAGGGCGACCTCGGGCGCGCCGCCGAGATAGGCTACGGGCGTATCCCTGAACTTGAACGGAAGGTCGAGGACCTTCGCAAGACGCTCGCCAAGGTGCAGGAGAAGACGAGCTACCTACGCGAAGAGGTGACCGACCAGGACATCGCCGCGATCGTGTCGAAGTGGACGGGCATTCCCGTCTCCAAGATGATGCGAGGCGAACTTCAGAAGCTCCTCCAGATGGAAGAGGAGCTCAAGAAGCGCGTCGTGGGGCAGGACGCCGCGGTAGAGGCGGTCGCCAACGCCGTGCGACGATCGCGTGCGGGCCTCGGGGATCCGAATCGGCCCATTGGCAGCTTTCTCTTCCTTGGCCCGACCGGCGTGGGCAAGACGGAGCTGGCCCGCGCCGTTGCCGAGTTCCTGTTCGACGACGAGCGCGCGATGATTCGCCTCGACATGAGCGAGTACATGGAGAAGCACGCGGTGGCGCGCCTCATCGGGGCGCCGCCCGGATATGTCGGATACGAAGAGGGCGGCCAGCTTACCGAGCCGGTCCGCCGCCGACCGTACTCGGTCCTTCTCTTCGACGAGGTGGAGAAAGCGCACGCCGACGTGTGGAACGTACTTCTTCAGGTGCTCGACGACGGCCGCTTGACCGACGGCCAAGGACGCACGGTCGACTTCAAGAACACGGTGATCATTCTTACGAGCAACATCGGGTCCGTTCATATCCAAGCCATCGACGAGAGGCCCGGTCTCGAGGCCGAGGCACGGCACGAGCTCGTACGCCTGGCGGTCCTCGAGGAAGTGAGGAAGGTCTTCCGCCCGGAGTTCTTGAACCGCCTGGACGAACTCGTCGTCTTCAATCGGCTCGAGCGATCCCAGATTCGCCGTATCGTCGACATTCAGCTGCAGCGTTTCGCGTCGCGGGCGGCGCGTCGCGACTTGACGCTGGAGGTGACGGATCGCGCTAAGCAGTACCTGGCCGAGGTCGGCTGGGACCCGCAGTATGGCGCCCGCCCGCTCAAGCGCGCCATCCAGCGGTGGGTCGAGGACCCGCTGGCCAAGAAGGTCCTGGCGGGCGAATTCCTCCAGGGGACCCGGGTCGTAGTGGATCGGGCCGCGACCGGTGATCTCTCGTTCACGAGTCACTTTCGCAACTGACCCGGTCCCCGCTGACCTCGAGGCTCCGGCACGCCGCCCGCGGACTTGACCCCAGAGTGCGCAGGCGTGTGCCCGAGTGAGATCGGATTGTCGCGACCGAGGCAAAGTACGCCGCGTCTGACGAACGACAGCCTGCCGTTCTTCGGACACCCCCCCGTGGGGGATTCCGGTCGAGATCTCACCTACTTGCGTACAAAGGCGCAGGCGTCGGCAGAAGCGTCGTAAAAACTGTGGAGCAAGGTATCCACGGAACGCAAGCGCGAGAAAGGGCAAAGAAACTCGTTGGACGTGCTCGGGCGCCGCCTCAAGCGAGGATGGCCGGCACGAGATTCGCATTATCCCGGCGCGATGGCCTCGCGAACGCGCCCCGAGCAGAAGCCGCCGCGAACGGCGGCCGCCGGGTCGTGGCTGGCGCTTCTCGCCGCGACGACGCTCGGGGACGCGGCGGGCACAGTGCGCGCCGAGGTGAAGGCCGAGGGTCTTTTGGAGGGCACGTCCTACCGATTGGTCGTCCAGACATACGACGAGACCGACGGCCGCGTTCCCGGGCAGAACGCGCGCCCCGTGGGCAGCATGCAACGCGCCGTGACGGCCGACGAGCTGCGCCAGGGCGTCAACGTGAACCTGGTCGAGATTCGCCGCGGCTCCGACGGCGCTCCGGGCGGTCGCCCGGTCATCGTCGCTTGGATCGAGAGCGGGCAGCCGGACCTGGAGTTCGACGGGCGAACCGCCCGTCCACGTCGGGGAAACGTATATGGCGTGGTTAGGCGCGGCGCGCCCAAAGACGTCGTGCAGATCAGCCTCGATCGCCGCGCGTAAGCTTAGTCCGCAGGCTCGAGCAAAGCGAGAGTTCGGACGACACACCGAAGCGCGCCTGCAGGCTCGAGCACGAGTGGTGCGTCACTCGGCCGGCGGCGCCGTAGACGGCGTGCGGAACGAGCGAATTTCGCGGGTGCGCCGCTCGAAGTCCTTTCGCACCCCGTCGCTTAACGCGACCCCCCCGAAGCGCGTCTCGAGATACACGAGCGTAAGCGAGAGCACCTCGGTCGCCAGCGGGTGGCTGCGGGATTGGAGCTCCTGGGCGTGCCTCAAGGGGGGCAAGGACGGCGGTCGCGAGATCCCCTGCGCCTGCAGGGCCGTCTCGAGCGTCCGATACAGCGCGGCCGCAGCATCCACCCGCGCATCGGTCGCTCGCCGGTGGGCGTCGCGGTCGTCGGCAGTCCCCGCGGGGCGCCGTCGCCGCTTCCAGATCAAGTAAAGCCCTGCAAGCACCACCAGGGTCCCGCCGGCGGCCGCCGGCGCCCGCGTCAAGGCATCGAGAGGCCCGGTGGACAGGCCGGACTTCGAGCGGAGACTGTCGTAGCGGCGCTTGACCTCGTCGAAGAGCCGGACCTGCTTGCGCAGGTCGTAGCCGACCACGTACGTGTTCCAGCGCTGTGAGAGGGCCTCTACGAAATCGCGCAGGTAGTAGTAGACCCCGCCCGGCGGCTCCAGCGGTTGCGCGGCGCTCGTCGGCGTCGGGTCGAAGGTGTGCCAACCGGGCCGGAACGGATCGTCGATGTAGGCTTCGACCCACGAGTGAGCGTCCCCCTCGCGCACCGCGTAGTACTTGCCGAAGCGGTTCCAGGTTCCCCCGACAAACCCCGTGACGTTGCGCGACGGGATTCCGACGGCCCGGAGCATCAAAGCCATGGCGGTCGAGAAGAATTCGCAGTGGCCGCGCCGCGATTCGAAGAGGAAATGATCGACGGGCTGCGGCTTGCCTGCCGAGGGAGAGTGCAGGTCGTACCCGAACTCCTTGCGCAAACGGTCCTGGATGACGAGCGCCTTCGCCTCCGCGCCGCTCTCGGAGTCCGTCCACTGGTGCGCCAGATCCCCGATGCGCGAAGGCAGGCCGGCCGGTAGGGTCATGTAGCGCGCGCGCTCGGCGGTGGGCAGGAGCTGCACCAGAACCTCGCGGTCGCTCGCAAGGTACGTATCGTAGCGGAGCCCGCGCGCGTCGGAGCCGGTGTAGCGGAGCTCGTCCTCCGGGCCGCGCTGAATGGTGAGCGGCTCGCCGAGCAACGTCTGATTCGGCATCCGAAGGCGCAGGGCCACGGCACGCGGGGGGAGGAAGACCACGGGCGGGTCGATGGGCTCGAGGTCGAAGGAGATGACTCGGTCGTGGACCGGGTCCGGGCCGCGGAAGATGTCGAAGATCTCGTTGTTCGCGTCCGAGCTCCGGTCCGCGAGCGTGGGGGGCCGCACCGGATCGCGCCCCGTGCGGCTCCACGCGCGCCCGTCGTACGCATCGAACGCCGTGCCGCGAAGGCGGAGGGTAAGCCGCGTCGGCGGCTCGGCGAGGTCACGCACCTCGAATCGCAGCGCGACCGTGGGGTCGTCGCGCAGGACACCGACATCGCCGAGATCGACGTGCTCGGAGAAGCCTATCATGCGCCCCGTGTGCGAATGACTGAGCAGGAGCAACGACAGACCGATGCGGGGGAACAGCAGGAAAAGCGTCGCGGTGAAGAGGAGAATGGGGACCGAGAGGCAACACGTGGCGACCAGGAACCCGCGGCCGACCACCCGGCGGCTGCGCAGGATGCGCGGGACGTCGACGGGGAGGCCCGTGCGATCGCGCGCGCCTTGGCGGTAGTTGCCCTCGACCTCGCGTCGAAGGTGGCTGAGCACAAGCGCGCCGGGCGCGACCACCAAGAAGCCGAGGAAACACAGGCCGTACGTGAGCCCCCCGCCGAGGACCGTCCCAGCGACGAAGTGCAGCAGGGCCAGGATGATTATCTGCTGGTCGTGGGCGGCCCCGCGCCGTGTGGCCAGTCGGACGATCTGCAACAGGGCGGCAAATTCGACCGCGACGTCGAGCGGCGACCGGCCCCCGAGCAGGCGTACGCCCTGGACGATGAGCAGGGAGAGCGGCGCGATGGTGGCGAAGTGACGCAGCCAAGGACGGCCCTGCCACGAGTCGGGGATGACGAGGGCCCCGGCGAGGCCCACGAGCAGGAGGATATTCGTCCACGGCGAGAGCGACGCCGTGCTGACCACGGCGAGGACGCCGAGCGTCGCCAAAGCGTCGGTCATCAAGCGGTGGACGAAGCCGAACCTCATGACGCGGGGTGCTCGGACGGTCGTCCGTCGAGGGAGGCGGTGGGCTCGAGGAGGGCGAGGCACCGCAGCAGAGGGTCGGCACCGACGGCCCGATCCGCCCGCGCGACCGCGCCGCTCGACATCCAGATCGCGACGCGATCGCCGCGTTTGAGGTGCGCGACGGC
The DNA here is from genome assembly GCA_035295445.1 of Polyangiaceae bacterium. GTDB lineage: Bacteria > Myxococcota_A > Polyangia > Polyangiales > Polyangiaceae > Palsa-1150. The sequence continues at coordinate 11,919 of DATGJA010000433.1, read as the reverse complement.
GCGCGAGGCGATGTCCCGGATCCGCCTCTCGAAGCCGGCGTTCCAGTCGTCGGTCGCGCCCGCCGGAGGCGACGTGTCGAGCTTGAGCGCGACGTCCGGGCGCGTCTCGCGGGCGCGTTCGCGCATGACCATCTGGCCGGTGGCCGCGGTCTTGCGCCAGTGGATGTCGCGGGGGTCTTCGCCCGGTCGCATCATCTTCAACCCGAGGAACTCCTCGCCGTATCCTCGCCCGACGATGTGGTCCGCGCCCGGCGCCCGGCCAGGCGGCGGCGGCGGGAGCTGCACGGGGTCGACGGCCGGGTAAATGATGAGCTCTCCGGTGGCGGGAACCTCGCGGGACTTCTCGAAGAGGCCGAACGGAAAGCGCGTGGCGATGCGAAAGCCGACGTGCATGTCTCGACCGCGCCGCGTAGGGGTGCGCCGGTACGCCGCGACCTGGGCCGACTTCGGGCTGATCTTTAGGAAGAAGCAGCGCTTGTCCGCCGGCTGTCCCGCCCGAAGGTCCTCGACCTCGATCGCGTACGAGGGCACGCGGTGCTTGTGATTGAAGACTTCGATTTCGACGAGATGCGCTCGGCCGACCTGCGCCCGGAGCGGGAGGCGCCGCACCACGGTGAGGTCACGGAGCGACAGCTCGCTCATGATCCCGCTGACCACGATGAGCGCGAGGAGCATCCCGAGGAGCAGGTAGAGAAGGTTGTTGGCCGTATTAATCGCGGCGAAGCCCACCCCGAGCGTAGTCCCGACGAAGAACTTGCCCTCGCGGGTGAACTTGAGGCGCCGGGGTGGACGCATCCGCTGGCGCCAGGCGGCCAGCCAGCGCGCGAACGAGCGGGGTGCGGGGGGCGAGCCGGTCATCGGCGGAGGCCGGGCTCAGAGCGGAACGGGAATGCGTCCGACGATCTCTCGCAGCGCCGACTCGGCTTCGTCGCGCGTGGGGACGAAGCCGTCCGCTTGCGTCGCCAGGCGGATGCGATGCGAAAGGACGGGGACCGCCAGCTCGTGGATGTCGTCCGCGATGCAGTAGTGCCTACCGCGCAGCAGCGCGCGCGCCCGCGAGGCGTGGCCGAGGGCCATCGCGGCGCGCGTGGACGCCCCGAGCGACAGGAGCGGAGAGTTGCGCGTCGCCATGATGAGCGCGTGAAGGTAGTTGGCGAGGGCGCCGTCGATGGTGACGCGCTCGACGTCGAGCTGCAGCGCGACGAGGCGGGCGGGATCGAGGACGCAGGGGACGCCCCGCGCGGTGTCCGTATGTCCGTCGAGGACGAGGCGCATCTCGACCTGCGGCGGCGGATAGCCGATTCGCACCCGCAGGAGGAAGCGATCGAGCTGGGACTCGGGGAGCGGGAAGGTTCCCGCGAAGTCCTGGGGGTTCTGTGTCGCAATTACGAAAAACGGTTCCGGGAGTGGGATGGTCTGCCCGTCGAGCGAGACCTGTCCCTCGTTCATCGCTTCGAGCAGCGCGGATTGCGTGCGCGGGCTCGCGCGGTTGATCTCGTCGGCGAGGAGGATGTTCGCGAAGATGGGGCCTTGGCGCAGGACGAACTCCCCGCGCCGCTGATCGTAGACGCTGACGCCAAGGACGTCGCTCGGCAGCAGATCGCTCGTGAACTGGACGCGGCGCAGCTCTCCGCCGACGGCCTTCGCGAGCGCGCGGGCGAGCGTCGTTTTTCCAACGCCGGGCACGTCTTCGATGAGCAGGTGACCGCGCGCAAGGAGTGCGATGAGCGCGAGCTCGACGGCGTCGTGCTTGCCCTCGAGCGCCCCCTCTACAGCCTGTCGCAGTGTTTGGAGCGCCGGGAGCTCCTGATCGATGCGGGCTGCGACGGCCGACATGATGCCCACATTAGCACGGCGCGGCGAGGTCGAGCTTTGCGCGCTGAGGGCTTTCCGCGATTGCGCTTGGGGGGCGCGGCGACGCACGATGCGGCGTGGCCGCGGTCGTCGAGCTCCAGGGGGTGACCAAGTCCTATGGGCCGGTCCGGGCGCTCCTCGGCGTTTCGTGGCGATTTTGCCAGGGCCGCGTGACTGTCATCCAAGGTCCGAACGGGTCGGGCAAGTCGACGCTGCTAGCAATCGTAGGCACGCTCGCCCGTCCGACGTCGGGAAAGGTCGACCACGGTGAGCTTGGTGCGCACCGGGAGCAGGTGCGCCGCACGCTCGGTTGGCTCGGCCACGAGTCGCTCTGCTATCCAGATTTGACGGGGCGCGAGAACATCGCACTCGCCGCGAGGCTCGTGGGTCTCGAGCCGGAAGCGGCGCTGGCGCGCGCCGTCCAGCGATTCGATCTGGGCGCCTTCTTGGGTAGACCCGTTCGCAGCTACTCGCGCGGCCAGCGCCAGCGTATTGCCCTCGCCCGGGCGCTTCTGCACGCGCCGCGGTTGCTTCTGCTGGATGAGCCCACGACGGGGCTAGACACTCAATCGACCGATCGGTTGACGGGGGTCTTGCGCGATGAGGCTCGCAGGGGGGCCATCGTCGTCGTCATCACCCACGACGCGCCGTTCGGGCGCGCGATTGCGCACGAGACGCTGACCCTCGACCGGGGGCGGGCCAAGGCCGACGAGTTCTGATGGTGGATCTCGCGAGGGCATGGGATCCAAAGTTGAAGACTCGACTCACGTCGCTCCCCCTGCCTTAGCGAAGGAGGGCCGCGGCGAGCGCGACGACCTGCGGGTCGGCGCTCAGGTCCGTGATCGTACCTCGCGGCAGGCGAGCGACGACGGGGACGGGCTGCAACCGCCGCAACTCCTCCGCGTTGGAGCCCGTCGAGGCGTCTCCGAGCTCGGGCTCGACGACGACAATTCCGTCCACCCGAAGGGGAACGGTGGCGACCGCGCGGATCGTCGCGATCGCCTCGTGGAGCACGCCCAGACGGTCTGGCGTGACGAGGAGCGTTCGGTCCGGACTGAGCGCCTGAACCACGTCGGCGTTCACGGTCTCGTCGGCGAGCGGTGAAAAGAGGCCACCCGCCAGCTCGACGACCGTGACGTCTGCCTGATCGCGCAACGCAAAGACCCGCTCGGCGATCGTCGCCACGTCGATAGGCTCGCCCTGCTGACGGGCCGCTAGGTGCGGCGAAATAGGGTCTCCATACAAGTACGCCGACGGTTCCACGTGAAACACCGACGCGCGATCGAGGCGGGCGCCGTCCGAGACGGTCGCCTCGGCCAGCCCCGTTTCGATTGGCTTGTACCCTATTGCTCGGGCCCCCGTCGCCCCGAGGGCAAGCAGGAGTGCTTCGGCGAAGTGGGTCTTGCCGATTCCGGTCCCCGTTCCCGAGACGACGACGAGAGCGTTCTTCATCTGCAACGGAACCAACGACTTCTGCTCGCGAAGTCGCATCTGAGCACGGTTCCCGGCTCTTTGTGCGTTCCTAGCAAAGAAAGACATTCGCCCAGGACATCCCGGGGAGGGCTCGTGCCCTGAGGGCAGGAGGGGGGCGCAGCCTCCGCAAGACCATTCGCTACGGGCGTCGGCGGGCGTAGGCCCGCCGAGGCATCCACACGCTCCATCGAATCAAAAGACCCGGCGCATTAGGGAGGCGGGCATGAGATGGCCGAGCGGTCGACCAGCGAGGCGACCGCCGAAAGGGCTCGAGTGATGTCGGCGGGACAGTGAGCGGCGGTCATTGTGAAGCGCAAGCGCGCCGTCCCGCGAGGGACCGAGGGGGGTCGGATAGCGCGGACGTCGATGCCCAGGGCGACCAGCTCTGCGGCCTTCGCGACGGCCCCGCCCGCGTCGCCGAGGACCCACGGGACGATGTGACCAAACCCCGGCGGTGACACCCCGAGATTCTGCAAGCCGCGCCGGAAGGCGCTCGCCGCGGCGAGGACCCGCTCCCGCCGGCCGGCCTCCTGCTCCGCCGCCGCGATCCCCGCCGTCGCGGCCGCCGCCTGCGAAGGCGCCATCCCCGTCGAAAAGACGAACGACCGAGCGCGGTTCCAGAGCCAGCGAACGAGCGTATCGCACCCGGCGACGAATGCGCCGCTTGCCCCGAAGGCCTTGCCGTACGTGCCGACCAGGGCGTCCGGGCGAACGCCCGCCTCCCTACAGCGTCCCCTTCCCCCCGGTCCGAGAACGCCGAGCGCGTGCGCCTCGTCCACGACGAGCGCCGCACCGAAACGATCGCAGAGTTCGCGCAGTGCACGCAGGTCGGGGCCGTCCGCGTCCATGCTGAAGTACGACTCAGTGACGACGAACGCGTTCCCCCGGCCCCTGCCGCGGAGGACGTCTTCGACGGCGGAGAGCCTCAGGTGCGGCACGACAACGACGCGGGCCCGCGAGAGTCGCGCACCGTCGATGAGGGAGGCGTGGTTCAGTTCGTCGCTGATCAGCAGGTCCCCCGGACCGGCCAGCGCGGAGAGGAGTCCCACGTTGGCCGCGTACCCGGAAGTGAAGGCGAGCGCCGAGGGCAAGTCCACGAGCGCTGCAGATGCCCGCTCGAGCTCCACGTGTTCGAAACGTTCCCCCCCGACGAGCCGCGAGGCCCCGGCCCCGGAGGCGCGCGGCGGGGAAGGGCGTCGCGCCAGATCGAGGTAATCATTGGAACAGAAGGACAGGAGCGCCTGCTTCGAAGGCACCGTCGGACGCTCGCGGACGAGGCCGCAACGGGCGGCCTCTTCGAGCGCGCTCTCGAGGAACCGGAGCGCCGCAGGGGTTTTGTGTTTCACGTGAAACTTTGTTCGGCGGGGCTGCCGTCGTCCTCCAAGGGTTCGAGTGCGGCATCGACTCGGACAAGCGCGCGCCGCAGGAGGTCGCGCGTCCTCCGCTCGAGTGCCTCGCGACGTTCGCGCTCCGTCTCGACGTCGTGGGCGAGGGCAATCGCAGCAAGGAGCAATGCTTGCGCCTGAATCGGCCGACCGCGCGGGGTGAGCTCCGCGATCTTCGTGGTCACCACCGCTGCAAGCCGCTGCAATTCGTCTTCGGGGGCAGAGCTGACGACCCGATAGTTCTGCCCCCCAACGCGAAGGTCCACGGTGCGGCGTTCCATGGGCGGCGAGCCTAACACGCACAGAGGACGGGGGGCCCTGGCGGATCGGGCTGGCGGGCCACAGGCTGAAGCCCTGGCTAGTTAGAGTCGCGACTATGGCTCGCCCCCCAAACCCCGCGCCCCTCAGTTCGCCCTCAGGGCGCCCACGAGGAGAAGCACCGGCAGCGCCAGCATCTCTGCGTCGATCTGCACGCCGGCGATGACGTCCAGCGTCGCGGGCGACGCGGGGATCCAGCGGGTCTGCGCGAAGAAGCCCGCGGCCATCCCGTACAAGGAGTGAAAGTTGTAACTCCGGGATCCGAAGAACAAGCCGCTGACCATTCCCGGCGCCCACGACCGGCCCGCCCCCTGGCGGACAAGCGCGCCCGCGGAGATCGCGAGGGGTAGGTCGTCGCGTAGCGGAAGGAGCCACGTTGCGCCACCACCGAGGTCGATTGCGTCGAAGCTCGACGTCGCGACGTCAACGTACGGCCCCAGCGCCATGTCAGCGCCACGATCGCGGAAGAATAGGACATCGGCACGGCCGCCGAGGTGAAACGCCCCCCGCGCGCTCGGCGGCCCGACCGCGTCTTTCACGGCCCCACCTAACGTCAGGCCGGCGCTCGCCTGCGGAGCACCAAGGGTGTGGGTCGACACCGTGCCGACGACCGCGGCTGCCCCCAGCGCCCAGGTTGCGCCCCGACGACGCCTCATCGCCCCGTCCTCGGCGTTCATGTCGTTGCAGGCGTGTCTTATCCGCCGCCGCCCGCGTCGACCGGGACCGACGTAGCAACGCCGTGGCAGGCCTGGACGTCCTGGCATTGACTGCAGTCCACCGCGAAGTCCTGTCCTCGCTCGCACGGAACGGGCAGGGTGGTGCTCGCCATGCCCGACGCGGCGGACAGGCAATTCGGCTCCATTGCGACGGCATTCATGTCCTGAGGCGCAAACTGGATGAGGCAGCTGTTCAGCACACCGCCGTTCGGTCCGGGCACGAACATGCACACGTCGACCGGGAACTCGAAGTTGTTCGACTCCACGTCCTGGCCCCCCAAGGTCTTGCCGAAAAACTGGACGTAGGTAACGAGCCGGATCGTGTCGCCACCCGCGAGCTTCGGCCGTAGGCCGTCCAGCGTCTGAGAATCGATGGTGGTCACGCTGATCGGCGAGTAGCTCGGCGTGCTGCCCGAAGATGGGTGGATCGTCGCGGTCGAGAGCCGCGTGAAGTTTCGCAGCGTGTTGCCGTCCGTGTCGGTGACTTTGACGACCGCGCCCTGAATTGTAATGATTGACGTTTCGGTCTGCGGGGCGTTCGGGTCGCCGCGTGGAACTGTTTGATTTCCCACGAGATACGTCGGCGTGTAGTCGTTCCTGAAGTCAACGTCCACGATGCCGGACGAGAGGAACGGCTGCGTCGGATCGCCCGTGAACACGCATTCGTTCCCGTTGGCGACGAGCTGGGGCGCGAGCACCTGGCTCACGAAGAGCGTGCTGTCGTCATGGGCGCACGCGGACACGACGACGCCGCCTCCCGCGACGAACGTGACCCCGGCCAAGACATGTCCCAAGACGCGCTTCATGAGCATCCTCCCTCGCCACCCTCGCGCCGCGAGCGCGCCAACCGGCCGCGCGCGTGCCCGGGGGCGCGACATGACACTGACCAAGAAGGGTACCCCTGCCCCGTTGAAATCGCCAAAAACGTGGTGGTCGGGTACGTCGAGGTCAGCTCCCCAGCGCCGCCGCCCGCAGGTCCGCGAGCGCGATCGTGTAAATCGCCGATCGACCCGGGCCCGTGACGACGGGCAGGCGCAGCACGTCTCGCGTGTGTTCGCGGGCGCGCTTCTTGTCGCTCGAAACGAAGTGCCAAGCCGCGGCGAGCTCGGTCGGATCCACGCGCGTCGGCAGTCCCAGGGCGGCCAGGGCCGCCACCGCTCGGTGCACGAGGTCGCGCGGCGTCCATCCCAGGGATGCCGTCGCCTGCATCTCCGCCACCGTTCCCATAGCGACGGCCTCCCCGTGCAACCATCGCGAGTACCCGCCCTGTGCTTCGAGCGCGTGGCCCAGCGTGTGCCCGAGGTTGAGCAGCGCACGCGGACCGGACTCGCGCTCATCGTCGCGCACGATTCGGATCTTCGCCTCGATGGCCGCGCGCACCACGGGAAGCAGCGCGCCGTGATTCCCCCCCGCGAGCTCCCCCGCTGCGGCCTCGACGCGGTCGAGCAGCGCCGCGTCGGTCGCGAGCGCGATCTTCGCGACCTCCGCGAGTCCGGACTTGAGCTCGCGCGGCGCCAAAGTCGTCAGGTGATGCAGGTCGGCGACGACCGCGCTCGGCTGGTGGAACGCGCCGACCAGGTTCTTTCCCGTTGGGTGGTCGAACCCCGTCTTACCCCCGACCGACGAGTCCACCATCGCGAGCAGCGTCGTCGGCACCTGCACGAAGCGAACGCCCCGGAGCAGGCAAGCGGCTGCGAAGCCGGCCAAGTCTCCCACCACACCACCGCCGGTCGCGACGACGACCGCGTCGCGATCGACCCCGGCGCCGAGCGCTGCGTCCCAGATCGTCGACACGCTAGCGAGGGTCTTGTGCGTCTCGCCCGCCGGGAGCGCCACGCGCGTGGTCGGGGTCTGCAGGGGCCGCAGCGCCGCGTCGATCGCCGCCCCCCGCGCGCGCTGCACGTTCGAGTCGGTCACCATGACGACGGAGGAAGGAGCGCATCGCGCGACCGCGTCCGTCAGGCGCGCGGGCTCGTCGATGCAGACGTCGAGGGGGTAACTTCGCGCCCCGAGGGGCATCAGCAACGGGTCGCGCCCAACGAGGGCGACGATCGCGTCCAGGGCCCCCTCTGGGGAAAGCGTGTCGGTGCGCAGCGACAGGTGGCACTCGGCGTACGCCGCGGCGCGGTGGTCCATGAGCTCCCGCGCGCGCGCGATGGGGTCGCCCACGGCGAGGTTGGGGCGGGCGGCGAGGTTCGGCGTGCGGGCCACGACGGCCTCGGGGGCCGCCATCAACGTGACGACGAGCGCCCGATCTGCGGCGAGGCGTCGGACGCGATCCACGGTCACCGTGCCGCCCCCGAAGGCGACGACCACACCGCCCTGTTGTCCGAGGAGTCGATCGGCGAGCTCCGCCTCCCGCTGGCGGAACGCCGCTTCCCCCTCCTCCCGCCATAGGTCGGGGACCGAGCGACCGGACCGCCGTTCGATCTCGGCGTCGGTATCGACGAACGGGACCCCCAGACGCGCGGCAAGGGCGGGGCCTAGGGTGCTCTTGCCCGTGCCCATGAAGCCGCTGAGGACGACCGGTCGCATCCCTCTCTCAGTACTCGGCCAACTGCGCGCGATAGCCGTCGACGTTGCGCACGAGCTCGCGTATCGAATCACCGCCGAACTTCTCGAGCAAGGCGTCCGCCAAGACGATACCCACCATGGCAACGCCTACCACGCTGCCGGCAGCGACCGCGCAGACGTCGCTTCGTTCGAAGGCCGCCTCGTAGGCTTCCTTGGTCACGACGTCCGCGCTCGCTAGCGCCTTCTTCAGCGTCGCGATGGGCTTCATCGCCACGCGACAGACCACCGGCTCGCCGTTGGTAATGCCGCCCTCGAGCCCCCCCGCGCGGTTGGTGGGGCGCGTGAATCTGTGATGGTGCGCGTCATAGTGAATCGCGTCGTGCACCTCGGACCCGCGCGAACGCGCCGCCCCAAATCCTGCGCCGATCTCAACGCCCTTCATTGCCTGGATGCTCATGAGAGCTTGGGCCAAGCGCCCGTCGAGCTTGCGGTCCCACTGCACGTGGCTGCCGAGACCGGGCACGACGCCCGTCGCTACCACCTCGAAGACACCGCCCAGCGTGTCACCGGCGTGCGAGGCCTCGCGGATCGCGTCCTTCATCCGCACCTCCGCCTCCGGATCGGCGCAGGCGAGGTCGCTTTCTCGTGCGCGTGCGCGAAGTTCTTCCGGCAGTCGCGTCCCGGGGGCAGTCGCCTCGACCGGGCCAATCGCGACGACGTGCGCGAAGACGTCGATCCCGACCGCCGTGAGGAGTTTGCGACACACCGCACCCACGGCCGTGCGCGATGCGGTCTCCCTGGCGCTCGCGCGTTCGAGGATGTCGCGCAAATCGTGCCTACCGTGCTTCAACCCCCCCGCCAAGTCGGCGTGGCCCGGGCGCGGGCGCGTGAGCGCCTCCGGCGTCACTTCCATCGGCGCCGGCGACATGCGGTCGAGCCAGTTCGCGTGGTCACGATTGACAATGGACATCGCGATGGGCGATCCAAGCGTCTCCCCGCTCCGCACGCCGCCGACGAACTCGACCCGATCCGTTTCGATCTTCATCCGCCCGCCGCGCCCGTATCCGCGCTGCCGTCGCGCGAGTTCGACGTCGACGTCCTCAGCCAGGAGTGGCAAGCCCGCCGGAATTCCTTCGACGAGCGCGGTCAGACGGGGGCCGTGCGACTCACCCGCGGTCATCCAGCGCAGCCGTGACATTCCGTGGCGCAATCTAGCACGGGCCGTGGGTCGCGGTCGGACGCCAGCATGCTAGGTTGCCCCTCGATGGGGGCTTCCGCCACGTCGTTTCACAAGTACGAGGGGCTCGGCAACGATTTCATTGTCGTCGATGCTACGGACGAGCGCATCGTCATCCCCGAGTGCGCCGCGGCGTGGTGCGACCGCCGTTTCGGCGTGGGCGCAGACGGCGTGCTCCTCGTCCTGCCTGCGCGCGCCGACGGTTGCGACGTGCGGATGAGGGTCATCAACGCCGACGGTTCGGTCCCGGAGATGTGTGGCAACGGGGTGCGATGCGTCGCGCTCCACGTCGCGCGAGGTCGCGGTCTGCGCCAGGCGAAGATCCGCGTCGAGACGGACGCCGGCCCCTGCGCATGCGACGTGGACGACGTGAGAGGTGACGGGATGGTGACCGTCGACATGGGCGTCATCCACGTGTACGGGGACCGTGCGGTCGACGTCGACGGCAAGCGTGTCCTCGTGACCGTGGCCGACGCCGGGAACCCGCACGCGGTCCTCTTTGGCGCCTTCGCGCGCGGCGAGGTCGAGCACCTGGGCCCGCGGGTCGCGACGCATCCGGATTTTCCTCGCGGCACCAACGTGGAGTTCGCGCGCGTGGCTGCGGATGGCATCGACCTGGTCGTGTGGGAGCGTGGCGTCGGGATCACCCTCGCATGCGGGACGGGCGCGTGCGCGACGGCCGCCGTTGCGTGCGACAAGGGACTCACCTCGCGCGACGCGCCGATCGCCGTCCGCTTGCCGGGCGGCCGGTTGACCGTCACGATCGACGCCGCGAGCCGCGCTACGATGTGCGGACCCGCGCGACACGTGTTCGACGGCGCGGTCGCCGGGCTGGCCTAAGTCCGCTCGCTCGAGCAAGCGAGAAGATCCGACTGCCCCCCCTCGGAAGAGACGGCGCCCGTTCTCTTGACCACGGGTGTCGTGGTTCGCGCCAGCGTTCGGCTACGGACTTACCCCCTCGACGATCGTGCCGATCGGATCCCCGAGGACGACGCGCTTAATGTTTCCCCGCGTCGCCATCTTGAAAACGCGGATGGGCATCTCGTTGTCCCGGCACAGCGTCACGGCGGTCGAGTCCATGACGCCGATGCGTTCGGCGAGGAACCGATCGAACGTCATGCGCGCGTACATCTGGGCGCTCGGGTAGAGCACGGGGTCGCGGTCGTAGATGCCCTCGACCTTGGTAGCCTTGCAGAGGCAGTCGGCGTGGATCTCCATGGCCCGTAGCGCGGCCGCCGTGTCGGTCGAAAAGTACGGATTGCCCGTGCCGGCCGCAAAGATGACGATGCGCCCCTTCTCCAGGTGGCGGATCGCGCGTCGCCGGATATACGGCTCGGCGACTTGCCGGATCTCAAGCGCCGTCATCACCCGTGTAGCCGCGCCGGCCTTCTCGAGGGCGTCTTGCATCGCGAGCGCGTTGATGACGGTCGCCAGCATCCCCATGTAGTCGCCTTGCGCCCGATCCATCCCGGTGCTTGCACCCTTGAGCCCGCGAAAGATGTTGCCGCCGCCAACTACGAGGCCGATCTGAGCGCCGAGCGCGTGGACCTCGGCCAGTTCGCTGGCCGTCGCCCGGATGACGTTTCCGTCGATCCCGAAGCCGCCCTCGCGGCCGCAAAGCGCCTCGCCGCTCAGCTTGAGGACGATGCGCCGGTACTTGAGGCCCGGGTCCGGCGGAGGCGGGGCCACCGTATCGTCGTCGCGTTCATCCGGGGCCCGCATGACGAGTGCTGACGATTACCCTTGTCCCTCCGGTCGCGCAATGGCCGCGAGGCGCGTATCGAAAAGCTCGACCAGACGCTCCGCGCCGTGCGCCCGCGCTGCAAGCGCGGCGACGCGCAGGTCCCCCTCGGTCAGATCGGGCCAGCGGACGTCGCCCGCATCGGCCGCGTCCATGTCGAACCACACCCGGAGCCAGGTCGCGTAGACGCGCTCTTCGTCGTCGGCAGATCTCACCAAGCACTCGGCGACCTTCACGCCCGTGTCCGCGTCCCCCCGCTCGAGGATGGCCTTGACCAGGACGTGCGTGCGGTAGAGATCCGCCTCGCGGTGGCCGAGGGGGGGGGCTTCGCGAAGCCAGCCGACGCAGCGGTCCAGGCCGACGGAGGTGCCGGTGGCCCGCTCGACGTCCGCGTCGACGATGGCGCGCAATCCGTCGAGGCGGCCGCCTCGCATGAGGAAGGGCTCGGTCGCCAGCGCGGTGAGCGCTCCGGAGCGCTCACCGTCCGCGAGCAGCAGCGCCGCCATCCCGATACGGGTCGAGAACAATCGCGCGAAAAAAGGCAGCTGCTCCCGCCTGCGGACGGCCAGCGAACGCAAGACGGTCGTCCCCGATCGCGCGGTTCGAAGCTCGCGCGCGAGCCGCGATTCTTCCGCTCGCAGGACCGCCTCGATGAGCACCGCCCCCACAGCCAACACGAGC
>DATGJA010000432.1:0-8475 GCA_035295445.1 Polyangiaceae bacterium | reverse complement strand
CGGAGCAACGGACCGTCACGGTCGAACCGGGAACGACGGTTCGTGTCGCCGTCGTCCTCGCGCCGTCGTCCGCGCCGGGCGCGGAGGTCGCGCCCGCGCCGGTGCGTCGGGACGCCGTGGTGCACCCTCCGCCGCCGCGCGCGTCGCGGGTCCCCGCCTACCTCGCGCTGGGGACGGCCGGCGTGCTCGCCACGACCGGGGTCGTCGCCTGGCGCGTGCGGGAAAACCTGGTCGCGATCTACAACGACAACAGCCGATGCCGCGTGGGTGCCCTCACGCGCGCCGAGCAATGCGCCGGGTGGTCGCAGGGAGCCGACGTCGCGCTCGGCGTCGAGGTGGGGGCGTTCGTCGGAGCCGGCATCGCTGCGGCGCTCGGCGGGTGGGCTCTCCTGCGGGCACCGGGGCGCGCGCCCTCCGCAACTTTCTGGTGCGCACCTTGGACCGGTGCGGGGGTCACGTGCGCCCGTACCTTCTGAGGCTCGTCGGCACGGCGCTCGGCGCCGCGGGCCTCGGCGTCCTCGCCGCCCTTCACGCGTGCACGCCAAAGGCAGGGGGCACCGACAGGGCGCCCGAGGACGGCGGGGCGCCCGATCCGTCGAACGCCGACGTCATGTGCGGGCACTCCGAGCCGCGGGGGCCGCCCGACGTGGTCGACGCGGGCGGAAACCTCGATCTGCTCTTCGGCGTGGCGCAGAAGTGCTTCGGCACGCAGTCCAAGGACGACGCGGGGAACTGGATGTACCAAAGCCTCGGGTTCGACCTCGATCACACGTGCACGGGTGAGGGACAGGGGCCAAGCTGCGTCGAGCCGTCCTCCGCAACGTCCACCGATCACACGGACGGCCCGGGCGGGGTCGACAACGCATACATTCAGTCGGGCATCCAGTCCGGCGTGGCCGTATTGGGCGTGGCGGACTGCGTCTCGACGCGCGCGGACCAGCTGGTGGAGATGTACCGGGTGCGCGATTACTCCGGGGCGCCGGACGACGACTACGTCGAGGTCTCGCAGTACTTCGGGGTCGGTCTGACCCCTCGCGGCGACGACGGAGGCACGGCGCCCCTCTGGGACGGGACCGACCGATGGCCCATCGTTCCGGAGTCGCTCGCCGGCTCCCCGGAAGGTGGCGCTCCGGCGGCGATGTACGAGGCCCGCTACAAGGCCCAGATCGCCTATGTCACCGGCGGCGTCCTCGTCGCCCAATTCGATGCCGGCGAAGTCGCGTCCGGCGTGCAGGCTTCCTTGACGTCTCTGGTGCCCGTCACGCAGCTCATCGTCACGGGCCGGCTGGTGCCGCCGGCGGACGCCGGGGGCCCGTGGGGGCTGCCCGACATGGTCGAAACCGTTCGCCTCCCCGTGACGAGCGTCTTCGTCACGTGGTTGCTCAATCCCTCCCTGGATGGCGGCGCGTCGCCGTGCACGTCGAGCGCCGCGTACGCCATGGTCAAGGACGGACTGTGCCGTTTCGTGGATATCTCGTCGCGCCCGGGTTCCCCGACGAGCGCGCCTTGCGACGCCGTGTCCAGCGCGGTCCTCGAGCACATGGGTCCCGCGCTCCTCGGGGAGGTTGCACCGCCCGCGCTGCCGCTCCCGTCGTGCGCTGTCGGGAATCCCCAAACGGACACGTGCCCATAGGGCCGATGGCAGATGCGCGCGCGGCTTTGGACCCCTGTCACCGCTCCGCTCGGCGCCGCTTGGCTCGGCGCGTTCGCGGTGCTTCACGCGTGCACGGGCAAGGCACCGGGTGGCGACACGGCGCCCCGGGACGGCGGGGCGGCCGATTCGTCGGACGCCGCCTTCGTCTGCGAGCACGCCGAGCCGCCGGCCCCGCCCGACGTGGTCGACGCCGGCGGCACGCTCGACCTGGTCTTCGCCGTCGAGCAGGAATGCTTGGGCACGCGGTCCACCGACGACGCGGGGAACCTGCTTTACAAGCGCTTCGGCTTCGATCTGGACCACACGTGCACGGGTGAGGGGGAGGGGGCAAGCTGCGCCGAGCCGCCCTCCGCCTTGCCGATCGATCACACCGACGGCGTCGCCGGGATCGACAACGGGGTCGTACAGCTGGCACTTGCGACCGGCGCCCAAGGCCCGTCCGTTGCCGAGTGCGCGATGAACACCGCGAGCTCGACGGTCGAGATTTACCGAGTGCGCGATTACTCGGGCGCGCCGGACGATGACCACGTCGAAGTCTCGCAGTACTTCGGGTTCGGCCTGAGCCCTCGTGCGGACGGCGTGAACGGGCCTCTCTGGGACGGGACCGACCAATGGACGGTCGATCCGGACACGCTCGTCGGCTCGAGCGACGGGGGCGTCCCCTGGAACAAGGACCAACCGCGCTACCGGTCCACCACGGGCTATGTGACCGGCTTCATGTTGGTGGCCGAGTTCGATGACGCCGCCATCCTGGCACCTCAGCCCGCCGCTCCGACGCCGCTGCTGCCGCTCTCTCAACTCGTCCTCGTGGGCCGGCTGGTGCCGCCCCGCGACGCGGGCGCCCACTGGGACCTTCGCGACGTCATCGAAGGGAGTCGCATCCCCGTGACGACCGAGCTCTTGGGGTTTGGGCTTGCGCCGCCGAGTGCAGGCGCCGACCCGCCGTGCAGCTCGCGGGCGACGTACCAGATGCTCAAAGACACCGTGTGCCCCTTCGTGGACATCGCCTCGCTCCCCGGTTCGCCGAAGACCGCTCCTTGCGATGCGTTCTCGGCCGGCCTCTCCCTGACGATGGCGCCCGCGCTCCTCGGTGACGTCGGGTCGCCGGCGCTCCCGTTTGGGGCGTGTGCCCAAGGGATTCATCCCGAGACGGACTCGTGCCAATAGGTGCCGCCAGCCGAGGCGCCGCCGGCCGAGCATCGAAGAAGCAGCGCCGTAAGCCCGGTCTCCCGAGGGTCGATCGACGACTTGTCGAGGGTCGATCCCCGGTCTCCCGAGGGTCGATCGACGGCTTGCCGAGGGTCGCCCCGCGGTCTCCCGAGGGTCGAGCGACGGCTTGTCGAGGGTCGCCCCCCGGTCTCCCGAGGGTCGATCGACGCCTTGTCGAGGGTCGACCCCGGGTCCCCCGAGGGTGGATCGATGCCTTGTCGAGGGTCGATCCCGGGTCCCCCGAGGGTGGATCGACGACTTGTCGACGGTCGATCCCGGGTCCCCCGAGGGTGGATCGACGACTTGTCGACGGTCGATCCCGGGTCTCCCGAGGGTGAATCGATGACTCGCCGGCGATCGGTCCCGGTCTCCTCGCGGCACAAGGCAAGATCCTCTGCGCACAGGCTCGATGTGCACCGCGATGGTTGCCGGGATCCTCCCGCGATCGATACCCGGGCCACCGACGACGGATCCTCGGTCCCCCGCGCCCCGAGATCGCGTGCGGGCGCGGACAAGTCCAAGGGCACCCGCCATGACTTCGCGGATAGAGTCGCCAGGGTCCCGGTATCCCGCCCGGAGGATCCGGCAAGGAGCGCGCCCGCTATCGCGGGTCCACTCGCCCCTATTTGTGTCTTGTCCGACGCATGAACGCGGCACCCACGAAGCCCGCGGCCGCGAGCCAGAGCCACCCGGGTGGCGAGGAGTCCGACGCCGACGACGTCGTGCAGCCGAAGGACTCTTTCGAGCCCCCCGTGCCGCCGTCGGCCTCGCCCGGGCTGGCGCTCGACGCGCTGCCCGAGAAGCTGCCCGAGGGACTGCCCGAGAAGGCGCTCGACGCGCCGGTCGACGACGTGCCGGTAGAGCCGAAGGGGAATCCCGAGCTGCTCCCGCTGCTGCCGAGGCCCCCGCTCGTCGCGCCGCAGGGGCACGCCGGGCACTGCGGCGCGTTGATCGACTGCGTCGTCTGGTACACGCTCGAGAGCGTGCTCTGGTCGGAGCTCGCCTCGAGGACCAGGTCGTTGGCGAGCGCGGCTTGCGCCAAGTCGCTGCGCATGCGCGTGATGCGAACGCTCGACCCGCCCTCGGGAAAGAGCGTGGCCAGGTCCGCCGCGCGCACCTGCTCGGCCGTCTCGCCCGGGCCCGCGTCGGTCGACGGGATGTCCGTGTACTGGGGCGTCGCCGGTCCGACGAGCACCAGATTTTGGACCTGCGACGGCGAGACGTCCAAGGAGCTCTCGATCTGCCAGGCGGCGTTCGAGAGGGCGGCCTCCTTCGTCATCTGCAGCGTGCTGTAGTTGCTGTCGTTCTTGGACCAGTCCCACACGATGTCGCTCGGCAGGATCGTGAACTGCTGGAAGTTCTGCGGCTCGTACCGGCCTTGGCCCACGACCCAGAGCGTGATGCCGACGGTCGCGCCGGTCCCGGCCGCCACCATCCGCAGCGGCAGCGAGAGGGACGCGCCCGACGACGTGACGCTCACCGGGCGCATCGCCTGCACGCCCTGTCCGGGCGACAGGCGCATGGCGAGAAAGTCGAACCCTTCTTTCACGTACGCCGCGATGACCGGCTGGATGTTCGTGGGGATCGTGTAGCTGTTCGCCGTGAGCCAGTTGGTGAGCGCGCTTGGGTCGGTCGATTGCAGCTGGACCGTGTCGTAGGGGCCGACGACCTGCTGCGCGATCACCGTGACGAGGCCGCCCCCGCCGCCCGAGGGGGCGACCGGCGGCGGCGCGTTCGCCGCCATCGCGCCGCCTTTGAAGCAGGCGCACGGGCACGGATTGGGCGGCGCGACGATCGTCGTCTTGGTGACTTGTTCGAGGGCCCCGAAGAGCAGGTCCGAGCTGAGGGACACGCGCACGGGGCCGTGGATCGGCAGGACCCACGCGAAGGACGCGGGTGAGCCTGCGTACTCGATCTCGTCGTAGAGCGTGGTCGTCTGCGGCGAGATCGAGAAGACCATCCGATGGTCGGTGACCACCGTTCCGCTCTGCGCCGGCGGGTGGAAGCACCCCCCGCACGCCCGGGCGTCGCCCTCTATCGACGCGCCCGCGACTGCCCCCAAACCGACCAGTGACCCAAGAAAAATACCGCGCATGCGCAGAGCCTAAACCTGCGTCGCCCCGTGGCACGTCTCAAAGATGCCTAAGTCCGCAGGCTCGAGCGAAGCGAGAGTTCGGACGACGCAATCACTAAGTCCGCAGGCTCGAGCGAAGCGAGAGTTCGGACGACGCAATCACTAAGTCCGCAGGGCATAGAGCCGCCCGTCGCCCGCCACGATCACGCGTCCGTGCACGACGATGGGGGTGGTGAATCGTCGCACGTTCGGGAGCGCGTCGGACGGGGCGCCGCCGGTGAAGACCGGCGCTCCCGTCGCGAGGTCCCACGCGTGCAGGCGCGCGTCGCCTTCCGCCCCGGCGGTCCAGACGAGCGCGTCGCGCGCGCCGTCGCTCGTCGTGACGATGGGGGAGCCCTGCCCGCGGCTGTCGGCGCACCAGGCCGTCGCGAACGGCTGGGGCGCCGCGGGGTCGACCTTCAGCACCACGAGGTCGCCGCTCTGACCGGCCGGGCAGTCGATTCCGGTGCCCCCGTGGCTCGAGTGGACCGCGACGAAGGTCCCGCCCGGGACGCTCGCCCAGGCCGCCGCGTTGATGATCTCGCCGCTCGAGACGTGGGCGCGCGCCAGTGGGGCCGCGGCGAGGCCGCCCAGGTGCGCGCGGTCGAGGAGATAGGCGTTTCCGTCCTTGCCGAAGGCGACGAGCAGCGCGGAGGGGGTCGCCCCGGGTCGGTCGATCACGAGCGCCCCGGAGCCCCCGAGATCGAGGTCGCCGTCGTCGAGCGCCGGCCAGTCGTCCGGTACCCAGAAGTCGTCCCCGCTCGACGACTGCGAGAGGTCCAGACCGAAGCGATAGACGCACTCGCTCCCCGCCCAGTTCGGGCTGCCGGTTCCTTCGACGCTGTTTCCGGAGACCGCGTATACGTCCGCCCCGTCGCTCGCCGGTCCGCCGGCGGCCCAGAAGCCGGCGCCCCGGGTCGCCGTCGCGAACGCCCGCGCGGCCGACGGGTCGCCGAGGGGAACCGCCATGATCCACCCGCGGAAGTCCCCGCAGTCGCCGGCATGCCCGCCGAAGGCGACGTAGGCCGTATCGCCGGCGATGAGCACGGCGCTGCGCTGGTTTTGCTCCTGCGAGGCGAAGACTTCCCCGTTTTGTCCCCCGACCGTCGAGACGTCGAGCCGCCATCGCTCCGAGCCGTCGTCGATCGAAAGAGCGTGGACGGTGTGGACGGCGATGGCCCCGGAGGCGTCCGCGGTGACCGCGTCGAAGACGATGACGCGGGACGCCAGATCGATCGCGGGGGTCCCGGTGATGCCGATGGGCGAAATGTTGCCGCAGCCGGCCCCGGTCTGCGTCGCCGGCGTCCCGAGGGCGACCTGCCAAATCGGGTCGCCGGTCGTCTCGTCGAGCGCGTACACCCGGTCGTCCTCCGTCGCGACGTAGAAGGCGCCGCGTCCTCCCGGGCCGGACTCGACGTAGAGCGGCGAGGCGTACACGTTGCCCTGCACGGCGCCCTGGAAGGTGGGGTCGAGGTGCATCCCCTGCGCGGCCAGCTGGGTCAGCGCGGGATCCGCGAAGAGCCCGTCGCGGTTCGCGCGCGCGTGAAACTGAAGGACCGACGCGCCGGCCGGCGGCGCCTGTCCGGTGCTGCCCGCTTCGGGGGGCACGGGGTTGGAGTGCCGGCTCGTGCCGCACCCGGTGGCAGTCACGAGCAGCAAGACACACCGTCTCCGCACCCCCCAGGTGTACCATCGCCGGGCAGAAGCACCCGCCGTGCCGCAATTCGCGCGGCCCGACCTCAGGATCGACGCGGTCCGACCGTACTGACCGATAACGGGAGACGCGTCCGCCCATGTTCAGGATTGCCGAAGAGGCCCAGGCCTTCGCGCAGTTTCAAGAGTACCTGGTCCTCGGGTGCGTCGATCTGCTCCTTCACTACGGCATGTCCGTCGAGCACACCCTCGGCGCCGCCGCGGCGGACGTTCGGGGTCCCGCCGTCATGGCCGTCATCGGGTACGCAGCGCCGACCGTGCGCGGCGCGCTCCTCCTCCTCACGTCGCGCGAGCTCGTCGCCGAGCTCGAACCGCGCGAGATCCGCACGGCCGCCCCCTCGGACGTCTTCCTGCGCGACGTCCTCGGCGAGTTCTGCAACATGACGATCGGCCGGGTCACCCGGCGACTCGCGGGGCACGCCATCGCGCCCCTCATCTCGACGCCGACGACGATCTCGGGGAGTGACTTGTACCTGCCCGCGCCGACGAGCGGCATGTCGGCGTGGCACCGGTTCGCGAGCGCGAAGGGCGATCTCTTCGCCCGGCTCGACGCGGCCTTCGAGCCCTCGTTCTACCTCGCGCCCGCCGACG
The DNA here is from genome assembly GCA_035295445.1 of Polyangiaceae bacterium. Lineage (GTDB taxonomy): Bacteria > Myxococcota_A > Polyangia > Polyangiales > Polyangiaceae > Palsa-1150. The sequence goes on along the minus strand of DATGJA010000432.1, from coordinate 1,195 downwards.
AGTCCGCGTACGCGCCGATGCTCGAGGGCGGCATGGTCATCTTCGCCGAGTGAGGAGGGGGGGGAATATGGACGGGAGCGCGACCATCGCGGCGGATCCGCACGAAGAGGTCGCGTCGTCGAAGCTCATCCTCGAGTGCCAGACCGAGGCTGCGATCGACGGCATCCTCGTCGTCGGCGCGCGCGGCGAGGTGCTCGTCATCAACGCGGCGTTCCGCGAGATGTGGGAGATCGGCGAGGCGCAGGTGCGCGTCGGAGACCTCGCGAGCGCGTTGCGACCGCTCATGCAGCGGGTCCTCGCGGCGCCCTCGCCCGGCCATGGAGCCAAGGCCGCGCCCGCGGAGGCGTCGGGGAGGTTCAGCGAGCAGCTCGCCCTGCGCGACGGGCGCGAGGTCTCGTGGACCTCGAGCCCGATGATCGATCGCGCCGGCAACTACCATGGTCGCGTGAACACCTACGCGGACGTCACGCGCCTCGTCGTCGCCGAGCGGGACGCCGTCGCCAACGAGACGCGGACGCGGCTCATCATCGACGGCGCGGGCGACGCGATCGTCAGCTGCGACGACGACCTCCACATCCTCTACTTCAACCGGTGCGCCGAGACCATCTTCGGGTGGCGCGGAGAGGACGTCCTCTGGCGCGCGTTCGACGAGGTCGCCGTGGCGCCGGAGAGCCGCGAGGCGTTCGTTCGATGGCTGCGGCGCGAAGGGGGAGGCGACCCGGGCGCGCGGGCCGAGTTCCAGTTCGTGCGCCGCGGCGGCAAGGGCTTTCCGGCGGAGTGCAGCAAGGCCCAGCGCGGCGAGGGCCCCTGGGTACCCATCACGCTCTTCTCGCGGGACGTGTCGGACGCGAGGCGCCTCGAGGCCGAGCTGCGCCAGGCGCAGAAGCTCGAGTCGGTCGGCCGCCTGGCGGCTGGCATCGCGCACGAGATCAACACGCCGGTGCAGTTCGTCGGCGACAGCGTGCACTTCCTGCGTGAGGCGGCGGGAGATCTCTTCCGCGTGCTCGAGGCGTTTCGGGCATTGCGCGCCGCGCCGCCCGAGGCCCTGGCCGAGCGTCTCGCGTCGGCGATCGGGCTCGCCGACGGCGCGGACCTCGATTTTCTGACCGACCAGGTTCCCAAGGCGCTCGACCGCGCGGCCGACGGGATCCAGCGGGTGGCGGCCATCGTGCGGGGCATGAAGGAGTTCTCTCAC
>DATGJA010000431.1:0-2423 GCA_035295445.1 Polyangiaceae bacterium | reverse complement strand
CGACCCCTGCATGAGCTTCGCCAGGCCGAAGTCCGCGAGCACGGGGGCGTCCTCCGCGGTGAGCAGAACGTTGGCCGGCTTGACGTCGCGGTGTACCACGCCGTGCGCGTGGGCGTAATCGAGCCCGGCGCCGATCCCCTGCAGGTACTTGAGGACGGTGGCGTGGTCGAGGAGTCCCTGGGCAAGCCTCGTCGACAGGCTGCCGCCCGGCACGTACTCGACGATCATGTACGGCGTCCCCTCGTACTCCCCGAAGTCGTAGACGTTGACGATGTTCGGGTGGCGCATCTGCGCGATCGCCTGCGCCTCGTGGCGAAACCTCGCCACGGCGTCGGGGTCGGGCGCCAGCGCCTGCATGACCTTCACGGCGCCCGTGCGCTGGAGATGAGGGTGGTAAGCGCGGTAGACCAGGCCCATGGCGCCCTGGCCAATGAAGTCCTGGACCTCGTACTGGCCCAAACGGGTCCCCGGTCCGATCGACACGGCCCCTGATTATGCCGGTCGATCACGCGAACCCGGCCCGGGTTAACCGATCGTTGACGTTTGCTTCCAGCCGCCCCGGCCGTGGCGGCGGACGGCGACGAGCCCGGCCAGGATCGACAGGGCGATCTCGGGCGGCGTGGTCGCGCCAAGGTCCAGGCCGACCGGGCTCTGGATCCGAGCGATCACGTCCTCGGCCACGCCCTTCGCGCGCAGGGCCTCGAGATGGTGGCCGGTGTGGCGGCGGCTTCCCACCAGGCCGATGAAGCGCGGGTCCGCCGGCAACACGGCTTCCAGCGCCTGCACGAGGTCGGGGGCGTCGTGGTCGGTGTGGACCACGAAGACGTCGCCCGTAAGCATGCTTCGCACGCCTTCCAGGGACGTCACTGCCTCGGGCCATTCGTCGCCACCGAGGCGCTCGCGCCGAGTCTCGACCAGCACTGGCCGGAAGCCGGCCTCCGCCGCCCATCGGACGAGGGAGCGCGCGACAGGAGTCGCGGCGAAGACGACGAGAGTGGGCGCGGCCGCGTAGGGCTCCACGTAGACCTCGATCGAGCCCAGGTCGTGGCGGTAGGTCCGGACGGCCGGCGTCCCCGCCGTCGCTATGCCGGCGGCGTCGGCCAGCGCGGCCGAGTCGAACTCGCTGCAGCCCAGCGTCCCGGCGAGCGAGGTCGCGCGCGACATCAAGAGCTTGGCGCCCGGCTTCGATGGCGGCTCGCCGTCGAGCTTGATAACCGTGGCCAGGACGACCTCTTCGCCGCGAACCAGGCGCCGCGCGAGCTCCTCCTCGACCGAGTCAGGCATGCGCCGCCGCCCTGGTCAGGACCCGCGGCAGTATGGCGACGGCGAGCTCGACCTCTTCGTCTGTCGTGTCATAGCCGGTCGTGAGGCGCAGCGATCCGAGCGAGCGCTCGAGTGTGAAGCCCATCGCCAGCAGCACGTGCGACGGGTCCAGTGAGCCGGAGGCGCAGGCCGAGCCGCTCGAGACTGCCATCCCGGCGAGGTCGAGCGCCATGAGCATGTCCTCGCCGCGCCGGCCGTCGAACGTGCAGCTGGCGAAGTTCGGGAGCCGGCTGTCGGAGCCCGTCAGCTGTGCCCCGAGCTCGACCAGCGCGGAGCGCAGCCTGGCCGACTGGCGGGCCGCGGCCTGGGCGCGCGCCGCGCGCCGCTCCGACCATGTTTCGGAGATCGCGGCGGCCAACGCGCCCGCGGCGTCGACGTCCTCGTGGCCCGCCCGCCGCCCCCACTCCTGCGGTCCTCCGAAAAGGAGCGGGTCGATGCGCACGCCGTCGGCGACGAGAAGGACACCGCCGCGGCCGGCCCCGAGCTTCTGGCCGCTCAACGACGCGAGGTCCGCGCCGAGCGGCAGGTCGATCCAGCGAGGCCCGGCGCAAGCGTCGACGTGGACCAGCGCGCCCACTGCATGTGCTCGCTTGACCACGTCGGCGACCGGTTGGATGGTGCCGACCTCGTTGTTCGCAAGCCCGACCGAGACGAACGCAACGCCGGGCTCGATCGCGTCCAGGTCGACGGCTCCCTCCGAGTCGACATTCGCGATCCTCACGTCACGGCCTTGGGCCTGGAGTCGGCGGAAGGCGCCAAGAACCGACTGGTGCTCGGACGCCCACGTAAGCAGGCGTCCGGTTGTCGGAAGGCGCGCGGCCGCGCCGAACACTGCGAGGTTCACGGCCTCGGTGCCGGAGGCGACGAACGTGACCTCGGTCCGGTCGCGCCCCGTCTTCCTGGCGACCGTGTCGCGCAGCGCATCGAGGCGCGCTCGCGCGGCTCTGCCTTCGGTGTGCGGGCTGGACGCGTTGCCCTCCACGTGCGCGGCCGTACGAGCCTGGACGACCGCGGGGAGGATGGGCGCGAAGCCGGCGTCGTCGAGATAGATACGCCTCACGGGGCGGCTCGCGTCAGCGGCTGTGGTCCGGCTGGTGGAT
>DATGJA010000430.1:0-7384 GCA_035295445.1 Polyangiaceae bacterium | reverse complement strand
GTGGAACGACCTCGTCCCCGATCAGAACGGCACCGTGTTTCAGGGGGTCGGATCGCCCGCGGACTACTGCGGCGCGCGTTCGTCCGACGGCACGCTGGCCCTCGCCTATCGTCCGGCCACCGGCCAAACGTCCCAGAGCTTCGTCGTGAACATGGGCCAGCTCGCCGGGCAGGTGACCGCACGGTGGTACGATCCCACGTCGGGCACGTACACCTCGATCGGCAGCTTCGCCAACTCCGGCATGCATACGTTCGGCTCGCCGAGCACCAACGGGGCGGGCGCGAACGACTTCGTGCTCGTCCTGCAGACCCATTGAAGGCCCTCATCGAGACCATCCGCGTGGGTGCTCTTCGACGAAGTACGCCCGCCCGTGGGCGACCGCGTCGTGGAGGACCTTCCGGCGCAGGGGCGAGAGGCTCCCATGGACAACGTCGCGGACGCGAGCGTGGGTGAAATAGAAGGCGTCGTGGGTGCCCGTCAGGATTCGCCTCCGAACGAGGTCCTCGAGGGTCGTCGCGAGCTCCCGCGGCGGGCATGGGCAAGCGGCGCGGAGCAGCGCAAAGTCGAACTCCCGTCCGATGACCGCCGCGGTGGCCAGTACCTCCTGCGCCAGCGCATCGAGGGGAGCGAGGCGCCTCTGTACGAGCTCCCGGATGCGCGAGGGCACCGGAAGTGGACTCCCGACCGTGGGCGCCGCCCCCGCCAGCCCTTGCATCGTCTCGACGATGACCAGCGGGTTGCCCTCGCTGACGGCCCACACCGGCTCGACGATCGAGGCATCGGGCACCGCGTACGAGTGCGCCAGGGCGTGGATCAACGCCTTGCTGGCCGCCCGCGTGAGGGGCGCTATCTCGAGCGCGAGGAGACATTGCTCTCGTTCGAGCTCCTGCAAGACCGTTCGCAGGAAGGGCGCGACGGCGAGGTCCTCGGCCCGCGCGGCGGCCAGAAAGCACACCGACGCGGAGGGGGCGAGGCGGCGCACGAGGAACGAAAGAAGGCGCAGACTCATCGCGTCGGACCACTGGAGGTCGTCGACGACCACGAGCAGCGGCGCCCGTCGAGCCGTGAGCGCGAGAATCCCCGTGACGGCGTCGAAGAGCGCGCGCGTCTCTTGCATCACCGGCGGTGACGCTTCCTCTCGGAGAAGATCGGCCCAGACGGCGAAGGGCAGGACCTCTTCGGACTCGAAGCAGCGACCCCGAAGGACCCGACCGCCCCGCCGTCGCGCGTGCAGCGCGACGTCCTCCAGGATCCGCGTCTTTCCGACCCCCGCGTCGCCGGACAGGAGCAAGAGCTTGCCGGCGCCACGCCAGGCGTCGTCGAGCGCGCCGTGAAGACGAGCCACCTCCCCGTCGCGTCCGATGAGGGGCGACGGCGGCGGTGCCTGCCGGGATCGCGCGAGCGCAGGCAGGGGCCACGACGGCGCGGGAGGCGCCGCAGCCGCCGCGGCGGAACTCATGCGAAGGATCTCGTCGTGCAGCCCCTTCGTCTGGCCGTCCGGCTCGACGCCGAGCTCCCGCGCGAGCGCGTTGACCAGGCTGCGGTACTGCTGCACCGCGGCTCCACGGCGCCCGGACGCGACGTACAGCTGCATCAGCGCCCGATGCGTGCTCTCCCGCAGCGGATCGAGCCGGAGAGAGTGGAGCGCCGTCTGGATCGCCTTGTCGGCTTCGCCCGCGGACGCTTGCACGTCCACGAGGTGCTCGAGCATCCCCAGCGCCACCTCTCGGAGTCGTGACCTCTCGCTTTCGATCCACTGGTCGAAGGGCGCCTCGTCGACGACGAACGCCTCGAGGAGGTGCCCCGTATAGAGCGATGCCACTACCTCCAGCGCGTCTCGCGTCGCGCCGCCAAGATGGGGCTCGAGGAGCGCGACGTCGACGCTGAGATTCGACGCATCGAGGGCGACGGTCGTGGCGGTGGTCAAGACGGCCGTGGCGCACGTCCCGGGCAGGCTCTTTCGCAACGTGAACAACGTCTGGCGCAGGCTGGCCTGGGCCTGACGCGGCGGCGCGTTCGGCCAGAGCAGCCCCTGGATCTTCTCGCGGTCGTGCGGCGCTCCCGGCTCGAGCGAGAGGTACGCAAGCAGCGCCTGCGTCTTGCGGGTAGGCAACTGGATCGTCGACGCACCGACGCGTGCCCGAAACCCGCCGAGGAGTGAAATGGCGAGGACTTCGCGATCCGGCGTGGACACCGCCTGCGCGCGCCGCGCGCTGTCATCGGGGTGGCGGGCGAGGGTCATCGCGTCCCCCTCGAGTGTATCGACATCGGGCGACCCGCGCCCGTCGAGTCGCACGTGCGCCGACCCGATCTCCGTGCGCTTTTGACGGCACGCTGACGCTCCCATAACGCGGCCCGCCGTACGGTAGGCCGTCGAGCCAAGCGCTCTTGGACGCTCGCACGGAGGGACCGATGACGCACGACCATCGCGACGCGAACGCCGGAGGCGGGTCCTGGGCGGCTTTCATCCCCCGCTTCGAGGCGGGCTGGCAACGGGTCGAATCCTGGCTCTGCATCGCGGTCCTCGCCGCGGAGATCCTGTCATTGACGCTCTGGGTCGTACTCAAGGGGCTATCGACGGAGTCGGTGTACGGCGACCGGTCGGGGCTGGCCTGTCGCAGCGTGCTCTCGATGGTGTGCCTGGGGGCCGCCACGCACCTGGCCTCCCTCCGGGTCCTGCGAGCGCGGCCGGTGCTTCGGCGGGCCCTCGTCGCCCTGAGCCTCGTGGTCGGCGCTTGCATCGCGCGGCTTTGGGTGCACGTCGGCGTGGGCGCATCCAGCAACGTGCTCAACTGGCTGCAGAACGCCTCGTCGCTGATGCTCATCGGGGGCCTGCGCGGCCTCGCCACGCGCCTCACGCTGTGGCTCGCCCTCGTCGGCGCCTCTCTGGCGACGTCCTCGGGCAAGAACATCCACGTCGACGTCGTCGTTCGCTACATCCCCCGGAGGCTACGCGCTGCGAGCGCGATCGCCGGGTGGCTCTCCGCCGCGACCGTGTGCGCGGCCGGCGCGGTGGGCTTCGTCGACTACATCGCAATCTCCGACTTCGGCGCCGCCGCCACGCAGCCGTGCCTCGAGGACCCGAGCAAGACATGCGAAACGCCCGTGCGCGAGCGCCTGGCGACCCTCGGCCGCGGCATGTCGTTGGACTTCTTCGTACTCGGCCGTCAGGCGTCCCTCGACTTCAAGTCCCTTCCGCACGTACTCGCCGGAGACCCCTACGACGGCTGGATGACGGCGACCGAATGGAACGCGTGGCTCGACGGCGCGCCCTGGACGGCCCACTTCGACCGAGCAGCCGTCGAGGGGCTGCGCATGGACCCCTCGGCGCCGGACGCGACCCGCGCGCCGCAGGTGTCTTGCCCCGGAGCAGGAGAGCAGGCGCGGGGGCTTCTCATTCGCGATCTCAACCTGGTGTTCCCGTTCGGTCTCGCGATCCTGGCGGTCAAGTTCCTGCTCCGGGTTCTCCTGGCGCTGGCGAGGCAAGTCGGCAGGCTCGAGCGAAGCGAGAGAGCGGACGACGCACCCGCGCACGATCCCGAGAGCCAGGACGTGGAGTCCATCCCTCGCACCGCGCAGATCGGAATCGGCATCGCCGCAGCGGCGCTCGTCGCGCTGAGCGTGGGCGGGAGCGTGGTCGCGGGCGGCGTGGTCCTGCTGGCCCTTCTGGGGACGCCGCTCATGGCCGTCCTGGGGGGCTCGGCCGAGATCCTCTGGCTGCTGCATCCCGACGCGGCGTACCGCCACCTGCGATTCATCGCGCCGACCGTCCTCGACGAGCACTTCTCGGACAACCCGGTGGTGGTCACCATCCCGCTGTTCACGTTCGTCGGCTTCGTCCTCGCCGAGGCCAAGACGCCGGACCGCCTCGTGGCGGGTGCTCGCAGCCTCCTCGGGTGGCTGCCCGGGGGGCTCGCGCTCGTGTGCATCATCGCGAGCGCGGTCTTCACCGTCCTCACGGGCGGCAGCGGAGTGACGATCATCGCCGTCGGGGGCCTGCTTTATCCGGCGCTGCGCAAACAGGGCTACTCCGAACCGTTCGCCCTCGGACTCGTGACGACGGGAGGATCCGTCGGGCTGCTCCTTCCGTCGTTACCGCTCGGGGCGTACGCCATCCTCGCGCACCTCGATCTCGCCATCGTGTTCAAGGCGGTGCTGGTGCCGGGGCTCCTCGTCATCGGCCTGCTCAGTGCTTACGTGGCATGGACGGCCCACCGCGAAGGAATTGCGCGGGAGCGGCCGCGACTCGACGCGATGGCGACCACGACGTGGGACCTCAAGTGGGAGTTCGGCCTCCTTGCCTTGCTCGCGGTCGCGACGGGCACCGGCCTCGCGGCGCTCGACGAGGCGGCGGGCCTCGTCGCCTTCTACGTCGTCATCGTCGTGTTCTTCGTCCTGCGCGACCTCTCCTTCAAGAAGGACCTCGCCCGCGTCGCGAGCGCATCGATGACGCTGGCAGGCGCCATCATCTTGATCCTCGCGATGGCGAACGCGCTGATGAACTACGTCGTCGATCAGCACGTCCCGACGAAGGTGCTCGGGTTCCTGATCGCCGTCGGCATCGAGCACGAGTGGCAGTTCTTGATCGTGATGAACGTGTTCCTGCTGCTCCTCGGGATGCTCATGGAGGGCTTCAGCGCGATCTTCGTCGCGGTGCCTCTGATCTTGCCGTTCGTCGCAGACCTCGGGACTCGGCACCCCGACGAGAAGATTTCGCCGCTGCAGCTCGGAATGATCTTCCTCTTGAACCTCGAGATCGCGTTCTGCATCCCCCCGCTGGGACTCAACCTCTTTCTCTCCAGCTTTCGCTTCAATCGACCGGTCTCGAGCCTGTACAGGGCCGTGTTGCCGTTCGTCGGAGTCCTCTGCGTCGGCCTCTTCATCGTGAGCGCCGTCCCGTCCTGCAGCACGCTTGCGGTCTCCAAGGACATGAAGGCGATCCGTGCCAAGGCCGACGCCGACAGCTTGCCGCCACGAGACCTGTGGATGATCGAGTGCGTCCAGGCCGACTCCGCCAACCCGCAGCCGTGCTCGCCGGCCGACGTCGCAAAGTACCCAGGCGGATCTCCGGCCACGTCCCCGCAAAGCGCGACGGACGACGACGCGGCGGACCTCGCCGACGCGGGCGGCAATCCGGGCTTCGGAGACGGCAGGGCCGCGGGGCCGTGAGGCGTCGTGGAACTGGCTGACGCGCGCGGTCGTTACGTTCCCATCAGCGCGAGGATGTTGCCGTCCGGGTCTTTGAACCACGCCGACTTGAACTCGCCGAACGCGTGCACGTCCCCCTTCTTCGTCATGCCCGGCAAGTCATAGTGCTCGAACGTGACCCCCTTCTCTTTGAGACCCTGGACGACCTGGTCGATTTCCTTGCCCAGCATCCAGTTCATCGCGGTCGCCTTGTTGGTCCCGGCGAAGTCGGATCGGTAGACGATGAGCGCCGCTTTGCCGCTCTGAAAGGTGATGGCCTCGGACCCTTGCGCGTTCAGCACGCGAAGGCCGAGGACACCCTCGTAGAACTCTCTCGCCCGAGTCAGGTCCCTTACGGCTACCGTGGCGATCGCATCCGCATTTCCCAGCATGGTGGGCTCCTTTGTGCGTCCTTCCGTCTGCGTAGCAACGGAAGGCCACCCGCCGCCAGTCCCGCGGCGCCGCCTGGGGTCCGAAGTAGCCGAGGTTGTTTCCCGGCATCAAGAGCACGCCATCCTCGTAGGCGCGCCGTTTGAGCGCGGCGATGCCGGCGCGCCGTCCACGCCGAAATAGCCTCTCAGAGGCGGCTCGCGTAATCGATCCTCATCTGATCGTAGATCGGCATGTCGGGCCCCGCGGCATACGTGCTTCCCGAGCGCACCCAGAGGGTGGTGGGTTGCCAGTTGAACGTGCCGGCGCCTTGCTGATGGGCAAGATCGAAGAAGATGTCGTTGATGGCGCGTGGCGAGCCGCCGTACTCGGCAGCCATGAACTTCACGCTGGGGAAGGAGCTCGCGATCGACGCGATCGTCGTTTGCATGGCTGACGGCTGCCCCTGGGTGCCCACGTAGCAGGACTCGCCGAAGACATCGAACGCGACGCCCTGAGCCTTCGCGTTCGTCATGTAGGCTTGACTCGAGGCCGTGTCGTTGCACCGGTCGACGTGGAGCGCGATCTTGATCCCGGCGTCGACGTCCTTGACGCCCCTCACCGCGGCGTTGAGGAGCATTCCCAAGTTGCTCCACCCTCCGGCGGCGGGGCCACCCGCGGGGGGAGGGCCCTTGTCCGTGGACGAATAGAGGTAGATGGCGCCGTTGACGGGGTTGTAACCGGCGGTACCTGCCTTGGGAAGTCCGCCGCTGTCGCAGAGATGAATCAGAATGCCGGGCGTCTCCTCGTTTCCGATCTGCACCATGTCGGGGCGCGCCCCTCCGGCGATGAGCTGCGTGATGGAGCTCTTCGTGTAGTCGTGAACGGCGGCGGCCATGCCGGCGATCGTCGTATAGGTTTGCCAAGCGACGGGGACGCACTGCTTGCCCGGGTCCGCCCAGTTGTCGCTGTAGTGAAAGTCGACGAGCAAACCCATGCCCGCGTCCTTGACTTGCTTGCCGAACGCCACGGTGTGAGCGATGTCGTCGAATCCTTTCGCCCGGTCGTATCCGTCTGCGGCGCCGGGGTCGACGAAGGTTCGCAACCGGACGTAGTTGAAACCATGGGACTTCATGAACGAAAGAAGGTTGGCCCGCGTGGCGTCGGGTTGGGGCTCCTGGTCGCTGACGTCCGCACCGATGGTGTAACTCGCGCCGATCGTGCTTGCGCTGCTGCCGCCTTCGCCGGTGTTCGCGTCGCTGCCGCTGCCCCCGTCGGCGTCCCCGGCGTCGGCGTTCGAGCTGCCGCCGCTCGCCGGGCTGCCGCCGCTGCCACCCGAGGACCCCGAGTTGGAGGGGCCGCCCGAGGTAGAGCTTGCACCGGACCCCGGTCCGGAGGACGAACTCGTGCCCGAGCCCGACCCGGAAGCGAGGCTCGACCCGTCGCGCGCGCCGGTCCCAGAGCTGCCGCATTGAACACAGACCGCCAGTGAGACGGGCGCGACGGCCACCGAAAGTCTCGTCAGGCGCTCTATCTTCACCCCGTCAGAGTGTCTCCGGCGCTCGCAAGTGGGCCATCATTTTGAAGTCGACCCCTCGCGTCGATTGCGCCACGGCGGAGTCACCAGGAAGCTTGCGCGCGCACCCCGGAGCCGACGAAGCCCAGGCTCACGCGAACGGCCCCGGCGGGGGACGACGTCTCGCCGGCGTTCGAAAAGACGAGAAACACGCCCGCCCCGACGGCCGCGACGCCCGCGAGCATCGTGATCGTCGAGATGGTCTCGTCCGTCTTCATCGAGCTCGTCGCGCTGCTGCCGGCGGGCGTGCAG
>DATGJA010000429.1:0-3581 GCA_035295445.1 Polyangiaceae bacterium | reverse complement strand
TGTGCGCGCTCGAGCTCGCCGCTCGCGAGCAGCTCCTTGTCGTGCTTGCGTCCATTCCCGCCGAGACGGTCGGGCTCCATGAAGAAGCTTTGCGGCTCGTCCACCATCGCCGCTCCGGCGTGCTTCAGGCGCCTGGATATTTCAATCGCGGCCGACCCCGAGAAGAACAGCGCCATCCGATACCGCGTGTCGAACGCAACGGCTGACACGCCGCGAAGGCTGCGCCGGGGAATGCCATCGAGGAACTTCTGCATGGCGGGGCTTGCCTGGTGACGCTGTGTCGGAGCGCCGACGACCAGAAGATCGACTTCTTTGAGGTCAGCAAGGTCGACCGCGGTCGCCCGGACCATGCGGACCGTGTAGTGCTGCTTCAACCCATCGGCGATCGCGCGGGCGACCCATTCGGTGTTGCCGTAGACGGAGTCATAGACGACGAGTGCGTGCAAATCGCTCACCTCCACAGCGAGTCTGTCGCCCCCGCCGCGCGTGGCACAGGGCCGAACGTCCGTGGAGGCGAAGGACATAGTGCCGCCCATAGGATTGAACAGGTGAAGCAGGCGACCGCCGTTCCTCCGGTACCCGAAGAACGGCCGCACGTCCTCGAGGCGCACGGCGACCGCCGCGAGGACCCTTACTACTGGCTGCGCGAGAGGCGCGACCCCAAGGTCATGGCGCACCTCGAGGCGGAGAACGCGTACGCGGACCTGGTGATGGCACCGCACGCGGAGCTTCAGGACACGCTGTACGGCGAGATCAAAGGCCGTGTCCAGGAAACCGACACGTCGGCGCCGGTGTTTCACCGCGGTTACTGGACGTACACGCGGACCGTCGAAGGGCTCGATTACGAGATCTACTGCCGGCGAAGTGGATCGATGGATCAGCCGGAGCAGGTGATGCTCGACGCCAACCTGCTCGCGAGAGGCCACGACTACTTCGAGCTCGGCTATGTCGAACGGAGCCCCGACGAGAACCTGCTTGCCTACGCGGTCGACCTGGACGGCTCCGAGAAGCACGAGCTGCGGTTCCGCGACCTGCGCGGCGGGGCCGACCTGCCCGACGCCATACCAGGCGTGTACTACGGCTCCGCCTGGTCGGCGGACAGCGGGACGTTCTTCTACACCAAGCCGGACGGCACAATGCGTCCGTACCAGGTGTGGCGGCACCGCATCGACACACCGGTCGCCTCGGACGCGCTGGTTTTCCAGGAGGACGACGAACGTTTCGAGGTATCAGTCGAGCTCAGCAAGAGCGGGCGCTACATCTTCATCACCACCTCGAGCCAGGTCTCGAGTGAGTGCCTGTTCTTGCGCAGCGATGACCCGGAAGGATCGCCCACGCTGATCGAAGCTCGGCGCCAGGACGTCGAGTACTCCGTCGACCACCAGGAGGATCGCTTCCTGATCCTCACCAACGACGGCGCGACCAACTTCCGTTTGATGGCCGCCCCGCTCGCCACGCCGGGGCGCTCCGCGTGGACCGAAGTTGTGCCCGAAAGGCAGGGCGTGAGGCTGAACTTCGCCGACGTGTTCGCCCATCACGTCGTCCTCGGCCAGCGTTCCGCCGGCCTTCAGCGCCTCGAAGTGCTCGACTCGGAGAGCGGCGATCTGCACCTTGTCGAGCAACCCGAGGCCGCCTACACTGCGTTCCCCGGTTCGCACCCCGAATACGACGGTTCGGTGATGCGCTTCTTCTATACGTCGCTTACCTCGCCGTTCTCGGCGGTCGACTACGACATGGTCACGCGCGAGCGCAACGTCGTCAAGGAGCAGCCGGTCCGTGGGGGGTACAACCGAGACGACTACGTTTCGGAGCGCGCGTGGGTGCCGTCTCACGACGGGACGAAGGTTCCCATGTCGCTCGTGTACAGGCGCGGGTTGGAGCGTGACGGTTCCCACCCTGGACTGCTCTATGGCTACGGCGCCTACGAGGCGTCGATCGACCCGATGTTCGACCCTGCACGACTGAGCCTGCTGGATCGCGGCTTCGTCTACGCCATCGCGCACGTTCGGGGCGGCGGCGAGATGGGGAGGGAGTGGTACGAGAACGGCAAGTACCTGGCCAAACGCAACACGTTCGACGACTTCATCGTGTGCGCGGAGTACCTGGTCGCTCAGCGCTACACGAATCCGCGTCGACTCGCGGCTCGTGGAAGAAGTGCCGGTGGGCTGTTGATCGGCGCCGTCGTCAATGCGCGCCCGGATTTGTTCGCTTGCGCCGTGGCCCAGGTGCCGTTCGTGGATGCGTTGACCACGATGCTCGACGACAAGCTGCCGCTCACGGTCAACGAGTACGAGGAGTGGGGCAACCCGAAAGACCCGGACTTCTACCGATACATCAAGAGCTACTCGCCGTACGACAACGTGAGGCGGGCCGACTACCCGGCGATGCTCGTCACGGGCGCACTCAACGATCCGCGGGTCTCGTACTGGGAGCCCGCGAAGTGGGTGGCCAGGCTACGCCGGCGCAACACCGGGGAGCGGCCGATCCTCTTGAAGACACAGATGGGCTCCGGGCACATGGGCCCTTCGGGGCGCTACGAGTCATGGCGCGAGGAGGCGTTCGTGATGGCCTTCCTCATCGGGCATCTCGGGCTTGACGCGGGCTCGAGCGCGGGTTAGGCTAGGTCGAGAACTACACCCATCCGGGTGTGTCTATCACTCAGGTCAGGAGCGTGTTCATGGGCGTGACGAGAACGAGAGGCTTCGCCTTCCGGGGCGGAGCGCGCCCATCCGCGCACTGTTGAGTCCGGTCAGCTAGCCGAAGACTAGAAACCACAGGCACTCAAGGGACCGTGCGGTAGTTGGGCACCGCCACGGTCCTTTTCTTTTTGCCGTCCCCTTCACCGGAGATGTCATGAGCTCATTCGCGATCGAGATCAGAAAAGTCAAAAAAGCGTTCCGCAGCCGGGAGCGCGTGGCAAGCACGCCCTGGTGGCGGCGCGCGTGGAAGGACAAGGTCGCGCTCCACGAGCTCGACCTGACTGTCGAGGCCGGAGGCGTGGTCGGCATCCTCGGACCCAACGGGAGCGGCAAGTCCACGCTCATCCGGATCCTCGGCACGCTGCTGACACCCGACTCCGGCACCGCGACGGTGTTCGGCTGGGACGTCGTCGGCCAGCCGGTCGCTGTGCGCCGCCACGTCAACCGGGTGTCGGTCGAGGCCGCCTTCTTCAAGGAACTGAGCGCGTGGGAGAACATGCTCTACGCCGCGCGCCTTTACGGGCAGGGCAGTGGCGGGACGCGCGAGCGAGTGCTCGAGATCCTCGAACGATTGGGCTTGTCGCCCGAGATGGTCGACCAGCCCATGAAGGAGCTGTCGCGGGGGCAGCAGCAAAAGGTGGCCATCGCGAGGAGCTTTTTGACGGCGCCGTCGCTCCTGCTCATGGACGAACCGACGACCGGGCTCGACCCGCGGTCCAAGAAGGAGGTCCAGGACCTTCTTCAGATGCTGCGGGCCGAGCGCGCCGTCACCGTGCTCCTTTGCACGCACGACATGGACGAGGCCGCGGCGTTGTGCGACCGCGTCCTGATGATGGATGGCGGGCGCGTGCTCGCCGACGGAAGCCCCGCCGAGCTGATCCG
>DATGJA010000428.1:0-6095 GCA_035295445.1 Polyangiaceae bacterium | reverse complement strand
TGCCTGGCGTGGGCCTGGCAGGAGCGGGTCGCGTGAAGGTGTCGTGCACGGTCAACGGCGAGCCCCGGAGCGCAAGCGAGGTGTGGGAGGGGGAGAGCCTGCTGTACGTGCTGCGCGAGCGCTTCGGCCTGTACGGCTCGAAGAACGCCTGCGAGCAGGGCGAGTGCGGCTCGTGCACCGTCTATCTCGACGGCGCGCTCGTGTGCTCGTGTCTCGTCCTGGCGGGCCAGGCCGAAGGCCGCGAGATCACGACTGTCGAAGGACTCGCCGCAGGGGACTCCCTGCACCCGGTGCAGCAGGCGTTCGTGGAGGCGGGCGCGGTGCAGTGCGGCTTCTGCACGCCGGGCCTTGTCGTCGCCACGCACGACCTGCTGAGCCGGGTGCCCAACCCGGACGAGGCCCAGGTCCGTGAGGCGCTCGCGGGCAACATCTGCCGGTGCACCGGTTACGCCAAGGTCCTCGATGCGGTCAACCTCGCCGCGGGGCGCATGCGATGAGCGAGAGACCGCGCCTCGCGCCCGCGCTGTCGTCGAGCGGTCGGGTGGGCGAGTCGGTCGCCCGACCGGACGCCGCGCTCAAGGTCCGCGGCGACTTCCCGTACTCGAGCGACCTCCGCGTCGAAGGAATGCTGTGGGGAGCCACCGTGCGCAGCCCGCACCCGTACGCGCGCATCACGTCAATCGACGCGAGCGAGGCACGTGCGATGCCCGGCGTGCACGCGGCGCTCACTCACGAGGACGTGCCCGGCCGCAAGCTTTACGGCCTGGAGATCGCCGACCAGCCGGTGCTCGCCATCGACGTCGTGCGCTACTGGGGCGAGGCTGTCGCGCTCGTCGCCGCCGAGCACCCGGAGCAGGCTCGCCGCGCGGCGGCGAAGGTGAAGGTCGGCTATGACGTCATGCGGCCTGTCAGCGACCCTGAGGCCGCGCTGTCCCCGGCCGCGCCGTCGCTGCACCCTGGCGGAAACATCACCCGGCAGGTTCGAATCCGCCACGGCGACCAGGCTGCAAAGGCCGATGTCGTCGTCACGGGCGATTACGAGATCGGGATGCAGGACCAGGCGCCGCTCGGCCCGGAGTCCGGCCTGGCGATTCCCGACGGCGAAGGGGGCGTCGACCTGTACATCGCGACGCAGTGGTTGCACGTCGACCAGGAGCAGCTCGCCGGCGCCCTGGCACTGCCTCGCGAGAAGGTGCGCCTTTTCATGGCGGGCATCGGTGGAGCGTTCGGCGCACGCGAGGATCTTTCGATGCAGGCGCACGCGTGCCTGCTCGCGCTGCGGACGGGCCGCCCCGTGAAGATCTCGTACTCGCGACCCGAGTCGTTCGTCGGCCACGTCCATCGCCACCCCGGCCGGCTCCATTACGAGCACGGTGCAAACCGAGACGGGAAGCTCGTTTACGTGCGCGCGCGGATCCTGCTCGACGGCGGAGCCTACGCGTCGAGCTCGACGGCGGTCATCGCCAACGCTTCGTGCTTCTCGGCCGGCCCCTACGAATGCCCGAACGCGACGATCGACGGGATCGTCGTCTACACGAACAACCCGCCATGCGGAGCCATGCGAGGGTTCGGCTCCGTCCAGAACTGCTACGCGCACGAGGCGCAGATGGACAGGCTCGCGGCCGCGCTCGGCATGGACCCTGTCGAGCTGCGAATGCGCAATGCGATGCGGACGGGCAGCCACATGATCACGGGCCAGAAGGTCGAGGGCCCGGCCCCGGTCTCGGAACTGCTGGAACGGGTGCGCGCGATGCCTGTGCCGCCGCCTCGCCCGGAGCGCGCAAATGGCGCTTTCATGCCCGGCGGCGTGTCCAACACGACCCACGGAGAGGGCGTCGTGCGTGGCATCGGATACGCCGTCGGCTTCAAGAACATCGGCTACTCGGAGGGCTTTGACGACTACTCGACCGCCCGGGTGAGGCTGTCCGCGTCCGCGGGAGCGGCCCGCGTGGAGGTCCACACGGCCGCGGCCGAGGTGGGGCAGGGCCTCGTCATGGTCCAGGCGCAGATCGCGGGCACGGAGCTGGGCGTCGCGGACGTCGTCGTGCTCAACGCCGACACCGCGGTGGGCTCGGCAGGCTCGTCCTCGGCATCGCGGCAGACCTACATCACCGGAGGCGCTGTCAAGGCCGCGTGCGAAGCGGTGCGCGAGCGCGTGCTCCAGCTGGCGAGCGCAGAACTTCATCGCGACGGCGAGCTGCGCCTCGAGGGTGGTGCCGTCGTCGGCGCGGACGGTGCGCAAATCGTCGACCTCGCCACCCTGCTGGGAGACGCGGTCATCGAGGAGACGCGCGAGTTCCGTCCGCGCGGGACGCGCCGACTCGACGCGGACACGGGCCAGGCCGACGCCCATATGCAGCTCGCCTTTGCCGCCCACCGCGCCGTGGTCGACGTCGACGTCGAGCTCGGCCTCGTCAAGGTCGTCGAGCTCGCCACCGCGCAGGACGTGGGCAAGGCGATCAACCCGAAGGCGGTCGAGGGCCAGCTCGAGGGTGGCGCCGCGCAGGGCCTCGGGCTCGCCGTCATGGAGGAGATCCAGGTCAAGGACGGCGTGATCCGCAACGCCTCTTTCACGGATTACCTCCTGCCGACCATCCTCGACATGCCGCCCGTCCGGATGGACATCCTGGAGCTGGGCGACCCGCACTCCCCCTACGGGCTGAAGGGAGTGGGTGAGCCTCCCACGATCTCCTCGGGCCCGGCCATCCTGGCGGCGATCCGCGCCGCCACAGGCAAGCCGCTCTCCCGTGTGCCGGTCCGTCCTCACGACATCGCCCTGACTTGAGCCTTTTGATGCGCGCTGGCCTGCTCGTCACGGGGACGGGCCAGGAGCTGGACCGCGGCTGGGTGCTCGCCGAAGGCGGCATCATCCGGCAGGTCGGTTCCGGCGAGCCGCCGAAGGCCGACGACGTGATCGACGAGCCCAACTGCGTCGCGATGCCAGGGCTGGTCAACTCGCACGACCACATGTACCAGTGGGCGACCCGAGGCTACGAGCCGGATGGGACCTTGTTCGAGTGGCTGCGCGCCCTGTACCCGGTGTGGGCGCGGATCGACGCGGACACCGTCCGGTCCGCGGCACGCGCCGCCATGGCAAGACTCCTGCTGTGCGGGTGCACGCTCTCGACGGACCACCACTACGTCTTCCCGCATGGCTCGGCCGGCATCTTCGAGGCCCTGGTCGACACCGCCGCCGAGCTTGGCCTGCGGTTTCACCCGTGCCGCGGCTCGATGTCCCTGGGCGAATCGAGCGGCGGGCTTCCCCCGGACTCGGTCGTCGAGGACGAGGACGCGATCCTCGCTCACACGGAGGAGATGATCCGCCGCCACCACGATCCCGGGCCAGGCTCGATGTGCCGGGTCGTGGTGGCCCCGTGCTCGCCTTTCTCAGTCACACCCCGGCTCATGCGCGATGCTGCCACGCTCGCGCGCAAGCACGGCGTCCGGCTGCACACTCACGTCGCGGAGACGCTCGACGAGGAGCGCTTCTGCCTGGAGAAGTTCGAGCGGCGGCCGGTCCAGCTCATGGAGGACCTGGGCTGGACGGGCGACGACGTCTGGTTCGCGCACGCCATCCACCTCGACGACATGGAGGTCGGCCACCTCGCATCGACCCGCACCGGTGTGGCGCACTGCCCTTCCAGCAACATGCGCCTGGGCGCGGGGGCGTGTCGGGTCGAGGACCTCGTCAAGGCCGGAGCGCGGGTCGGCCTGGGCGTCGACGGCGCGGCCAGCAACGAGGACGCAAGCCTGGTCGGCGAGGTGCACCAGGCGCTGTACCTCGCGCGTCTGCGCGCCGCCATGCAGCGCCGCGACGATGCGCCTCGAGCCCTCGACGCACGCGGGGCATGGCGGTTGGCGGCCAGAGGCGGAGCCGAGTGCCTCGGCCGCGACGACTGCGGCACTCTCGAGGCAGGCAAGTGCGCGGACGTGGCGTTCTTCCGCGTCGACGGCCTCGTCCACAGTGGCGTCGCCGACGTCGTCGCCGCCCTGGCGCTTGCGCCGCCCTCCCGCGCCGAGGCGGTGGTCGTCAACGGGCGCGTCGTGGTTCGTGGGGGTCGCCTTCTGACGGCGGACGAGGATCAGATCTCGCGCGAGATCGCGGCTACGAGCGCACGCCTCCGCGAATGAACCGCCCGGTGGCGGGCGCGCCCGGAACAACCTTGCGGCCTCGCACGAGGGTGCAAATCGTGCGGCCGCGGATCGGCCGGCCTTCGTGGGCGCTGAAGGGGTTGCGGTAGAGCAGGTCCTCGGCTCGGACTGTGCCCGTCCACGAGAGGTCCGCCAGCCACAGGTCTGCGTCGAAACCCGGCGCGATGTCGCCCTTGTGCGTGAGGCCGAATCGCCCCGCGATGTTGGTGGCCGTGACGGCGGCGATCGCGCCCAGGTTCAATTTGCCTTCGGCCAGCAGAAGCTGCCGAGTCGACTGGCACCCGGAGATTCCGCCCCACGCCCGCGTGAAATCTTCCTCGTGCTTCAGATCGCGCGTGCTGGGCGAATGGTCTGAGACGACCATGGGCAGCCGCCCATCGGCAAGCATGCGCCACAGGGTGTCGCGGTCTTCCTCGGTCCGAAAGGGCGGCGCGCATTTGGCCTCGCCTCCGATCGATTCGAGGTCGCGCTCCGTATAGAGCAGGTAATGGGGGCAGGTCTCGCCGGTGACGTCGGCGCCTGCCAGTCGCGCGTCGTGGATGAGCTCCGCGCCACGCGCCGTGCTCACGTGGACGACATGGAGGCGGCAGCCCGTCTTCGAGGCAAGGTCCACCGCCTGCTCGATTGCGCGCACCTCCGCCTCGGCGGGTCGCGACCGCAGAAAGTCACGAGGCGTGGGTCCGCCGGGTCCCGACGCGACGAGAGCGGGATCCTCCGCGTGGACGAGCAGGATCGAGTCGAGCTCGGCGATCCGTGCCATGCCCTCGCGCAGCACCGCTTCGTCGCAGGCCGGGAACTCGTCGATCCCGCTCGGGCACATGAAGGCCTTGAACCCGGCGGCGCCCCGCTCGACCAGCGGCCGGAGCTCGCCAAGGTTGCCGGGCACGAGACCGGCCCACAGGCCGTAGTCCAGGGCGGAGGATCGCTCCATTGCGGTGAGCTTGGCGTCGTAAGCGGCGGCCGTCGTCGTCACGGGCAGGCTGTTGAGCGGCATGTCGACGAACGTCGTGTAGCCGCCTGCAGCCAGCGCAGCCGAGCCGTTTGCGATCGTCTCCCACTGCGTCCGTCCGGGCTCGTTGAAGTGGACGTGGGAGTCGATCCCGCCGGGAAACACGTGCAGTCCGCGGGCTTCGATGACCTCACCGGCAGTCAGGTCGAGGTGCCATCCGACCTCCGTGATGCGCCCGTCGGTCACCGCGACGTCCGCGAGGGCCACGCTCGATCCCGTGACCACGGTGCCGCCGCGCACCAGCAGGTCCACGCTCACGCCAGCAGCTCCAGGAACCGCTCCAGGGCGGCGATCGCCGCCGCCACGTCGTCGACCTCCACGGACTCGGCGGGGTTGTGGCTCACGCCACCCTTGCAGCGGACGAACAGCATCCCCACGTCGCACAGCTGAGACATGACGACGCCGTCGTGCCCCGCACCGCTGGCCACCTCGAGGGCCTCCCGGCCCGAATCGCGCACCGCACGCGCGAGGAGGTCCCGCAGGCGAGGCGCGCAGGACACCGCAGCGTT
Organism: Polyangiaceae bacterium; assembly: GCA_035295445.1. GTDB lineage: Bacteria > Myxococcota_A > Polyangia > Polyangiales > Polyangiaceae > Palsa-1150. Next base: position 425 of record DATGJA010000428.1, on the reverse strand, counting down.
CTCGCCGACCGGGCGCACGTCGACGGCGATGCCGCGGTCGGAGGCCAGGGCGTGCGCGTAGCCGATCAGCCCCTGGCTTGCCTGGAGCCGGGTCGCGTCGTCGGGGTGGCGAACGTCGAGCGTGAGATCGACACGGCCGGGGATCACGTTGGCCGCGCCGCCGGGCACCACGATGTTGCCTACGGTCGCCACCAGCCCTGGCGTGGTGCGAGCCTCGTGCTCGACCGCGATCACGTACATGGCGGCGACCACGAGCGCGTCGTGCCGGCCGTTCATGGGCACCGTGCCCGCGTGCCCCGCCTCACCTGTGAAAGAGACCACGAAGCGATCCTGCCCCGCGATCGCCGTCACGACCCCCAGCGGCAGTCCCATCGCCTCGAGCACGGGGCCCTGCTCGATGTGGACCTCGCAGTAGCCGAGCAGGT
>DATGJA010000427.1:0-11624 GCA_035295445.1 Polyangiaceae bacterium | reverse complement strand
CAACGGTTCGAAAAGCGAGACGAGCCGGCGCGCCCCAAGCCTGCCGAGGAGCCCGTAGACAAGGACGAAAAGCCCGGGGGAGGCGAAAGCGGCTAAGCTGGCGTCCGATGCGGTTCTACGGCCTGGCGTGGCCCACGGTGGCGGTGGGCCTCCTCGTGACCGCGCCAGCGTCGGCCCAGCCCGACCTTCCTCCCCCGCCGCCGCCGCCCATCGGTGAGCCGACCGAACTGCCGCCGCCGCCGCCGCCTCCCCGCGCGACGTCCACGTCGCCGGCTCCGGCGCCCCCTCCGCCTCGAGCTGCGTCGCGTCCGCCGCCGCCTTCTCCCGCGCCGCCGCCGCCGCCCGTCTATCGCCCGCGCGTTCATCGGCACACCGACGTCGTGTTCGTGCCCGAGGAGCCGCCCCCCGAGACGCGGCGCGTGGCGGTCACCCTGAACCCGCTGGGGCTCTTCTGGGGTCGACTGAGCCTCAACGCGGAGGTTCAGCTCGCGCCTCACCACGCCCTCGTCGGATCGCCGAACGTTCTCATTTGGCCCGCGGACCGCGGCGGCGGGAGGAGCCTCATCTCGGAGGGCCTCGGCTTCGCGTCGCACGACTCGGCGGGGTTCGGCGTGGAGCTCGGGTACCACTATTGGTGGGATTGGCGCCGCACGCTGCGCGGGCCATTCCTCGGGCCGTCCTTGCTGCTCGGGGTGACCTCCCAGGCGACGACGGGCGACCCGACGCAAACCCAGGGCTACGCGGGGGTGGCGTTCGACGTCGGCGAGCAAGAGGTCCTGCCCGGAGGCTTCACGGTGGGCGCCGGAGCTGGGCTCGGGGTGATTCACATGGCCGACTCCAGCGCCCTGTTCCCGCGTCTGCTCGCGCAGATCGGGTGGTCGTTTTAGTCCGCACGCTCGAGCGAAGCGAGGGGTCGGACTGGGGACACCGCTCGGCGGGTCCTCTTGCGTACGCAGCGACCACGGCGGCGCGCCTCGATCCATGCCAGAGTCGCCCGGTGCTACCGCTCCGCGATCACCTGCCCACCCGCTCGGTCCCCATCGTCAACTACGCGCTGATTGCGGCCAACGTCGTCGTGTTCGTCCTCGAGCTCGGCAACCTCGGCAGCCTATCGAGCAGGTTTCCCCCCGACACCGCGGCCGAGGCCGTCGTCCGCCTCTGGGGGCTCGTCCCGGCTCGCGCCATCCGGGATCCGATGGGGAGCGTCGAAGCGGTGTTCACGAGCATGTTCTCCCACGATCCGACGGGATTCATGCACATCGGCGGGAACATGCTCTTTCTCTGGATCTTCGGCGACAACGTGGAGGACGCGATGGGCCACGGGCGCTACGCGGCTTTTTACTTGTCGGGCGGAGTCTGCGCGGCCGCGGCACAAATCCTCGCGAACCCGACGTCCACGGTCCCCATGGTCGGGGCCTCGGGGGCCATCTCCGCGGTCCTCGCGGCGTACCTGCTGCTCTATCCGCGATCGCCCATCACGGTCTTCAATCCCATCTTGCCGCTGTGGCTCTTCTTCGGCCTGTTCCTGCATTTTCCGGCGTGGCTCGTGATCGGGGAATTCTTCGTCGTCAACCTGTGGTCGGCGCTGCACAGCACCACGGGCGTGGGGACCGCGTTCATGGCGCATGTCGGCGGCTTCTTGGGGGGCGCCGTGCTGCTCGGCGTGTTCATGGCCGGACGCGACCGCATGGACGACTACGCGCGCTGGCAACGTTGGGCCGAGCGACGGCAGCGCTTGCAGTAAGAGGGTTACGCACTCACGCGAGCTTGTCGATCCGGCCCTTGTCGATCGCCAGGAGCGCGGCGTTCCCGAGCGCCTGGACGCCGGCGAGCATGACGGCGTAGCGGGGCTCCTTCGTGAGACCCTCGACGTACCGCTTGTAGAGCTGCTGCGCGACCACGGCGAGCTTGAAGAGCGCGAACGCGTAGTAGAAGAGGGCGCCGGACACGTCGCGGCCGGTCGCGCGCGACCATCGCTCGGCGAACTCGCGACGGGTGATGTTGCCAGGGAGATTGGTCGGTCCGAAGGCCATCACCTGGAAGACGGGCGGGTCGTCCGCGTCGATCCAATATCCGAGCGCCGTCCCGAGGTCCATCATCGGGTCGCCGATGGTCGCCATCTCCCAGTCGAGGACCGACTCGACGGCGGAGAGGTCGCGCGCGAGGACGACGTTGTCGTACTTGAAGTCGTTGTGGACGAGCGTCGCGCCGCTCTCGGACGGGCGGTGCTCCTCGAGCCACGCGCCTAGCTTCTCGATGTCCGGGACGTCGTCCGTGCGGGCCTTGCGCCAGCGCTCCGCCCACCCTCGGACCTGGCGCTCGACGTACCCCTCGGGCTTGCCCAGGTCCCCGAGACCAGCGGCGCGATAGTCGAGGCGGTGAATCTCGGCCAGCGTGTCGCAGGTCGCCTCGGATACACGGCGCATCGTCGGCGCGTCGAGGACGAGCCCCTCAGGGACCTTCGCGCGCAGGATGACGCCGCGCACCCGCTCCATCACGTAGAACGGGGTCCCGATGACCGAGGCGTCGTCCGAGTGAGCTATGGGCCGCGGGACCTTCGGCCAGACCGGGGCGAGCGCGCCGAGGATCCGGAACTCGCGCCCCATGTCGTGGGCGCTCTTGATGTTCACGCCCGGCGGAGCGCGCCGGACGACGACCTCGCGCGCACCGAACCGGACGAGATAGGTCAGGTTCGAGTACCCCCGCCCGAACTGCAAGAGCTCCGGCTCCCCTTCCAGGTCGGTCGATCGCGGTCGTAGCCACGCGGCGAGGGCGTGGACGTCGAAGCTCGCCTCGGGCCGGACGGGGGTGGGCTGATCGACGGGATCGGACATACTCGCCGGCCGAGCCTAGCAGGTGTCGACGAAGCCGCTGCATACGGATCCGGCCTGGCTGAACGCGTTGCGAGCAGGCTACTTGCACTTGACGTAGAGCGATGCGCCGGGGGGCGGCTCGTCGTTGGTGAACACGATCGCCTGGGGGCAGCCGCCGGCCTCTCTCCCCGTGACGTAACACCACCCCAGGCTTCCGTCGGTCGGCGCGGCGCACGACCCGAGGTCGTCGAAGGCCTCCGGATGATTCTCGGGCGTGAGCTGTGGCAGCGTGCAGACGCTCCGACCGGCCGGATCCGGAAAGCCGGAGTGGACCCCGCCCACCTGCTGCCACGCGCCCTCCTCCGCGCTGCAAAAGGACGAAAGCACGTCGGCGTCCGGCACGGACAATCCCTGCGCGGCGTCGCATCGAGGCTGCATGCACGAGCCGCGCGCGTCCGGGAGAACCATGAGCACGACGCAACTCACCCCGCCCGCGCCGTCTCTCGGCAACGGCTGCAGACAAGGGGGCGTGATCGTTCCCTTGATGCGGTTGAGCAGCGTGTTCAGAGCCGGACGATAGCCAAAGAGTGGATCGGGGGGGTCGTCGCCGTTGTCCGGGGTCGTGTGGATCGGGCAGAGGCTCGACACGATGCCCTGGGTGCCGAGCGCGCGCGCGATGATCATCTCGCGAACGGACGGGTAAACGCGCGAGGCAATCTGCGTGCTGGTGTACGCCCCCGAAACCTGGAGGCAGAGCGGCGAGTTCGCGTTGGGGCTGCCGGCGTTGCAATCGCACGCGCCCAGCGAGCCCGAGGCGGCGCAGTCCTTGGGCGCCTGAAGGCGGAAGATGCACGCGTACTGTAGAGCCGCGTTGCCCGTGTCGACCTCACGCCCGTTGATGGGGTCGCAGAGGTCCGGCGAGCCCGGCGGACACCGCGACGCGTTGACCACGCCCGGCGGCAGGTTCTCCGCGGTCCGCGGCAGCGCCGACTCGATCATGTGGAAGTCGGCGCCCGCGAAGTCGTAGTGCTCCGGATCGGCGCCGGTGATGCGGAGCCAGTCCGCATCGCTCAGCGTGTCCTTCGGCGGGCTCGCCGGGTTCGCCGGGGCCTGCTGCAGAAGCTGATAGGGCACCCCGGCGATGGCCGCGTAAAAGACCATGTCGGAAGTCCGCGGACCCCGCCGCAATGCGCAGAGGTTGGCCGCGGGATCCGTGGGCAGCTGCATGGCGAAGAGCGGGTTCACGCAGTTCGACTGCAGATCGCCCACGTACGTGCCCCCACGCTCGTGCTCGTGCGCCGAATCCGGGACGGTCGCCATCGTCAGGCCGCGGACGTAGCGCGACGTCGGGTACTCGACCGAAACGCCGAACCGCTGCTTCTGGTGGAGGAAGCGGAGGCGGATCGAGTCGTCCGCCGGGTCGAGGTAACCGCCTGTCCCGTTCCCGTCGTCCGGGCATCGGCTCGCGAAGGAGGGGTCGTTGCGGAGGAAGGCGCACGACGTGCACTTCGAGCCGTAGGGGCCGGTGGTGGTGGGGTTGTTTGGATCGACCGGCTCCTTGCACTCCACCGTCCCCTCGGGCGCGGCCAGGTTCGGCGAGTTCGGAAAGACCGAGTTGGCGAACGTCCAGCCTTGTCCTCCGAGCGCCGTAGGATCGGCAAGCGACTCGCTTTTTTGCGTGACGACGACCACGACGACGACCGAGTCGGGGCGCAAGAAGTCCGCGCGCTGCTGGAGGACCGTCGCGTCGATCCCCGAGAGCTGCGCGGTATCTCCCGTCTTCGTGATGGTGTTGAAGGGATCCGGCTGGATGAGAAACCGGTAAAAGGCCTCGTTGGATCCCACGAAGCCGCACCCGTGGTCGTGTACCCCCTGAACCATGCCGGTGAAGTCGCCGACGAGAGTGCCCATCTGTGCCTCACCCCCTTGCGCCGAGCCCGGGTTCGGGCCAAGCGAGGCGACGGCCATGCGCACCGGAGAGACGGAAGGGGGGAACCAGGCCAGGAAGTTGCCCACGCCGAACAGGGACTGAGCATCCTGAGTGGGCAGCTCGTTGACGCCCCATCGGATGATGAGGTGCGCCTGGTCATCGTCGTGGGCGTTGAGCGCGACGTTCGCCGGGTTGGCCTGGTCGGGCGCGCACTGGTCGCCTCCCCGGCCGCCGAGCGACGTCGACACGATCCCTAGGTGCATGTCCATCACCGGCAAGAACTCCGGCGCGCCCGACGGACACCCCGTGCCGGCGGACCACGACACACCGGTCGGCGCCCCCGACGGGTCGAGGCACCGCGGGTTCACGAGGCGCGTCAGGAAATCGGGCACCGCCTCGGCGAGCAGCGTCTGCTTGTCGCTCATGGTCGCCGAGTTGTCGATCACGAACAGGATGTCGAGCTTGCGCGACCCGTGCGTGGGGACAGGCGTCGCCCCGGCGAGGACCATCGCCCCCACGGCCCCGCCTGCGTCGGAGCGAGCGCCGCTTTCGGAAGCGCCGCACGCCGCCGCGCCGAGGACCAGCGCCCAGCCGAGCACCCTCGTCGACGTGCAGCGCGGTCTCATCGCGTCCTCCCCGAGGCTGCGCTCAGTTGCACTTGAGGTACACGGCCGATCCGAGCGGCGGCTCGTCGCTCGTGAAGAGGACTGCCTGCGGACATGCGCCCGCGGCGGCCCCGGTCGCGTAGCACCACCCGAGGCTCCCGTCCTCGGGTGCGGCGCACGAGCCGGTCGAGTCGAACGCCTTGGGGTTCTGCTGCGCCGTGAGCTGCGACAGGGTGCACACGCTCTGCCCAGCCGGATCGTTCCCGGTGACGCCCCCACCCGCCGCCTGCCAGGCCATCTCTGCTGCGCTGCAGAATGACGAGAGAATGTCGGCGGCCGGCACGGAGAGCCCCTTGGACGGGTCGCACTGCGGACGCAGGCAAGAGCCGCCGGCGCCCGGAAGAACCACGAGAACCTGGCAGGCGACCGTCCCATCTTGCGCCGACACGGGGAGCGACATCGGTAAGCAGGGCGGCTTGAGCGCCGGCTTGATTCGGTTCGTCAGCGTCTCCATGGCCGGCCGATATCCCCAGAGCGGGTCGGGCGGACTGTCGCCGTTGGTCGGCACCGTGTGGATTGGGCAGAGGCTCGAGACGATCCCCTGGCTGCCGAGCGCGTGGGCGATGACCATCTCGCGCACGGACGGATACGCGCGGGACGCGACCTGGGTGGTCGTATATGCGCCGTTCGTTTGCTGGCAGAGGGGCGAGTCTTGCAAGAAGCCGCCGCCGGTGCAGTCGCAAGCGCCGAGATTCGTCGAGTCGGTGCAGTCCTTGGGCTGTTCCAGCGGGAAGATGCACGCGAATTGGAGAGCCCCGTTCTTCGTGTCGATCTCGCGGCCGCTCATCGGATCGCACTTGTCCGCCGAGCCGGGGGGGCACGGCGACGCGTTGACGACCCCCGGCGGGAGGTTGTCGGCCGTCCGAGGAACGGTCGATTCGATCATGTGGTAGTCGGCGCCGGTGAAGTCGTAGTGCTCCGGATCGGTGCCCATGACGAGCTTCCAGTCCGCCGCGCTGAGCGTGTCCTTCTGGGGGCTGTCCGGGTTCGTCGGGTCCTGCTGCAGGAGCTGGTGGGGCACCCCCGCGATGGCGGTGTAGAAGACGAGGCCCTGCGTCCGCGGACCCCTCTGCAGTCCGCAGAGATCCGCGGTCGGATCGGTGGGAAGGTTCGTCGCGAAGATCGGATTGACGCAGTCGGCCTGGGTGTCGCCGACGTAGTTGCCGGAAGCGTCGTGCTCGTGGGCCGAGTCGGGCACCGCGGCGCCACTCAGGCCGCGCACGTAACGGGAGGTCGGGTACATGACCGACACGCCGAAGCGCAGCTTCTGGTGAAAGAAACGGACGTTGAGCTGGTCGTCTTGGGGATCGAGGTATCCACCGGTGCCCGTCCCGTCGTTCGGGCACCGGGTGGCGAAGCTTGGATCGCTCTTGAGGAAAGCGCACGAGGTGCATTTCGCGCCGTAGGGGCCGGTCGTCGTCGGGCTGCCCGGGTCGACCGGGTCCTTGCACTCGATCGACCCCTCGGGAGCGGCGAAATTCGGCGATCCAGGGAAGGTGGAGTTCGCGAACACCCAGCCTTGGCCGCCGATGGCGAGGGGATCGGCCAGCGCTTCGCTGCGTTCGGTCACGACGACGACGACGAGCAGCGAGTCCGGCCGCAGGAAGTCCGCCCGCTGCTTCAGGATGGTGGCATCGACCCCCGAGAGACTGGCCGTCTCTGCGCGTACGGCGATGCTCGCGTAGGGGTCGGGCTGGACGAGGAACCGGTACCAAGCCTCGTTGGGGCCGTTGAACGCGCAGCCGTGCTCGTGAACGCCGGAAATCATCGCGCTGAAGTCTCCGACGAGCGTCCCGGTCTGGCCGGCGCTCCCAAAAGTCTGAAGCGCCTTGACCGGCGGCGGGGTCGCGCCCGCATTGACGGGCGTCGACGGAAACCACGCGAGGAAGTTGTCGGGCTGGGCGTCGGCGACGGGCGCCTCGTCGGCGCCTGCGCGGTTGATGAGGTGCCCCTGATCGTCGGTGTGCGCAGAGAGCGCCATGTTCGCCGTGTTCGTCGTGTCCGCCGCGCACTGGTCGCTCCCTCGGCCCCCGAGCGACGCGGTGACGATGCCCACGTGCAGGTCGTGGATGGGCGGGAACTCGGGGATGCCGGTCGCGCCGCACCCGGCCTGATCCGAGTAGTTGACGCCCGTTGAGTTTCCAACGGAGTCGACGCAGCGGGGGCTCACCATGCGGTCGAGCAGGTCGGGGACCGAGGCCGCGAGGAGGGCCTGCTTGTCGCTCATCGTCGGCGAGTTGTCGATGACGAAAAGCAGATCGATCTTGGTGACCAGGCTGGTCCGCATCGCGGTGGTCCCGGGGATCATGAGCGTGCGTGGCCCCGGCGGCTCGCCTCCCGAGGACGAGCCCGACCCGCTGGTCGACGCGGCACCGGCGGTTGCACCGGCGGTGGCCCCGGAGGCGCTCCCCGACGAGCCGCTTCCGGAGCCCGCGCCGCTCCCGGAGCCGCCGTGCGCGCCAGCATCCGTCCCCGGCTGCATGCCCGTCTTGCCTCCGCATGCGACCGCGGCCGACAGGAGCGCGGCGAACATCCCTCCGACCACCTGGCGACGGACCATCCTCGTCCTCCCGGCCGCGCCACGCGGCTTTTCTCGAGATGGCCGGCCGCGTCGCCGTCCGTCACCGCCGTCATACGGACGTGACGAGCGCCCGGTCGCGAAGGTGAGGTGTCGCGTTGAACGTGCGCATCCCCCACCGGTCCCCGGCGAAATCGAGCTCGGTCATCGACCCGTTGTAGAGCGACCAGCTGAGCTCCATCACCTTCTCTTGGTCTGCGATGCCCAGGGACTGCGCGGTCGCGGAGGCGATGACCCCCGCGGACGAGAAGACGAGCGCCGTCTTGCCGCGTCCGACGCCGGCGATGCGGGTCATCGCGCGCGCGACCCGCTCACGAAATGTGGCCCACGACTCGACCTCGGTATGACCGATCTCGCCCTTGACCCACCGGCGTGTGATTCGCTTGAACGCGGCCAGGACGTCGTCCGCCGACGGAGCGCCCCCGCGCATCGTCGTCTCGACGATCGCCCGCAGCGCCTCGTCCTCCGACGCGAGCTGCGGCAAGAGCTTGAAGACGAGGGAGAGCCCGTCGTGCTCGTCGAGCTCGGGGAGGAGGACCGGCTCCGGAAGAGAACAGGAGCGGGTTGCGAGGACTCGCACGACGGCCGCGTGCGTCTGCGCATGGCGCTTGCGAGGGCCAATGAAGACGGCGCTCACGTCGAGGCGCTGCTCGGCGAGCCACTCGCCCAGGCGCTCGGACTGGGTGACGCCGGGGGCCGAGAGCTCGTCGTAGTCGGTGCTCGACGCGAAAGCGGACGCCTTGCCGTGACGGATGAATAGGGCGACGGACACGAGGCCCGTCCATAGCACGCGTGATATTCGTGAGCGCCGTGGCGCACCGACGATCCCGCCTGCCGACCACGGTCGTCCTCCTCGGCCTCACGAGTCTATTCACGGACGTCGGGACCGAGATGATTTTCCCTCTCCTGCCCGTGTTCCTCGTCGAGACGCTGCGAGCGGGACCCGCCTACCTCGGCTTCGTGGAAGGGGCGGCCGACACCGTGTCGAGCCTTCTCAAGCTGGCATCGGGCGTGCTCGCGGACGTGACGAAGCGTCGCAAGCCCCTGGTGCTGGTCGGCTACGGGCTCGCGAGCTGCGCTCGGCCGTTCGTCGCGCTCGCGACCCGCCCATGGCACGTGCTCGCGGTACGGGTGACCGACCGCGTGGGCAAGGGCTTGCGGGGGTCACCGCGGGACGCGCTCATCGCCGACGCCGCCGGCGATCGCGCGGGACGCGCCTTCGGGTTCCACCAAGCGATGGACAACGCAGGCGCCGTGCTCGGGCCTCTCGCCGCCACCGGGCTCCTTGCCGCGGGGCTGTCGATCCGCGCCGTCTTCTGGGTCGCCGTGGTGCCCGGGGCGATCGCGACGCTGCTGGTCACCGCCGTCCGCGAGGAATCGCGAACGACCGGCGCGGGCGGCCCTCCGGCGGCCGCCCCGACCGCACCCTCCGCGACGCCGGCCCCGCGCAGGGAGCTCGTCTCGTACCTCGGGATCCTCGCGCTCTTCTCCCTGGGCAACTCGTCCGATGCGTTTCTCCTCCTGCGCGCGCGATCGCTGGGCCTCGCCACGGGCTCGATCCCGCTTCTCTGGTCTGCGCTCAATGCCTCGAAGGTAATCTGGGCGTTCCTCGGCGGCGGCCTGGCCGATCGCATGTCGCGGGCGAAGCTCATCGCCGGCGGGTGGGCGGTATTCGCGCTCGTGTACCTAGGCCTCGGCCTCGCGAGCGAGGTCTGGCACGCTTGGGCGCTCTTCGCCGTCTACGGCATCTTCTATGGTCTGACGGAGCCGGTCGAGAAGGCGCTCGTCAACGATCTGGTTCAGCCGCACGAGCGCGGGCGCGCCTACGGCGCGTACAACTTCATCGTCGGGATCACGGCGCTACCGGCGGGGGTCCTCGCGGGCGCGCTGTGGCGGGCCTTCGGCCCGGCGGTGGCCCTCGGCACGGGCGCCCTCTTGGCCGCGTGCGCCAGCGTCGCGCTCGTCTTTTGGGAGGCGAGACGCGAGCGAGGTTAGTCATAGGTCTCGAACCGGATCGCGTCGCTCGGCAGTCCCGCGTCGCGTCCCAGGGTCGCGACGACGGCGTCGACCATCGCGGTCAGGCCGCAGACGTACGCGATGCACCCGGGGAGGGACCGCGCGAGACGAACGGCGTGGAGCTGAACGTAGCCGGCGAGCCCGTCCCAGAGCGGCGGCGGGCGTGAGAGGGTCACGTGGACGGCAAGGCGCGCGCACGATCGCCCCCACGCCGCGAGGTCTTCCCCCCAGAGGACGTCGTCGAGCGTCCGACAGCCGAAGAGGAGCACCAGCGGCGCCCCATGCGCGGCGGACACCTCCTTCGCGAGCATCGCGCGGATCGGGGCGAGCCCCGTGCCGGCCGCCACGAAGAGCGCCGGACGTTCGCGGTCGGCGGCGCGCCGAAGGAACGCACCCCGCGGTCCCTCGATCTCGAGGAAGGCGCCCGCCGAGAGGGCGTGCAGGGCCTCGGACGTCGGGCCGCCGGGGACTCGCGTGACGGCGATTTCGATCTCGCCAGGGCGACCCGCGTCGGGGGCCGACGCGATCGAATACGACCGGCGGAACGCGAGCCCGCGGGCGGTGGGGACGATGACGTCGATGTACTGTCCGGCCTCGTAGTCAATCGGACCACCGTCCAGCGTCCGAAGCACGAGCGATCGAACCGACGGCGAGAGCAACCACGCCCGCTCGAGCTTCACTTTCCGCCTGCGCTCCATGCCGGACTTAGGTTAAGACGCGCAGACCGGACCGTGCGTTTCTTCGCGACCGCCGCCAAAGGCACCGAGCCGGCCCTGCGCGACGAGCTCCGCGAGCTCCGCCTCTCGCGCGTGAGGGCGGACCGCGGCGGCGTCCACTTCGAGGGAGAAATGGTCGACGCCTGGCGTGCGTGCCTCTGGTCGCGGGTCGCCTCGCGGATTCTCGTCGAGGTCGCCGCCTTCGACGCGCCGGACGGGGTGTCGCTCTACGCCGGCGCGCGCGAGGTCGGCTGGGAGCGCTGGGTGAGGCCGCATACAACGGTCGCCGTGCGCGCGAGCTGCCGGTCGAGCCGCCTCACCCACTCCCTGTTCGTCGCGCAGAAGGCCAAGGACGCGGTCGTCGACGTCGTCCGGGATCGGCTCGGGTCCCGGCCCGACGTCGACCGGGACGACCCCGACGTGCTCCTCTCCGTCCATGTATTGCGCGATCGGGCGACGGTCTACCTCGACGTCGGCGGCGCGTCGCTCCAAAGGCGGGGGTGGCGCGCCCGCACCGGGGAGGCACCCCTGCGCGAAGGTCTGGCCGCGGCGGTCGTGCGGCTCTCGGGGTGGGATCGCACGCGCCCCCTGCTCGACCCAATGTGCGGCGCGGGAACGCTCGCGATCGAGGCGGCGTGCTGGTCGAGACGAATCGCCCCCGGCCTGTCGCGCGCCCGGTTCGGCTTCGAGCGCTGGGCCGACCACGACGACGACGCGCGCGGGAGGGTGCGCCGTCTTCGCGAAGACGCACGGGCCGCGGCGATCTCCACGGGGCCCCCGGTCCGCGCGAGCGATGCCGATCCGCTCGCCGTCGAGCAGGCGCGGGCGAACGCGCGTGCGGCGGGGGTCGAGGTGGTCGTCGAGCGGCGCGACGTGCGCGACCTCGAGCCGCTCGACCCTCCCGGC
>DATGJA010000426.1:0-4290 GCA_035295445.1 Polyangiaceae bacterium | reverse complement strand
GCGGTTCAAGAGGATCACCCGGTCCTCGGAGTCCAGGCCCACCACCAGGACGTCCGTGAGCTCGACGAGCGCGCGGTAGCGACGCTCGAGCTCTTCACGCTCGCGGGCGAGGCGCACCTTGGCGAGCGCTTGCTCGACCGTCGATACGAGCTCCTCGGGACGGAAGGACTTGGGGATGAAGGCATAGGCCCCCGACCGCAAGGCGCCCATGGCGGCGTCCATCGTCGCGAAGCCCGTGATGAGGACGACCTCGCCGTGCGGACAAGCCGCGCGCAGCTTGGGAATCAGATCGACGCCGCTCGCGTCGGGGAGCTTCACGTCGACGATGGCCACGTCGAACCCGCGCGAGCGCGCGATCCCGAGCCCCTCGTCCCCACGGGAGGCAGTGATGACCTCGATCGAGTTGGACGCGGCCCGTCCGTCGGAGAGCTCCGCGCTCATCAGCACCGCGTGGAGCGACCCGACCAGCTCCACGTTGTCGTCCACGATGAGGACGCGGGCCCGCGCCGCCGCGGCCTGCAGACGGGAAAGGGACGCGGTAGCCATCCTCTCAACCGACGCCGACGAGCCTCTTGATGACGTCGTTCACGAGCTGCGGGTTGGCCGCGCCCTTCGTCTCCTTCATCACCTGCCCTACGAAGAACCCGAGCAGGTTCGTCTTGCCTGCGGCAAGCTGGGCGGTTTGCTTCGGGTTTCGCTCGATGACCTGCTTGCACACGGCCTCGATGGCGCCCGCGTCGCTCACCTGCTCCATCCCGAGCTCCGCGACGACCGCCTCCGGAGCGCGATCGCTGCCTGCCATCTTGGAGTAGACCTCTTTCGCCTGCTTGCCGCTGATCGCGCCGCGCTCGACGAGATCGAGGAGCGACGCGAGCTGCCGCGCGCTGACCGGGATGGTGGCCGACAGACCGTGCGTCTTCACATCCCTCAGGACCTCGGCCTGCACGAAGTTCGCCGCCTTCACCGGCTGCTTCGAGAGCGCCGTCGCCTCCTCGAAGAGGGCGGCGATCTTCGGGTGCCCGGTCATGACCTGGGCGGCGTACGGCGTGAGGCCCATCTCCTCGACGAACCGCCGCCGCTTGGCGCGGGGGAGCTCGGGCATGGCGTCGCGAACCGCCGTCACGAACGACTCTTCGAGCACGAGGGGCGGCAGGTCCGGGTCCGGGAAATAGCGGTAGTCGTGGGCCTCTTCCTTCGTGCGCATGCCGAACGTGCGTCCGCCGTCCTCGTCCCAGCCACGCGTCTCCTGGACCACCCGGCCTCCCGAGTCGATGAGCTGCGCCTGTCGGCCGATCTCGTACGAAATGGCCTTCTCCACGAACCGGAACGAATTGATGTTCTTGAGCTCGACGCGCGTGCCCAGCCGCGTCTCCCCCGCGGGCCGGATGCTGACGTTCGCGTCGCAACGAAAGCTGCCCTCCTCGAGGTTGCCGTCGTTCACGCCGATGAATACGAGGACGTCGCGGAGCGTTCGCAGGTACTCCGCCGCCTCGGCCGCGCTTCGCAGATCGGGATCGCCGACGATCTCGCAGAGCGGGACACCGGACCGGTTCAGGTCGACCACGGAGCACCCGTCCTGGTGGTGGCTCTTTCCGGCGTCCTCCTCCATGTGGACGCGCGTGATTCCCACACGCTTTCGGGCCCCCTCGACGTCGATGTCCAGAAAGCCCTTCTCGCTGAAGGGCTCGTCGAACTGGCTGATCTGATACCCCTTGGGCAGATCCGGATAGAAGTAGTTCTTGCGCGCGAACCGGCTGTGCGAGCGGATCGAGCACGACAGGGCGAGCGCGGTCCGCACGGCCAGGCGCACCGCTTCGGCGTTGAGCACGGGCAGGGCGCCGGGAAGCCCGAGACAGACAGGGCACACCTGCGTGTTGGCGGCAGCGCCGTAGGCGGTCGGACAACCGCAGAAGGCCTTGGTTCGCGTGAGCAGCTGGGCGTGGACTTCGAGCCCGATGACCGCCTCGTAGGCCATTGGACCGTGTTTAGCACGGCTCCCTACTTCGCGAATTGGAACACGACCTCGCTTTTTCGCACCATTCCGAGCTCTCCGCGTGCGATCCGCTCGACCGCCGCCGGATCGTCCCTCAACTCTTGCACCTCGACCCGCAGGCGCTCGACGTCGCGGCGAAGATCGTCGTTGCTCGACACGACCTCGTCGAGCTCTCTCTCGAGGCCCCGCAGCCGGGGCAGCCCCTCGGGCTCGAGGACGAGCAGCGGCACCGCAATCGCCGCGAGCGAGAGCATCGCGATCGGGAGGGTGCGCTGGACGAGAACCGCTGGGCCGCTCACGGACCCGCGAGGATCCCACGACTCCGGGCGACCTGGCCAAGTAAACGTCGAGCGTGTCGTCCGCTCTCTCGCTTTGCTCGAGCCTGCGGACTTTTGGGTGTGTCGTCCGCTCTCTCGCTTTGCTCGAGCCTGCGGACGAGACGCGATACGCTGGTGGTCGTGAGCTTGGCCCTCGCGCGAGCCCTGCTGCTGGCCGACGCGGTCACTCCCGACGCCCTCGCCCAGGCCCTCCTCGCCTCCACGACCGGGGGCGTCTCCTTCGTGCGGGCGCTCTTGTCGGCGGGCACGGTCGACTCGATGCGGCTCGAGCAAGTCCTCGAGCGCACCGACGCGCCGTTCATGCGGCAGGTGAGCCCCGTCGCGTCCCTCGTGGAGAAGCTCCCGCCCGGCCTGTGCGAGCGCCTCCTTGCCGTCCCGGTTCGACGCGACCCACGCACAGGGACGGTGGACGTGGCGGTCGTCGACGCGGGCGACTCGCACGCCGTCGAGGAGGTCGCCCATTGGCTCCGCGCCCCCGTTCGCACTGTGCGCACGTCGTTCGCGTCGATGGACGGAGCGCTCCGACGCCTGTCCGAGCCGGAGCCGGGAATGCGTTCCCTCGCGCCGCCCATCTGGATCCCGGCCTCGCGCAAGGCTCCGCCGCCGCCCGGAGTCGAGTTCCCCATCCCGCTCAAGCGGCGGTCGGGCTCGCCCGCGTCGAGGCAGCTCGCAACCCCGCTCGTCGAGCCAGAGCTCGCACCTTCGAACGTCGAGCGTGAGCTCGCACCTTCGAACGTAGAGCGTGAGCCAGTCCTCGACCTCAAGCGGCGCAAGCCGAGCACGGCGCCCCACGATGCGCCGGTATCCTCGCTGCCGCCGCGCACCGAGCGCGGCCCGTTCTCGCCCGCGACGCCCTTCGACGACGGCGCGCTCGTGCCCGACGAGATGCGCCGCGCGTCCGACCGGGATCGAATCCTCGAGCTCCTCGTGACCGGCCTTCGCTCGGTCGCGGGCCGCGTTGCGGTGCTCGCCGTCCGCAAGGATGCCTTCGTGGGGTGGACCTCCTCTCCCGAGATCGGCGATCGCGCCGCGTTCCGCGCCGTCCGGATTTCCACGTCCACACGCACGCTCTTCAGCGAGACCCTCGAGCACCAGGGCGTCTTGCTCGCGCGCCTGCCGAAGGACGCGGCGCACGCGCCGCTCATCGCCGCGCTCGCCCCTCCGCCCCCGGGCGAGGTGGCCCTGGTCGGCGTCCACGTGGAGGGCAAGCCCGTCGCCGTCGTGGTCGCCGACCGCCTGGGGGAGGCGCTCGCGGCCACCGAGCGAATGCAGGAGCTCGCGCGGCTCGCGGGCGAGTCCCTCGCCCACCTGCTGCGCGACCGCCGCAAGTGAGCTATCAGCAGACCGCATGTCCGATTACGGAAAACTCCGACGCGAATGGACGGCACGTTCGCTCGCGCCCCATGAAGAGCGCGAGGCGCCGCGCAGGCGACCGCCGAGCCTCGCGGGCCACCGCGACGCCGCACCGCTCTATGGGCCGGACGACCTCGAGTCGACGGGCTTCGATCCGGCGCGGGACCTGGGCGTCCCGGGCGCGCCCCCCTTCACGCGCGGCGTGCAGCCGAACATGTACCGGGGGCGTCTCTGGACGATGCGGCAGTACGCGGGCTTCGGGACCGCGCGCGAATCGAACGAACGTTACCATTACCTCCTCGGCCAGGGTCAGACGGGGCTGAGCGTCGCCTTCGACCTGCCGACCCAGATGGGACGGGACTCGGACGACGCGCGCGCGCGGGGCGAGGTGGGCCGCGTCGGCGTCGCCATCGATTCGATCGACGACATGCGCGAGCTCTTGCGCGGGCTTCCCCTCGACAAGATCTCGACGTCGATGACGATCAACGCCACGGCGGCGATCCTGCTGTGTCTCTACGTGACGGTGGCCGAGGAGCAGGGCGTTCCACGCGCGGCGATCCGCGGCACGGTGCAGAACGACATCCTCAAGGAGTACATCGCGCGCGG
>DATGJA010000425.1:0-2590 GCA_035295445.1 Polyangiaceae bacterium | reverse complement strand
CATTCTGGGATGGAAATCCAGGGTTCGGTAAGTTTTATGGGCAGAATGTTCAAGACCTTGGCACCGATCCGAACAACCCCGGCCCGCAGGCGCTCATCTCCACGACCCGTCAATTTCGGTACTGGCCTGAGACCACGAAGGGCAGCAACGGCCTGGCTCAGGCCTTCAACGTGTGGACGCCTGACTCGGTATGGTCTACGTGTGGCATCCAATTCAGAATGGTAAATTTCATGTCGATCAAGGTAAATGATTTCACCTTGTTCGCGAACGACACCCTCTGTCCCTCAAGTGGTAACGATTACATAGAAGGAACGTTGATTCCTCTGATCAACAACGACCCAAGGCACGTCAATGGCACGGCCACCGTCATCTTTTCGGGAAGGTGCACGTGCCCCTTGAGCCTCGGCATTGGCGACGAGGAGGGTGGCGCCAGAGCAAGCCCCTCGGAGCAATGGGCGTGCTTCCCGCTGGGAGGCAACGGAAAGATCGTGCCATCGCCTACGTAGGCGTCACATAGGCCCAAGACGTGCCCCATCTCGTGCGGAGTATAGCGTAATGTGTGCGTCCGATGACCTCAATAAGCCATCGGCCAAGGAGTGCACGGACGCCAGGTCCAACAACGCCACGTTCTATAGTTTTACTTTTCCGCATTAGTTATTTGCTGCCCGCCATGGCCTGCGGCGGCGGCCGCCCTCAGGGCGAGGTTCCGCCTTTTGATGCGGGCTCGGTTTTCGATTCGCCCGCTGACTCTCCTCCGCCTCCCGCATCCCTTGGACCCACGCCAAGGGTACCGGGTGGCTGGGTTGACGAGGGGCTCTGGTACGTCGACGAGGCGGCGCACCAGGTTGCTGCGGAGGACTCGTGCGTCGATGGTCAGCCAAAGAAATTCCGCTCTTCTTCGAAGGTGGGGGTAGCGGATCAGGCCCCGGCGAAGCCGGAGCCCGGCGCGGCGCCTGCTCTCGGGACGCCTGACACGATCCCGAGCTGCGGGCGCCGTGACGGGCGGTCAGTTTGAAAGCGCGCTGCCCCACTCGACACCGCACCATGCGGCGTCCATCCATCGGTTTCCTGACAGGAATCGGAGGATGGGATGGGGCAGCGCGCGAGGATTCTGACATCGATCTTGGGCTTTGACGGGTGGATGGTGAGCGAGGTGTTCTTCGAGTCGGCGGCCGGCGAGCGCGTCATCCCGGTACGGGGGTTCGCGAAGCTGCGCGAGACCCGGCTCGTGCTCGTCGTCGAGCGCCGCTGGCTGGCGCGTTGCCCGCAGTGCGGGGGGCCCTGCCACGCGCTCCACGAGCAGCTCCCGGCTCGGCGATGGGCCGACCTGCCCTGGGCGGAACACCCCGTCGAGCTTCGGTACGCGCCCGTTCGCGTCGAATGCTCTCGCTGCAACGCCACCCCTGTCGAGATGGTGGCATGGGCGGACCCCTACCAGCGCCAGACACGTCGTCTGCAGCAGCGGCTCGCCGTCGAGGCGGCGTCAATGCCCGTGATGCACGTCGCCGCCCTGCACGGCCTGAGTTGGCTCACGGTTCGTCGCGCCGAAGATCGCGCGATCGAGCGCTGGGAAGCCACACGGCCCGCCGTGCCCTTGCGCCAGGTCGGCGTCGACGAGAAGTGGCTCGGACGGCGGCACGCGCTCGACCACAAGTTCGTTACCATCGTGAGCAACCTCGAGACCGGCGAGCCCGTCTGGATCGGCAAGGGACGCGACCAGGACACGCTCCAGCGCTGGCTGCAGAGCCTCTCGCCCGAGCAGAAGGCCACCATCGAGCTGTTCGCCATGGACATGCACCGCGCCTACTGGAACGCCGTCGACAGCACGCGCGGCCTGGAGCATGCCGCCATCGTCCACGACCCGTTCCACATCATGAAGCTCGCGGGCCAGATGCTCGACGAGTTGCGCCGCGAGGTCTTCTTCCGCGCCGGGCCCGACCTGCGCGCCATCGGTCGCGGCAAGCGCTGGCTGCTGCTGCGGGCCTGGGAACGCACGACCGGCTCGCAGAGGGCCGACCTGCAGACGCTCCTCAGCCACAACCGCACCCTCGCCCGCGGCTACCAGATCAAGGAGGAGCTTCGCGACGTGCTGCACGCTCCCGACGGCCAGGCCATCGAGATCGGACTTCGACGCATCCTGCGGCGGACCGCTCGACACGATGTTGTGGCCTTGCGTCGCCTGCATGACACGCTCGACGAGCGCTGGAACGAGATCGTGGCCTTGGCCGAGCACCGCCCGCCCGTCGGGCGCCTCGAGGCCCTCAACAACAACTGGGAGACTCTCGTCCGACGCGCGCGCGGCTACCGCGACCACCACTACCTCCTACGCAAACTCCGCTTCATGACCGCCAATCCCATCCGCACCGACGATGGCATTCGCCGCTTCATCGCCCTCGGCATCACGCCGCCCATGGCACGGCGTCAGGCTGCGTGATCCTCCACCCCCGGTTTCGACGAAGAGCCCTAGATCCGGGGACAGGCGAGGGGTACTTCGCCATTTCTATGGACGGAGGGACTTGCGCCGTTGGCGCGGGGTATCTCGCCAGCGCGACGCTCGTGGTGAAAGTCGATAACGGCGGGAGCTATCCTT
>DATGJA010000424.1:0-13908 GCA_035295445.1 Polyangiaceae bacterium | reverse complement strand
TCCTTCAGCGTCCTGCCGTCGTTCTTCGGATCGTCGTGGAGGTATTTCGCGAGCGCGATGACGAGGAAGAGCTTCATGAACTCGCTCGGCTGAAAGCTGTACGAGCCGATGTAAATCCATCGAGAGCTTCCGCGGATCTCGCGGCCCAAGATGAAGACGAGCAGGAGCAGGACGACGCCCATCGCGTAGAGGGCGTAGCCCAGGCGCTCGTAGTGCCGGTAGTCGATCGCGGCCACAAGGGCGCCGAGGATCCCGCCGCCGACGAGCCAGTAGATCTGCTGGATGTAATCGTCGGTGTGCGCGCCGCGGAGCACGCTCGTCGCCGAGTAAAGGTTCATCACGCCGATGACCGCGAGCATCGCGACGGCGATGAACAAGGGCCAGTCGAAGTGCTCGCGCGCGCGCCCGAGCACCAGCGACTCGCCGGAGCGCAGCGTCACGGGACGCCTCCGACAGGGGGCTTCGCCGGCACGCGCGCCTTGAGGGGCGGCGCTTTCGGCGGCGGCGGGTGGCCGAGCCTCACCGCCTGCAGCCGCTCGTACTCGTGGATGATCTGCATCGCGACGGGGACCGCGACCTCGGGCCCCGAGCCGCCGTGTTCGACCAGGACGGTGACGGCAATCTCGGGCGATCGCGCGGGGGCGAAGCTCGAGAACCACGCGTGGTTTTGCGATAGAAACCAGCCGAGCTTGGGCTCGTCCTCCTTCTTTTGCACGTAGCCCGTCTGCGCCGTTCCCGTCTTGCCGGCGACGTCGAGGGTGGGGTCGCGCGAGGGGTAGGCCGTGCCGTTCGGGTCGTTCACGACGTCGTAGAGGGCCTCGTCGACGAGGCGTAGGTTGTCCGGGTCGACAGAGATCTGGCGGCGAATGCGCGGCGGGAACTCTTGCACGACCGTGCCGTCGCTGGTCTCCACGGCGCGGACGACCTGCGGCTGGTACAGCGTGCCGCCGTTGCCCAGGGCGGAGTAGGCCACCGCGAGCTGCAGAGGGGTGACCGTCACGTCGCCCTCCCCGATGGCCATGTTGAGCGTGAAACCGAGGCGGAACTGGCCGCGGTACCGGATCGCGTACCACGAGCGCGTCGGGATCCGTCCGGGCGCCTCCGGGTTGATCGCGAGGCCGGTCTTCTGGCCGAGGCCGAACGCCTGCGCGATGCGCGCGATGCGGTCCATGCCCACCGTCTCGGCCAAGTGGAAGAAGAAGACGTTGCAGGATCGAGAGATGGCCTGGCGCAGGACGACGCGGCCGTGGACGTGACTGCACCGGAAGACCCTGCGTCCGAAGAGGACGTAGCCCTCGCACTTCTCCGCGTGGTCCGGATCGACGAGGTGGTCCTCCAGGGCGGCCAGCGCGCTGAACGGTTTCATCGTCGATCCCGGCTGGAAGGCGCCGCTCATCGTCTTGTCGAGCATCGGCCTCAGCGGATCCGCGTAGAGGTGCGAGAAGGCCTCGCGGACTCGCGCGCGGCCCGCGCCGCCCGACAGGTCGTTGGGGTCGAAGTCAGGCTTCGAGTAGAGCGCCATCAGCCGGCCCGTGCGCACGTCGACGACGACCGCGGCGCCGGCGGCGTGCCCCCGCATGGCCTTCTCGATCGCTTGCTCGAGGTCGATGTCCACCGACAGGCGAAGGTCGCGCCCGGGGATAGGCTCGAGGCGCCCGGGCGAGTCGATGAGGCGCTCGGCCTCGGGGCCGGACCGGTAGCGTCCGCGCGCGTCGACGACGCGCTTCTCCCACCCGCGCTGCCCTCGGAGGTACGCCTCCCAAGCGTGCTCGATCCCCGTGGCCCCCACGGTGTCGCCCGCCTCGTAGCCGAGCGGGTTATCCCGCTGCTGCTCGTCGCGCGCCAGCTCGTCGTACCCAGCGGGCCTGTACTTCGCCAGCATCTCGGCGTCGATCTCGGCCACGTACCCGAGCATGTGGGCGCCCAGGTTCTTGTACGGGTAGTAGCGGACCGGCTCGCCGATCACGTCGACGCCCGCGAGCTCGTCACGATGCTGCTTCAGCTCGGCCACGATGTCGCGGGGGACGTCCTCGCGAACGAGGATCGGCGTCCGCCAGCAGGGTGACTTGTCCTCGTCGCTCGTGCACGCCGCGCGGATCCGCGCCTCGAAGGTCCTGCGCTCCTCCGGGTTCAGACGCAACACCTCCGCGAGCCGGGCCCACGAGTCCGGGTCGTGCGGGAGAGCCTGTCCGCCGCGGTAGTGGGTCGGCCGCGCGCTCGGCATCACGCGGCCCGGGACGACCTCGACGTCGTAGGACGGCCGGCTCGACGCCAGCACCTTGCCGTTGGCGTCCCGGATGACGCCGCGGGTGGTGGGAAGCACGACGCGTCGGATGATGTTCTCGTGCGCGGTCGCCGCGAACTCGGCGGCGCTCAAGACCTGCAGCTGGAAGAGTCGTCCGAGGACGACGAGGAGCGCCAGCACGGTCGCGAGCGCCATCCACTTGTAGCGGCGGCGGAACTCGCCGATGTCCGAGCGCGGGACGAGGAGGTTCGTCATGCCGAGGCGCTCCCCGCGGCCTCCGAGCGACGCGCGCTGCCGGTCGCCGTGTGGATCGCGAGGGCGACGCGGAAGACCAGGGGAGCGACCGCGGCGGTCGCGACCGTGTGCGCAAGAGCGAGCGGGTAGAGCGACCGCGGGACCCACGCGTCGCGGCCGAAGATCGCCAGGAGCACGAGGACCATCGTGCTTTGCAGCAGCGTGAACGCCGCCACGAGCACGACCTGTGTCCAGGTGGTCTGGGCCGCCAGCCGCATGCCGGCCGCCCGGGAGAGGGCGAAGGTCGCCACGTAGGTGAACGTGTAGAGGCCGATGGGAGCGATGCCGACGACGTCCGTCGCGTAGCCCAGGACGAAGGCCACGGCGGCCCCCCGTGTCAGCGAGTACTCGTGCACGCCCATGAAAAGGATGAGAGGCAGCACGAGCGCCGGGATGGGCCTTCCGATGCGCGTATAGCCCGCCGACGTGAGCGCCGCGTGCGCGAGCAGCACCGTCGCAGGAAGGACGAACTCCGCGCGAAACGTCGCGATGGCCCGGCGTTGTCCCGGTCCACCCCAGAGCTCCCGGAACATCTGCACGAAGTCCATCACGAGCGCAATGAGCCAGACGACGACCGCCACGGGCACCGACAGCGCGTCCACGGCCCGGAACACGTTGGCCTGGATCGCGAGTATGGCGATGCCGGCCGCGAGGAACGCGACGTTGCGCACCTCACGGCCTCCCGCGCGGACCGAGGGGACCCTGGCCGCTGGCGCCGGTGGGAGGCGCCTCTTCGCCGGGCGCAGCCACGAGGACGAGCACCGAGTCGAGGCGGGAGAAGTCGACGGTCGGCGACGCGTCGACGTCCTGGTCGCGTCCGAGCTCGCGGCGGATCACCTTCGTGACGCGGGCGACCGGGATGCCGCGCGGAAACCAGCGCCCTTTCCCGCTCGTGACGAGCAGGTCGCCGATCTCGACGTCGTCGCGCGAATCGACCATCTCGACCTTGCATCCGTAGCGCGCAGGGTCTCCGGTCCCCCTCACGAACCCCCTCGCGTGGGTGCGCTCGTCCTCGACGTCCACCCCGAACGCCGCGTCGACCGCCAGCTCGACGTCGATCGAGTCGCCCGTGACGTGAAGGACGGCGCCGACGACGCCGTCCGGGGCGACGACGGGCGAATGCGGGCGCACGTCGCGAGCGCTCCGGTCGAGGACGACCCGCGTGACGCGGAAGAACTCCGTGAAGTCCTTGCCGACCACCTGCGCGCTGACCACGTCGGCGGGCATCGACTCCTTGAGCTGCAAGAGGCGACGAAGCTGTCGATTCTCCGCCTGCGCTTGCTCGAGCGAATGGACCTGCTCGCGCAGGCGCGCGACCTCGTAGGTGAGCCGCTCGCTGTCGCGCTTCACGCCGACGAGATAGAAGTAGTCCTCGAGGATGCCGCTGAGGCCGCGCGCGACGGTCGCGGCGGCCAGCTCGATGGGCGCCGAGACGCGCAGGATGGTGCGATCCATGGCGCTCTGGCTCTCGGGCGCCTTCATGTTCGCCTTGAGGACGAAGAAGGGGACCGCGAGCAGAAAGACGACGATAGCCGCGTCGCGATAGCGTTTGAGAACGGGGGACACGGCGGATTCCTACGTCGTCGCCGTCGAGCTTCCCTGCCCTCAGGCGATCGTGACCTCCCGGAGCAGCTCCATGTGATCGAGGGCCTTTCCGCTCCCGAGCACGACCGCGCTGATCGGATCGTCGCTGACCATCACCGGGAGGCCCGTCTCCTCGCGCAGAAGGACGTCGAGATTGCGCAGGAGGGCGCCGCCGCCGGTGAGGACGACGCCCTTGTCGACGATGTCCGCGGCGAGCTCCGGGGGGGTCTTCTCGAGCGCGGTCAGCACGGCTTCGACGATCGAGTGGATTGGCTCCGTCAACGCCTCTCGGGTCTCGTCGCTGTTGACCACCACGGTCTTTGGAACGCCGGCGACGAGATCGCGGCCCTTCACCTCGGTCGTGAGCTGCTTCTCGACGGGGTAGGCGTTGCCGATCTGGATCTTGATGCGCTCGGCCGTCTGCTCGCCGATCGCCAGGTTGTACTTGCGCTTGAGGTACGCGGCGATCGCGTCGTCCATCTTGTCGCCGCCGACGCGCACGCTCTGCGAGTAGACGATGCCGGCGAGCGAGATGACGGCCACCTCCGTCGTCCCGCCGCCGATGTCGACGATCATGTTGCCGCTCGGCTCGGTGATGGGCAGGCCCGCGCCGATCGCCGCGGCCATCGGCTCCTCGATGAGGTACACCTCGCGCGCGCCCGCGCTCTCCGCGCTCTCCTTCACCGCGCGCTTCTCGACCTCGGTGATGCCGAAGGGTACGCAGATGATGATGCGCGGTTTGACGAGGGTGCGGCGGCTGTGGGCCCGGGCGATGAAGTAGCGGAGCATCGCTTCGGTGATCTCGAAGTCCGCGATGACCCCGTCCCGGAGCGGTCGCACTGCGCGAATGTTCCCCGGCGTCCGACCGAGCATCTCCTTGGCCTCGCGGCCGACGGCGAGCACCTTGTTGCCGCCGCGCGTGTCCTTCTGCACGGCGACGACCGACGGCTCGCACGAGACGATGCCCTTGCCCTTGACGTAAATAAGGGTGTTCGCCGTGCCGAGATCGATCGCGAGATCGTTCGAAAACAGGCCGTGAAGCCAGTCGAAGATCATTGCGCGCTCCTTGCCGCCTCGCTCGGATGACCCTTAAAAACCAGGACTCACGCTTCTACCACAAGGGGGTCGGGTGTCTACGGGGCCTTACCCGATGGTCTCGCCCACCCGCTTTGCGCGCTTCTCGCCCCGCCGCGGCCTGCGCGGATGATCACGCCCGCCCCAAGCCCCCGCAAGTCGGCGTCTCAGCCCTTCGAGATCTTTCCCTCTTTGTGGGCGAAGTGCTTTCGGCAGGCCGGGCAGAACTTCTTGATCTCGAACTTCTCGGACATCGTCCGTTTGTTCTTCGTCGTCGTGTAGTTGGCGCGACCGCAGTTGTCGCAGGTCATCTTGATGATGTCACGCATGGCAGCCTTCCAGGACGGGCGAAGGTACGTGCGGCACTGGAACAGTCAAGTGGGCCGGATTTCCCTCGGCTAGTCATCGTCCTTGTCGTAGTCGATGACGCGACCGCCGCGGAACTCGTCTCGATCGCTCTTCTTTTTGCGCGGGCCGCCCCCGTCCTCGAAGGACCTCTTGCGCCGCTCTTCGTGGGGGGCCACCTTGCGGTGCGGTGCGCCCGTCGGGCTGCTGCCGCCGAACGCGGGCTGGAAGGGCGCGAAGCCGCCGCCGCCGCCCTCGGGGCGCGGAGGGCGCTCGCCCTTGGGATGCGCCAGGTTGACCACCAACCGCCGCCCGCGGAGGTCGGCCGAGCGCAGCGCGTCCGCCGCAGTCTTCGCGGCCTCCGCGCTTGCCATCGTCACGAAGCCGAAGCCGCGCTTTCGCCCGTCCGCGTCCATCGGAAGGTGCACGCGGACGACGCTGTCGGCCACGGCGCCGTTGATCAACGTCTGGACCTCTTCCACCGTGGCGTCGTACGGCAGGTTGCCAACGTAGAGCGTCCGATCGGGAGCCTGCTGCGCGCCGCCCGGACCGCCCGGCCGCGGGCCCATGGGGCCCCCACTGCGCGGACCGCCCATCCCGTCCCGCTTGGGGGGCTCGGCCTGAAACGGTCGCACCGAAATCGACTTGCCTGCCTGGATCGAACCGTCCAGGGCGTCGCGCGCCGCCTGCGCTTCCTGCGGTGTGGCGAGCGTCACGAACCCGAACCCACGGGGCCGGCCCGTGGTCCGGTCCTTCGGCAAGCTGACGCTGATGACCTTTCCGCCGGTCGCCTCGAAGAGCTGCTTGAGCACGTCTTCCGAAATGCTGTCGGGCAAGCCTGCCACGAACAGCTTTGCTTCCTCGTTACCCATGCGAAAACTCACGCGCCTCCGTTCCGATCGGCCAAAGAGCAGAGCGTGCCGCCCGTGGCGAGCGTGGACAGCGTCGCGGCGGGGGCTATCTCCGAGCTACCGTTCACGATATCTAGCATGTTTCGGCAGTCAACTCTCACCCGGGCGCAGAACCGGGATGGAGAAGGCGAAGCTTGCACCACGCTCGGCCGGAGCGGCGCTCTCGACCCATGCGCGGCCGCCGTGGCTCTCCGCGATGTGCTTCACCAGCGCGAGGCCGATGCCGCTCCCCCTCACGGGCAGCCCCGATCGCGTCGTCCGGGACGTCGCGCCCCGGACGAAGCGGTCGAAGATGCGCTCGCGGTCCTCGGGGGTCACGCCCGGCCCGCGGTCGACGACGCGGACGACGATCTCCGTGCTCTCGCGGGCGGTCCCCCGAGTGGCCTTCACCGTGACGGTGTCCGTCCCGCGCGCGTACTTGAGCGCGTTGTCGATGAGATTGATGACGGCGAGCTGGATCGCCTGCTCGTCGATCTTCGCGTCCGGCAGGCCGGGCTCGATCTCGGCGGCCAGGTCCACTCCCTCGCGCTCGGCGTGGTAGCGGTACACGTTGACGGCCTTCGAGACGGCCTCGCCCACGCTCCCCTCCATGAAGTCGTAGGGCTGCCTGCCGCGTTCGACGCGGGCGAAGTCGAGGACGTTCTCGATGAGCGAGGACAGGCGCTCGCTCTCGCTGACGATGATGTCCAGGTACTCTTGGCGCTTGGCCTCGCTCTTGACCCGGCCGGACTGGAGCATCTCGCCGAACATTCGCACGAGGGCGAGCGGCGTCTTCAGCTCGTGGCTCACGTTGGCCACGAAGTCGCTCTTCATGGCCGAGAGGCGCCGCTCGCGCTCGGCCAAGAGCAGGACCGTCGCCACCCCGAGGACGATGACGGCGCAAGATACGACGACCATGACCACCTCGAGGATGGCCCGGTTGCGCACGCGCGCGATGAGCTCGTCGCTCGCGCTCGGTGACACCTGCACGCGCCACCCGTAGAGAGTCGTCGGGAATCGGAGGCCCACCGTGAACTGGCCGGTGCGAAGGGGAGGTCCGAAGACGATTCGCCCGTCCTCGTCGACCACGTTCACGCGGCTCGGCGTGGCCGACTCGGAGAAGAGCGCGGGCATCGTGTCCTTGACGATGCGGCCGACGTCGTGCCACGCGACGATGAGGTAGCGGCGCGGGCGCGCGTCCCCCTCGCCCTCGTCCGCGGGGCCCGGCGGCACAACGCGCTGCCAGTAGCTCACGAGGTAGCTCTGGCCCCGGTACTCGTGGTGAAGATGGCGGAGCTCGTCGGGGGCTTGCTTTCCGAGCTCCATGTCCGCGTACATGCGCTGCACGAGGAGCCTGCGGAAGGCCTCCTCTTCGGCGAAGGCGCTGCCTGCGCGAGACGCGAACGCCAGCACCGTCCGCGAGTCGTCGAGCACCAGGACGCCGCGCACGGTCGGCGTCTCGCGCTGCGCGGTCGGCAGCCACCGCTGGGTGAGGTCGGACAGCCGAAGCGGGTCGGCGATGGCGTAGATGACGCTGTCTTGTTCGATGATGCGCTTGTCGAGGCGGTCGGCCTTTTCGCTCGCGAGGCCGAGCGTCGCCTCCAGGACCGATTGCTCCAGGCCCTCGACCTGGAGCGTCGTCCGGCGGGTCAGATAGGCGAGCACTCCGACGGCCACGACGACGGCCGGCAAGAGGACGAAGCTGGCGAGCCTCTCGCGCGAGCGGGCCATGGCCGTCGGGGCGCGTCACCCCTCCGAGATGCGCCGCGCGCTGATTCGCTCCGGGTCGGTCACGATGCCCCGCGTCGAAACGAACTCGGCAAACTGCTCGGCGATGTACGTCACGGCGTTGCCGTCGGACTCGGTGAACGGCTGTCCGTCGAGCGGGTTCACGAGCTCGACGGCGCCGAGCGGCCTTCCGGCGACCATCACCGGGGCGACGACGAGACTTCGGGCGCCGCCGAGGATCGCGTAGCGATCCACCGTGGCGGCCTCGCCGAGGTCGCTCTCGGCCAGGACGACGGCGCGTCGCTTGCGCAAGGCCAGCGACAGGAGCGGATCGGCTTCCGGGGAGCGCCGCAGGAGCAGCGTCTCGGTCCCCGCGCCCCGCGCGTTCGCGACGAGGAACTCGCGCCGACTGATGTCGAAGACGTGGACGAGCGCCGCCTGGCTCGGCAGCTTTTCCATCGCCGTGACGAGGCAAAAGTCGCCGCCCTCGACGGCGTCGCGCGTGAAGTGGAGGTCGTGCATCGACTCGAAGAGGTCCGCGATGAGGTCCTCTCCGCCGACGCGCGACCCGGGCGGGACGGACGCCGGCGCGGGCGCGTACTGCACGGGTGCGGGCGCCGCGACGGGTGGCGGCGCGAACGGCGCGACGGGCTGGTTCAAGGGCGCGTAGGGAGCCACGCTCGGCGGTGCGGGCGCCGACATTCCAAGCAAGGTCCCCGCCGGCAGCCCGGTGGCAGGCGCTGGGGCAACGGCCGGGACCGCCATCTGTGCGGGCGCCATGCCCGGGAACGCCGCTGCGGCCGCGGCCATCGGCGCCGCGACTGCGGGAGGCGGGACGGACGCCGGAGCCGCGACCGGCGGCGGGTACACCGACGGGGGCGGTTGCGTCGGGATCGGAGCGGGGGGTGGCGGCGTCAGCGCGGAGAGGTCGGGCGGCGGCACCGCGGGAGCGAACGGCTGGGCCGGCGGCAGCGGGGCCGCGAACGGCTGCGACGTCGGTACCCCGAACGGCGACTGCGGCACGGTCGGGGCGAACGGTTGCACCTGCGGTACGGGCGCCGCGAACGGCTGCGGTGGCGCGACCGGCGGCTGCGGTGCTGCCGGCTGGGCGAAGACTTGCGGCGGTGGCGGCGCGGCGGGCGCCACCCTTTGCGCTTGGGGGGACGCCGGCTGCGCTCCCCGTCGGGGGAAGCCGACCACCGCCGGGCCGCGCCAGTCCTTCCACGTGAGCGTGGCAAGGGGAGGGACGGGGGGCTTGCCCTGGAACGCGACGTCGAACACGGCGAGGTTCACGAGCTTGCCCGCGGGCACCCGGTCGAGCGACGTCTGCACGAGCTCGAGCTGCGTCTGGAGCAGCATCTCGGCCGCGGACTCGGTGGTCCCAGGGTGCACCACGTAAACGTACTCACGATAGGTGAGCGGCATCGTGTCGCTCGCCTCGTGCTCGCGTTTGAAGACGATCTGGGACGGGACGTTGACGACCATCTCCGGCCGGAGCGGCTGCGGCGACTCGGTGGCCGTGACCGCAGCGACGGCCGCACCGCCGGCGCCGCCTCCGCCCACCGCCAAGGCTGCAGGCTGACCCCCGGGTCGACGGAGCGTCGACGGGACGTGGGAGGCGGGGCGAGGAGGTCCGGCGTGAGGGGCGGCGGCGGCGGCCGCGGGCGCCGGAGCGGCGGGTGGCGGCGCCGTGACGACCGCGCGTCGGACTTCGTAGCGAAGGCGCGAACCTGGATCGACCGCGCGGCAGCCCTCGTCGAGGAGCTCGACCGAGAAGCCGGTCATGGGGCCGGATTCCCCGCGCTGCGTTCGAGCTACCTGGAGCGCCTTCTGCCACGTCTCGGCTTCGACGTGGAGCGACTCTCTGTCGTCCTTGCCGAGCGACGTCACCTCGACGAGCCAGCGCATCCGTGGCTATGCCTTTCTTCGCGAGGGCACCGCGCGTGCCCCGGCACCTTTTATCAGCCTCTTGGACGGACGGTCAACGCGGGGCCAGCCCATGTCCGCCCCAGGTTCAGCCCATGGTCGCACGGTGAGCCACGACTGGCTCTTCGGGCGTCCACGCACCCGCGCTGCTACTCGGCCCGCAGACCGTCCGCGGGGCGAAGATGCGCCGCGTAGACCGCGGGGAAGACCGTGGCCACGAGGCAGATGATGACGGCGACGACGGCCGGCAGGATGAACTCGATCGGGTGCATCGAGATGGGCAGGTGCGAGATGAAATAAACTTTCGGATCCAGCGGGAAACTATAGGCAAGCAGGAATCGACAGCACAGCCATCCCAAGGCGACGCCGAGGACCGTGCCCGTCAGCCCGATGATCCCGCCTTGATAGAGGAACGTACGGAGGATCGCGTCGTTCTTCGCGCCGAGGGCCTTGAGGAGCGCGATCTCCTTTTTCTTCTCGAGCACCACCATGATCAAGGTGGCGATGACGGTGCACGCCGCCACGAGAATGATGAGGCCGAGGACGAAGCTCATGCCGATTTGCTGAATCAAGAGCGCCGTGAAAAGCCCATGGTTGAGCTCGCGCCAGTCCATCGTGTGGTAGACGCCGTTGTTCAAGATCTTGTCGATCTGTCTTGCGATGTCGTGCGCGCGGTCGATGTCGTCGACCTTCATCTCGACGCCCGTGACGCTGTCGCCGTACTCGTAGAACGCCTGAGCCTCGTAGAGGTCCGTGTAGACGAGCTTCGAGTCGTACTGGTCGAAGCCCGCCTCGAAGATCGCGATGACCCGGAACTGCTTGGCGATGGGCGAGCGCGCGCCCGCGCCGAAGGCGATCCCGATCTGCGGCGAAGTGACCTGCACACAATCGCCGAGGCCCGCGTCCAGCTGCTTGGCGAGCGTCCTGCCGACGACGATGCCGGCCATCTTGGCGACCTGCGCGGGGTTCTTGCACGGGTCCGGGTCGATGGCCTCGGGCACGAAGTCGTCGTCGGGCAGCGTGCTCTTATAGCCCCCGGCCGGCGTGACGTCGCCGGCGAGGGCTCCCGGAATCGGCGGCGCGACGACGGGGCGCTCCGCGCGGGCCTTCTTCGCCGTCGCGACGGGGGGGGGAGGCGGGGCGGCCGGCTCTTCGGGCTCCGAGGCGGACCCGCTCGGCGCCGCGCCCGCGTCCCCGTGGGCAAGCTCGTCCTCGACTTCTCGCCGCATCACGGCGAGCAGCGACTCGCTACCCCCATCCGTCGTGTCGCGCGCGTCGAGGCGGTCGCGGAGCGGGTCGACCGCCCGCTCCGGAGGCTTCGCGTCGGGGCGGCGCAGCCCCGCCACGCTCCCCTCGACGATGTGCTTCGGAAGGTCGAGCACCTTCGGCATCTCCGCGGGGTCGACTCCCTTGAGGAGGACGCCCGTCGCGGTGCGATCCCCGTGGGTGACCATCATCGGGTTGATGACGAACGGCGCCGCGCCGACGACGCCGCGGATCCCTTCGACCTTGCGCAGGACGTCCCGGTACTCGCGAAAATCGATGGAGTACTTGAGGACGAGCACGTGGGCATTGACGCCGAGGACCTTCTCTCGAAACTGCTCCTGAAAGCCGCCGGTGACGCTCATGACGATCGTCAGCGCGGCGACTCCGAGGAGCACGCCGCCGACGGCGAGCGTCGTGGCGAGCGAGATCATGTTGCGCTTCTTGGAGGCCAGGTAACGGATCGCGACCGTGATTGGGTATCCCATGCCTCTGCGGCGGGCCTCTAACACGTCCGGCCGCGCTCCGCCGCGACTGTGCCAGCATGCCCCGCCGGCGCGCGACGCGTCGCCCTGTATGAAAAAATTGCGAAGGCGCCCAAAGTGGGAGGACCAAAAAACCTCAGCGGGCGAGCACCATCTGGGTGGATGATGATGAAAGGTTCGTTTCTTGCTTGAGCCAGGACGCTGTGCCGCCCCCTGTCCCGAAGTCGCCCCCGCGCCCTGAGGCGCCCTCCTCGGAAGGGGGGCTCGCCGCCAGCCTGCCGCACGCCCCGACGGTAGCCCCGTCGTCGCTCGACGCGATCGAATCGGCGACGCCGCCGCCGTCCCGCGTGGACCCGTACATCGGCAAGACCATCGACGGGCGCTACCTCGTCGAGCGGCTGCTGGGCGAGGGGGGAATGGGCGTCGTCTATGCGGCGCGGCACAAGGTGATCGACAAGCGCGTCGCCATCAAGATCCTGCGCGGCGAGAAGGCGACGGATCACGAGCTCAACGAGCGCTTTCTCCAAGAGGCGCGCGCCGCGAGCGCGATCGGCAACCCGCACATCATCGACATCAGCGACTTCGGCCAGCTCCCCGACGGCTCGACGTACTTCGTGATGGAGTTCTTGGACGGCAAGAGCCTCACCGACGTCATGACCGACGCCAAGGGTCCGGTGCCCGTCCCGCGCCTGTGTCACATCGCGAAGCAGATCGCGCAGGGGCTTGCGGCGGCGCACGCCGCCAGCATCATCCATCGCGACCTCAAGCCGGACAACGTCATGCTCGTCAAGCGCGGCAACGAGCGCGACTTCGTCAAGGTGCTCGACTTCGGGATCGCGAAGGTCGGCGGCGGCAGCAAGAAGATGACGCGGGCCGGGAGCGTCTTCGGGACGCCGCACTACATGAGCCCGGAGCAAGCGGCGGGGGCGACCGTCGACCACCGGACGGACGTCTACGCGCTCGGCGTCATTCTCTACGAGATGGCGAGCGGCAAGGTGCCGTTCGATGCCGACAACTTCATGGGGATCCTCACCCAGCACATGTACAAGGCGCCGGTGCCCATCCGGGCGCTCGTGCCGGAGGTGGACGTCCCCCCCGGGCTCGACGCGATCGTCCTCAAGTGTCTGACGAAGAAGCCCGA
The DNA here is from genome assembly GCA_035295445.1 of Polyangiaceae bacterium. Taxonomy (GTDB): domain Bacteria; phylum Myxococcota_A; class Polyangia; order Polyangiales; family Polyangiaceae; genus Palsa-1150. The sequence goes on along the minus strand of DATGJA010000424.1, from coordinate 933 downwards.
AGGCCGCTACGGGTCGATGGAGGAGCTCGCCGTCGATCTCGAGAAGCTCGAGAAGGGCCTCTTGCCCGACGCCGTGCAGGAGATGATGGCGCGATCAGGGGGCTTCAACGTGCCGGCGGACTACTTCCGCTCCGCGGGGATGCCCGAGCCCGTGCCGGCGTCCCCGCCCCTGCCCGTGCGACGGTGGCCGCTCTACGCGGTCATCGCGGCGGTCGGAACAGGGGTGGCCGCCATGGGGGTCGTGGTCATCGCCCGGACGACGAGCAGCGGCGCGCAGACGCGTCCCCCGATCACGGCCGTGGCTCCGGTCGCGGCGCCTCCGCCGCCCCCGCCGTCGGCCGTGCTCCTGCCGCCCCCGGCCACGACGCCGGTCGCGCGCGAGGTCCTCGTCAGCGTGGTTCCGGGCGATGCGACGATCACGCGGGACGGCAAGGACCTGGGGCCGCAGCCCCTCGCCCTGCACCTGGCCGATGGCGAAACCGCGTCGCTCGTCGTGTCGCGCAAGGGGTTCAAGGCGAAGACGGTGACGATCGACGGGGCGAACCCGCGTCAGTCGATTGCGCTCGATTCGGCGTCCGGCGGCGGGCCTGCGCCCCGAGCGGCCGGCGGAGGCGCGAAGCCGGCGAGCGGCCCCGCCTTCTCCGGGATCGACGACGTCGGCGATCCGTTCGCGAAGAAACACTGAGAGGTCGCCAAGGCGCCAAGCCGCCGGGGGTCGAACTCAATCCTTGGCGTCTTCGCGTCGCCGGATTTGGCTCGCGTGACGCCCCGCGTCTGGCACGCTTTCCACGGGTACAGACCGGGTTCTTCCTAGACAAAGTAGACCGGGTTCTTCCCTGACAGTCAGGGAAGGGCTGAGGTGCTGGCGGGCGGGTCCGCCATACGGCTGGTTGGGCGGCGAGGAGTGCCGCCGTGCCGTGGAAAGAGACCTGC
>DATGJA010000423.1:0-3444 GCA_035295445.1 Polyangiaceae bacterium | reverse complement strand
CGAACTCTCGCTTCGCTCGAGCCTGCAGACTAAGACGAATTTAGAACCAGCTCCCGGCGGCGATGGCCTGGAGGGATGCTCGGGCGCGTCCCGCCGCGTCGGCATCACCGATCCGCTCGGCCAGGCGCAGGGCGGCGGCGGCGAGGAGTGGATCGGTGGGATCGCGTTCCAGCAGCCATCGCGGCGTCGAGGGGTCGATCGGGCCACCGGCCGCGAGGGCCACGAGGGCGGACGCGGCGGCGGCGACGGGGTCTCGGGCGGCCACCCCCGAGAAGCGCACGGCGAGCTCCCGGGCCGCGCGGCTGCCAGGGTCGTCGAGGGCCAGGGCGAGGTAGCGATGGCGCGCGTCGAGCGCCTCCGTGGCTCGCGGGCGCGAGGTCGAGGGCGACCGCAACACCGCGAGCTCGACGATGCCGTCGGGCGGCAGCACGTCGGGGGCGACGGCGCCGATCGCGACCAGACGCACAGCGGAGCGCACGACGGGGTCGTCGCCGGGGAGGATCTCGCCGTGCGGGATCGCGGCGAGCATGGAGCGCGCCTCCGAGGGGTCCACCAGACGAACGAGCGCGGCGCCCAAGGCCACCCACGAGGCGCCCGACGCGGGGATGCCGCGCTCCTTTCCGGCGAGGATGGCCGCCCCGACGACGTCGCGTCCTGCGCTCGTCGCGAGGACCAGGCTCGCGCCCGTCGCCTCCGCGTCGGAGGCACCCACCTCCCGAGCCAGATCGCGCGCCACTTCGTCGGCCCCCTCGAGGAGCGCCCGACCTGCGGCCTCCTCCAGCCCGATCCGCGCGCGCGTCGCCCGACGGCGCACCCGGCCCGGGTCGCGTCGAGCGATCGCCTCGTCCACGGCGAGGCGCGCCGCCAGCGATCGAGGGCCGGCGGGCAGCGGCCCTTCGCCGGCGTCTGCCGCGGCGGCCGCGAGCACTCTCCCCGCGCCGATCTCTCCGGACCCCGCGAGCTCCTCCGCCGCGCGCTCGGCGGCCGCCCTGCGCGCGGGCTCGAACGCCACGGCCTCGGCCTGCGCGCGCGCGTAGAGGGCCACGTCCGCGTGCCCCTGCGCCCAGGCGGCAAGCGCGTCCCACGCGACGAGCGGATCGCGCGCGGTCATCGTCAGCGCGACCAGCGCCCCGCGGGTCGCGGGATCGGTCGAGAGGCCCGCGCGAACGAGCAGGACGTTCGCGCCGTCGGCCGACGGATCGAGCTCCGCGGCGCGCCGGGCCTGCGCCGCCGCCTCGGACGCCCTGCCGCGCGAGAGAGAGCACCGCGCCTCGGCCTCCCACGCCCTCGCGTACGTCGGATCGGCCGCGAGGGCCCTCGCGAACGCCTCATCGGCGTGCCGATCCGTGGCGCTTGCCGTGCAGCGGACGGCTCCCACGCGCGTCCACGCTTCGGGCCCCGCCGGGTCGAGGCGCGCCGCCGTCTCGTATGCCGCGAGCGCTCCGGCCACGTCGCCCTGCGCCTCCACCACCGCTCCTTGCAGGAAAGCGGCGTAGGCCTCGGCCGGCACGAAGCGCCCATCGATCACCCGTCCGTCGTAGGCCCGCTCGACCGAGGGGGCCGCCCCGCAACCCAGGACCGCGAGCGCGGCCGCCGCAACTCCCGTCGCTCGCCTCACCCGGCCGTTTCTTTCAAGACCCGATCGAAGGCGTCGAGGAACGTGTCGTTGTCGTCCCGAGAGCCGACCGTGACGCGCAGCCGGTCGGCGAGCCGCCCACCCGAGGCGTGGAAGGTCTTGACCAGCACGCCCCGCGCCAGGAGCCCCTCGTAGACCCGGGCGGCGGGCGCGGGCGTCCCGACCCACAAAAAGTTCGCGTGGCTCTCCGGCACGTCCACCCCGGGCAGCGCGCGCAGGGCCGATGCGAGGCGATCCCGCTCGCGAACCACCGCGGCCACCTGTCGACTCACGTCGTCCCACGCTTCGGCGAGGACCGCGGCGGCGGCAGCCTGGCTCGTGGCGCTGACGTTGTACGGCTGGCGAACCTTGTCGAGCTCCCGGACGAGCCCCTCGTCCCCCTCGAGCCACCCGATGCGAAGCGCCGCGAGCCCGACCTTGCTCAGCGTGCGCATCACGGCCATCCAGGGGTAGCGCTCGCGCCAGGCTCGAACACTCCCGCCAGCGAAGTCGGCGTAGGCCTCGTCCACCACCACGAGCGAGTCGCGCGCCGCCTCGATGACCGCGGCGAGACGGTCGTCGCTCACCCGGTTGGACGTGGGGTTGTTCGGCGAGGCGATGAAGACGACGTTGGGGCGCGTCATCTCCAGCGCGCGCTTGATGGCGCCCACGTCGAGGTCCCAGCGGACGTCGAGGGGGACCTCGATCGGGTGCATCCCTCGGGCGCGGGCGTTGATGCGATACATGACGAACGTCGGCGTGGGAGCGAGGACGGCCGCGCGCGGCGCCCGCTCGCGAGGCCGCGCGAGCGCCGTGAGGAGGATCGCGATGACCTCGTCCGAACCGGTGCCGACGAGCAGCTCGTCGGGGCGCGCCCCGGTGCGTTGCGCGATGCGGTCGCGAAGCTCGCGCATGCGACCGTCCGGGTAGCGCTCGAGAGCGGTCCGCTCGACCGCGCGCAGAACGGCGTCGCGCACCGCCGTCGATGTGCTCGCGGGAGCCTCGTTGGCATCCAGACGGACGCGCGCGCCGGGAGCGTCGGCCGTCTTGTAGGCGGACAGCTCCGCCAGCTCGGGACGAAGAAGCGGCGCCCAGTCGACCACGAGGTTTATCTAGCCGGCCGGACGCGCTTGGTCGAGCCGTCCCGGCGATCGCGCGACGAACGTTTGCGCGCGCTGCTCTTCTCGAGCCCCTCGGCCGTCGACGACTCCTCGAGCACCTCGACCGCCTCGTGCGTCGGGTGGCCCTCGGCCTCCCGAAGCCGCTCTGCGATCTCGATGATTCGCCGCTCGACCCGCCCGAAGACGCTGGAAGCGGGAAAGCGTCCGCCCTCGTCTCGCTCGCCGGCCGGCAGGCCCGTGAGGATCTCGATGCCCTCCGCCGCGTGGTCGATCGAGTAAAGGTGAAACTGCCCGCCCTCGATCGCGTGCGCGACGTCCTCGCGCAGGACGATGTGCGGGCGGTTCGCTCGCGGGATGAGCACGCCCTGGCTCCCCGTCAGTCCCCGCGCGCGGCAAAGGTCGAAGAACCCCTCGATCTTCGCGCATACGCCGCCGATGGCCTGCATCTCGCCCAGCTGATTCACGCTCCCGGTGACGGCGACGCCCTGATCGATGCCCACGTCGGCCAGGGCGCTCAGCACGGCGAACAGCTCGCTCGAGCTCGCGCTGTCGCCGTCGATCTCGCCGTAGCTCTGCTCGAACGCGAGCTGCGCGCGCAGGCTGAGGGGGCGCTCCTGCCCGAACATGCGGGCGAGGTAGCCCCGCAGGATGGCCACCCCCTTCGTGTGGATGCTGCCTCCGAGCTGCGCCTCGCGCTCGACGTCGATG
>DATGJA010000422.1:0-11593 GCA_035295445.1 Polyangiaceae bacterium | reverse complement strand
CCATCAGCTGCGCGTGCATGCGGCGCACGCCGGAGCACCGCTCGTCGGCGACCGGGCGTACGGCGGGCCCGCTCGCGTCACTCTTGCCGGCGGACGGGTCGTCGAGCCAGGGCGGGTCGCGCTCCACGCCGCACGCGTCGTCGTGCCGGACGCGCGTGGGGACGCCGTCCCGCTCGTCGCGCCGATCCCTGCGGCGTTGGAGGACCTCTGGTCCGCGCTTGGCGGAGACTCCGCGGCATGGCAGGTTTGCGCGTCTTGCGATCTCGCGTCCTCTTAGGCATCGTGCTCGCTTCGGTGGGCCTCGGCGTTTCGGCGCTGGCGGGGGAACCGCGTCGCCTCATCGACGCGAGCCGGGTGCTCGATGCGGGCGTTCCCTCGGCGCCCGATGTCGCGATCACGCGCACGCCGCCTGACCCTGCGCCCCTTGTCGAGCGCGGACAGTGGATCTTCGACCTCCGTTGGGACAGCGGGGACGTGTGGCTGCTCGGCCAGAGAAAGGTCGAGCTCGCGGCGCCTCAGCCCACCCCGCGGGTGATGGGACGTTTCGCCCTCGAGCTTTACGAGGGGCCCGCGATGATCGAGCGCGTCCGGTTCGATTTCCCGCTCCTCGGTCCGCCCGAGCCACTCGACGCCGGTTGGAACGCGCTCCCCCCGATCACCCGAAAGCTTCGCACCCGCGTCGGCGTCTTCTTCCCAGCTACGCTGCGGGGCACGCGCCTCTACCTCGTCGATCGAGCGACCCAGCGCCGCTGGGCCCTCGTTTGGCCGCCGGCCGAAGCGGCCGCGAGCGGCGTGACGCCGCAGGACGGCGGCGCGCCCGATTCCGACCTCGGGCGGGCACCCGCTGGGGGATGACCGCCGGCGTGCCCTCACGCCGCAATTTGTGCGACGATCCAGGCATCCCGTCATGCAATGTCCGACTTGCCAGGCCAACCTCGAAGACTCCCCGCGCTTCTGCCCGTCCTGCGGCACCGTGTTGTCGTCGAACGATGCGCAAGCGCCCGACCCGATGTTGGGTCAAGTCCTCGGGGGCAAGTACCGCGTCGTGCGCCTGCTCGGCGAGGGTGGGATGGGCGCCGTTTACGAGGGCGAGCAGCAGCTGGGCACCACCAAACGCAAGGTGGCCGTCAAGACGCTCCACCCGCACCTGTCTCGCGACCCGAAGATCAAGGCGCGCTTCGAGCGCGAGGTCGGCACCATCGCCGAGCTCGAACACCCGAACACCATCCAGGTCTACGACTTCGGCGCGACGGCGGACGGAATCCTCTACATCGTGATGGAGTTCCTCCAGGGGACAAGCCTCGCCGACACGCTCGAGAAGCAGGGCGCCATGAGCCCGGAACGGTGCGCCAACATCCTGCAGCAAGTGTGCGGCTCACTCGAAGAGGCGCACGGGCGCGGGATCGTGCACCGCGATCTGAAGCCGGACAACGTGGTGCTCGTCGAGCGAGCCGGCCGCAAGGACTTCGTGAAGGTCCTGGACTTCGGGATAGCCAAGCGCTCGCGCGAGGAAGACAAGCAGGAGCAAAAGCTCACGCAGCAGGGGATGGTGCTGGGCACGCCCCCGTACATGAGCCCGGAGCAGTTCACGGGGCAGCCCATCGACGCCCGCAGCGACATCTATTCGCTCGCGATCATGGCGTACGAGATGCTGACCGGGAAGCTGCCCTTCAACGCGACGACCGCCTTCGAATGGGCTACGCAGCACATGACGCAGGCCCCCATCCCGATCGAGTCCTTGGCCGAGGGGATGCGGGCTCCGGAGCCGATGCGCAGCGCGATTCGGCGTGCGCTCGCGAAGTCGCCGGCGGAGCGCTTTCAGACCGTCAAGGAGTTCATCGACGCTTTCGTGGGCCAAGCCGCGCCGGCCGACGCGGGACGTCAGCGCACCGAGGTCGGCACGCCCCTCGACGTCGGAGCTGCCTTCGCGGCGGGCGCCCGGCCACCCACCGCGGCGGCTCCCGTGCAGGGCTACACCCCGGCGGGTGGCAACGTCTCCTTTCCTACGCCTGCCGGCATCCCGCAGGCGCCCCCACGTGAGTCGCGAGGTTCGGGCCGCGGCGTGCTCCTCGCCGCGGCGGGCCTCATTGGGCTCCTCAGCGTCGGCGCGATCATCTTCGCCGTGAAAGGGTCAAGCCACGGGGGAAATGAGGTCGTCTTCGACAACGGGTCCACGACCGTCCCCCCCGCGACGTCGCTCAGCGCCGCGACCACCGCCAGCGGCCCAGCGGATACACCGGTCCCGGGCGAGCCCGGATCCGGCGACGTCCCGCCCTTGAACGGAGCCGGGGGCGCGGGCGGCGCGGCCGGTGGCGGCAAGCCGCAGCCCCATCCCCAGCCTCACAATAACCCCGGGCCAGGTCCTGGCCCAGGTCCGGGTCCGCAGCCACAACCTCCCCAGCCGCCCCCGCAACCTCCGCCGCAACCCCCCGGGCCGAAATACGACGGGCCCGAGTGTCAGAAGGCGCGCCAGCTCAAGGCGCTCGGACACCCGAAGGAGGCGCAGACGTGGGCCCTCGCGTGCGTCGCCAAGGGCGGCACACCCTAGATCAAGCCCCCTCCTGCTGCTCGAAACACGAACGGCACCTCGCCTCGTAGTCCGAGCTTCCCCCGACGAAGAGCTGGCCCGTCGCGGCGACGAGCCGCTGGGATCGCGTCGCAGGGCCGCCGCAGCGCGCGCAGACAGCGTGCAGCTTGGTGACGTACTCCGCGACGGCCATGAGCGCAGGGACCGGCCCAAAGGGTTTGCCGCGCCAATCCTGATCGAGACCGGCGACGACGACGCGGACGCCACGCGCGGCGAGCGACTCTGCGGCGTCGACGATCGCGTCGTCGAAGAACTGAACCTCGTCGATGCCCACGACGGCCGCCTCTGCCGATACCTGCGTGAGGAGCTCTGCAGCCGTGGCGACCGCGAAGGCGTCCGCTCGAAGCCCCTCGTGAGAAACGACCCGGAGCTCGTCGAAGCGGTTGTCGAGGCGGGGCTTGAAGAGGAGCACGCGCTGTCGCGCCAGGCGGGCACGCTTCAATCGGCGCAAGAGCTCTTCGGTCTTGCCGCTGAACATCGAGCCGCACACGACCTCGATCCAGCCTGCGCGGCCCTGTCCGTGGCCGCGAAAGTCCGGTTCGAAGCCGGGTCGGGAGGGGTCTGCGGGCGGGTACATCGTGGCCATCAAGGGTCCAGCGCGCCGTTCACCTTACCGCCAAGCAAGAGCTGCGCCTCCGGCGGGGCCGCGCTGGCCCGTCCGCTTTCCGAGTTGATTCCGTGAGCTTGCGGTCGGTGGCGAACGCGGCCCGGGGTCTGCTTCGGGGGCCAGGCCGCCGGTTGGGCGCTCCGTTGGCTCGAGCGGCGCGAGCGGCGTGCCGCGAGGGGGGCCGATAGGGCAGCCCGATAGGGGCACCAGGGGGGGGTCAAAGGAGTGCACGTGGGCGCCTAAAAGAGCGCGGGGCGGCTCGGGCGCAGTAGACGCCCGGGGAGACGATGCTAGATTTATTTTCGTGGACGTGGTGTTGCGCAAGCTCGGACGGGGCGCGAGGGCTGTGGGTGGACGGCTCGTGCGGGCGCCGCGCAAGGGCTCCGTGGTCGTCATCGAGTTCCCGGACGGGATGCACGAGTACGTTACCACTCCCGTGAAGCGCGTCTTGCGGATCGCGGGGCGCGAAGTCTTCTACATCGAGACCATCAACAGCCGCTATCGTCTCGAGGTGCGCGGGCGAGAAGCCGCTGCCGCCGAAGGCACCGGCTGAGATAGCCCGTCGCCGCCCAAGGGCGCGCGACATGGCTCAACGACTCGAGCGCGGGGGCCGGACGGATAGCGGCCGCTTGACGCGGCGAGCGCAGGGGTGGGATGGTGCGCGCCGTGGGAAAGCACGACAGTCGCAACTCGATGAAGATGAAGCGCCGCAAGGCGCAAGTGAAGAAGAAGGCAAGGCTCAAGCGGCAAGCCGCCGAGCGAAAGGCCGCCGCCGGCCCGGGCACGAAGAAGGCCTCCACGCCCAAGAAGAAGGCCGCTGCAGCGACGCCGCCGCCGGCGCCTTCGGCGGCGCCCGCGGACTGACCACGCAGCTCACTCGACCGCGTTTCCCAATCGAATGGTGGGAAACTGCGCCGGAGGGGCGGCCTGTGCCGGACGCTCGAAGACCACCGCTTCTCCGAGCAACCCGACGTCGCCCTCCAAGCGCTGCTCGGCGACGAGCTGCCAGCCATCTTTGTCGCGCCAGCTCTGCCTAAGGGTCGTCGAGCGGAGGTCTTGCTGATCCGGGCGGTACCACGCCACTCGGACGATGACCTCGACCTCGTGCTCGCCGTGGGCATGCATGCCGGCGAGTTCGATGTCCGCTACCCTTACGGCTGTCCCCCACGCCTTGTGATGCGCCGCGAACTCGTCTCGCGCGGCCGGGGCAACACGGTCCAAGGCCATCTCGATGCGACCGAAGCGGGCGTCCAGGTTGAACTCCTGCGCGGCCTCTTGTGCGCGTGCGAGCGCGCTCGGCGGGGCCGGGCAACCCGGCAACCAGGCCGCTGCGATCAGCGCGACGATCAGGAAGGAGCGCATGTTCATCGCAGAGCACTTCCAACGCGCGTGGGGCAAGTTCTTCGCGGGTTCGCGGCGGCCACCGTTTTCAGAACGGGACCGCCGCGACGAAATAGGTGTCGTCGATCCCGCCGCTCGCGAGGCCTCGGGCATAGCCTGCGCGGAAGGTGAAGTTCAGGATGTAACCAAGCGTCAGATCGAACCAAAGCTCGCCCCCCACCCCGGTCTTGAACTCCGCCGTCCGGGGGTCGTCGAATGCGCTCCCGTAGTCGACGAAGGCCGCCCCCGCGATCCGGTCGACGAAGAACGGTAGCGTCGACAGGCCGCGATCCACGTTGAGGATGGGAAAGCGGTATTCGGCGTTGAAGAGACCGTAGTAGTGACCCACCTCCTCGGGTACGGGGTAGCCGCGAAGCTGCACGCCGCCCTGGATGAGCGTGTTCCTCACGATGTCCACGACGTTCAGGTCGAGAAAGCTACCGACGTAGAACGCCCCGTGCTCGCCGTTGTTGCCCCCGCTCGCGCCGCCCCCTGCGTGGAGGCCCAGGACGTGGTGTCGCAGCCACGGCATTTGCAGGAACGTCTGGAAGTTGAACGTCGCGGCGTAGCCGGTGAAGTCGCTCGCCAGGATCGGATCGGATATGTCGACCGTCGCCCCCACGCTGAACCCCCGCTCGTTGCCGACGCTCCACAGATAGGATTGCGCGTTCGAATAGTCCCAGCCGAGGTGCACGCTCCCCACCGCGCCGAGCGTCGGGATGCTCGGGGTGTCGTACGGATTGAGCAGCGCCGGCGTGAGCGGAAGCTGGCCGCCGACGCGCTCGAACGTGTAGGTCAGGCTGAACGATTGGCCGTCGAAGGCGCGCGGCATCGAATAGAAGATGCCCGTCGAGGCGCCCACGGTCTCGGCGACCCAAGGGATGGTGTTGTTGCCGAGCTTGAGGCTGTTCTGCGGCGCAATCTGGCGAAATACGCTCGCGCTCATGTCGAAAGGGAGGCGCCCGTACGTGTACGACAGGCTGCCTTGGAAATCAGGGTGGTGCCACTCGGTGGTGAGGCTCGCGTCCACCGAGTGAAGCCCGGCGATGTCGCTTCCGCTCACCGAGACGACGTCCTCCTGGCCGAAGTACCCCTTGGTAATCTGGACGGAGTAGGCGCGCGGTTGCATCGTCAAGAGGGGGTTGTAGGGACGGACGCGGGCGGCGGCGGGGGGCGGCTCCGGCGGCGGAAGCGGCCGGGCCTCCTCGTAGGGCAGCGCGTCCAGCCATTGCGACTCGTCCAGGGGGATGACGAACAGGTCGAACCCCTCGTGCGTGTACCCCACGTACGCGAGCGACTTGCCGTCGGGCGAAGGCTCGGGCTGGTACGCGCCGTTCACCACGTTGGTGACCTGCCTGAGGCGCCCCGTCGCGACCTCGTACGCGTAGACGTTCGTGATTCCCGTGCGATCCGAATGGAAGTAGAGCCACCGTCCGTCGGCCGAGAAGGCGGGGTCGCCGTCGATGGCGCGGTCGTGGGTGACGTCGACCCACGAGCCGTCCACCGTGTCCACGATGCGGACGTCTCGCCACCCTCCGCGAAGCCACGCGCTGTACGCGACGTGACGACCGTCGGGTGCCCAGCGTGGCGTGAACGCCTGGTCGAAGGAGGCGCTTCGGACGAGCGGCCGGACGTTGTTCACCCGATGTCGCCCGACCCGCTGCCCGGGCTCGACGTCGGCCATCATCAGATAGCTGGTGCCCCGGTGGTTCGTCACGAACACCACCCGCCGACCGTCGGGTGAGACCGTCGGGTCGATGGCTCGCCAGCCGTTCGTCCATCGCTCCCGGAGGCCTTCCAGCCCGCCAGGGCTCTTCACGTGCGCCGGGAGCTCGAACAGATCGTCGAATAGGAAGAGGTTGTTGAAGACGTCGCCCGAGCTGAAGACGGCGGCGCCGTCCGGCATCCATCCGAATCCCCCGACGCCGTTCGTACGGATGAGAAGCTCACGATCCCGTTCGCGCGCCCCCACGACCCGTCCGAGGTCGTCGCGCACGACCGGCAGGCCCCACAGGCCAGGCGTCGTGTGGCCGTCGTCGCCATAGTAGGCGATGTCGCCGGCGTGTTCGGCCCACGCGTTCGACGGGATCCACCGCGGGTGTTGGACCGTGTTGCCGGTGTGGGTCAGGCGGGTCCCCTCCCTCAACCCCCGCGCCTTCGCCGCCTCGATCTGCGCGCCGAACGAGCGGCGCAGCGAGTCGATCCAAGCGGGCATCAGCTCCTCGAACGTGCGCCCCGTGACCCGCCGAATCGAGCGGTTCATCCCGAACGGGATGAGCTGTCGGCTGTAGTCGTCAATCATCGAGCGGATCGCCTGTTCCCCGTAGGTCTCGGCGATCCACTGCAAGAAGAAGGAGCCATACAGGTACCAGATGTTGCCTTGTGGCCAGCGCCGGGGCGTGTTCGAGAAGACGTCGAGCGGCGCCACGTTCCCCTCCAGCACGTCGGCGCGCATGAACATGTTCCACATCGACGATCGCAGGCGTCCGCCGCTGGTCCTCGCGCTCTCTTCGAATACCGCGAGGCCTTCGAGCAGCCAGCGGGGCTGGATCTGATTCGGCGCCAGGGTCTTGCCCAGGATCTTGTTGACGAGCGCCGGGAGGCCTTCGATGTGATCGGTGTGGACGATGTGCGTGTACTCGTGCGTGACGAGCTCGAGGTACCAGTCGTCGACGTCGCCCAGCGGCGACATGTCGTCGGGCGCGGTGACGTTCAGGCGGACTTGGTTGTACGGCGTCGCGACCGCCGAACCGTTGGCGCTGTCCGTTTGATCCGTCAGGATGATTTCAGTGATCTCGCTCGGCGACCAGCCGACGGCGGGGACGAGGCGACCGTAGATGGCCTCTGCGAGCGTGGCGATGTGCTGCGCCACTTCGTCCTCGGTCGAGTAGTAGGAAATCCGAAAGTGCTTGGTCTCGAGGCTCTTCCAGAGAAGCTTAGGATCATTCGCCGCGCGGCCGGCCGCCGGCCACGTGACGACGGCAGCGACGATCGCGAAGACGAGCCCAAGACGATGCCTCTCGCGTTGCGCCGGGGCGCGGTCAAGACCTGGGCGACGGGGCAAGCGGCGTCAGTCTAGAGCGGTTTTTCTCGGGGTCGATCCGCTACCGGCAGGAAGCGCTCGAATGGGTGCGGTCGTCGAGACGCGCCCAAAAAACGCTCATGGTCGCTTGCACGACGAAGGTCTTGGGCGAAGACTCTCCCCGAAGACGTTCACTTTCCGACTCAGTCGCGCCTCTCACAAGTCGTCGTGGAAGAGCGGCTCGCGGTTTCGGACGTACCGGTACACGAGCTGGCGCGCCTCTGGAGCGATCTCCGTGAATTGCGCGCCGAACCCAGGGGGCGCGTCGTTCCCCGCGTCGCTCGGCTCGCGGCGCCATCGGACGACGGCATTGGCTTCGAACTCGTAGCCCCCGGGCAACGACACACGGAGGCGGACCGGCGCCCCGATCTTGGGCAGTTTGTAGGTCGAAACGAACAAGCCCCCATGATCGATGATGTCATTTCCCGAAAGGCCCTTGTAGAAGTTCGTCGGGCTGTGCGCACCGAGCTCGGCGGTCACTGACTCTCCTCCGGGCGATGCGCCCTGCGCCGCGGGTTGGGCTGCGGGTGCCTGCGGTGCCTGCGCGTACGCGGACCCCGCGGCCGGTCGAGGGGCCTGCCGAGCGGGTTGTTGTGCAGTCGGAGCGTAGGCTGGGGCGGCGGGCAGTTGCTGCGCCGCAGGTTGCGGGTAGGGGGCCCTGGACGCAACCGGAGCTTGAGCGACGGGGGCCTGAGCGGCCGGCGCCGGGGTCTGCGCGGATCGGAGGAGGGTGTGGACCGCGCCGAGCGCCGCAGCAACGGCCTCGAGCGCCGCGGCGACGGCGGGCTGCCTCGGGGGTTGTGCCTGGAGCTGTGCAAGCGCCGTCTGGACGTTCGAGAGGGCGGCCTGGGCGCTCGGGACGGTTTGCGCACCGCCTGTGCGCTCGATGTTGTGGAGGGCTCCCATGGCCTGCGCGATGGGGGCCGCGAGGTCCAGCAAATGCCCGGGCACATGGGGGTCGCCCTGGAGGGCGTTGAGGCCCCTTGCGAGCAGTTCCCGCGCATTGCGCGCGAGAGTGACGACGTCGGACACGGTTGCCTTCTCCTTCTACGTCGATCGAATCGTAGCCGGCCGATCGATGCAACGGGAAAAACGTCAAGGATGGCTGCTGGCCTTTCTCGCCAGCACGATCCACCGGGCGAGCCCCCGCGCGTCCAGGTGCTCCTCGACCCGGTGCGGTCCCGGGGCGCCGGCGTCGTCGTCGATGCGACCCGCGAGAAGCTCGACGGCGGCATCTCGGGTCCGGATCACCGCGACGCCGTCCTCGCGCACGGCAGCCTCGGCAGGCTCGAGCGTCCGTGGGTAGAGGCGCGTGGGCCGCACGTGGAGCAGCGTCACAATGCGATTTCCGATTTCGGTCCACGCGCCCGGCCATGGGGCGGCCGCGCGAACACGACGCTCGATGCGCGCCGCCGTCCAAGACCACCGGATGGCGAGGTCGTCGTCGAGCGGCTCCGGCGCGACGGTTGCGGCGGAGTCGTCCTGAGCGACCGCGGGGGGGACGCGGCCCACCGCGTGAGCACGAACCACTTCACGTAGCAGGCCCAGGCCCGGGCGATCGAGCGCGCGCGCGAGATTCCACGCGTTCCAGGTCGGATCAATGCGCAGCTCGCGCTGCAGGAGGACCGCCCCGGTGTCGTACTGTCCGTCGAGGACGTGCGCGGTCACCCCAGTGACCTCGTCGCCCGAGTCGATGGCCCAGAAGTAGGGGTCGGGCCCGCGGTGTCGAGGCAGAAGCGAGGGGTGCACGCCCACCGCAGGTGCGATGCGCAGGATCGCGTCGGGCAGGCGCGTGGTCCAGAACCAGCTGACGAGCAGATCCGGCCTGGCGTCGGCGACCTGTCGCGCCGTGCGCGGATCGGAGACGTCGGGCCGCAGGTGTACGTCGTTCGGCCGGAGCTTGGCCTGCAAACGTCGGAGGCCGGGGGCCTTCCGGCACGCCGCCGCGTAGACGAGACGGTGTCCGTCGCTCACCAAGAGCACCGCCGCGAGCGGCAAGCCGAAGAACGCGATGCGCAAGGGGCGGCGCGCGCCTTCGGCGATCGACGAGTGTTCGGTCAGGATGACCTCGTGAGGCTACCCTGGAGCGCAGATGTTCGCCTCCCCCAGCGAAGAACCGCGCAGGGTCGCGCAAGCACGCGGGCGCCGGCGCAGGCATCTCGCCGCGATCGCGGCGCTCGTGTCGGTGGCGGCCTTCTGGGCGCCCGCGGCGGCCCACGTTCGCGCGGCCGCGCTCCTCACGCGTGTGGCGCACCCGGACGCTCCGGGCTGGGCGGGCAGCATCGGCGCACACCCCGTGGAGGAGCGCGACGCGACGATAGGCGCGCTCCGCGCGCGCGAATACGTGCCGCTGGACGATGCCCAGGCGCCCGGCGTGGTGGTCGTGCACGGCGTCCACTACCGGGGAATCGACGAGCCGAGGTTGACTCGCTTCGCCCATAGCCTGGCGCAGAGCGGGATTCGCGTGCTGACGCCCGAGGTTCGGGAGCTCTGTGAGTACACGATCGATCCGCAGTCCGTCGAGACGATCGGCGCCGCCGCCCGCGCTCTCTCCGTCCGGCTCGGCGGCCATCGGGTGGGGATCCTCGGCTTCAGCTTCGGTGGCGGCTTGTCGCTCGTCGCGGCCGCCGATCCGAGGTTCGAGCGGCTCTTCGCGTTCGTGGTCGCAGTGGGTGCCCACGACGACCTCGGCCGCGTCTTCGAGTTCTTCGTCCGAGGCGAGTCTCCGCGTCCGGACGGATCGACCTTGCGGCTACGTCCCCACGACTACGGGCCCGTGGTCCTGGTGGGCTCCCACGCGGAGGATTTCTTCTCGCCGGCTGACGTTCCGTCGGCGCGCGAGGCGTTGCGTCTCTGGTTGCACGAGGATTTCGACGCGGCCCGCGCGCGCGCCGCAGGGCTGTCGCCGGCAGGCGCCGCGACGATCGGTCGCGTTTTCGCCCACGACGTCCAGGCGCTGGCTCCGGAGCTGAGCGCCGAAGTGGCGCGCCTCGAAACGGAGTTCGCAGCCGTGTCCCCGAGCGCTCACCTCGCGCGATTGCGCGTTCCCGTATTCCTCCTGCACGGGGCCGGCGACACCGTGATCCCGCCCAGCGAGACCCTGTGGCTCGCCCACGACACGCCGCCCGCCGACCTACGCGACGTACTCGTGAGTCATGCGATCGAACACGTGGAGATGGAGCAGACCGGTCTCGGTGACGAGCTCGCGCTCGTGCACTTCATGGCCGACGTGCTCCTCACGGCGCGCGCATCGCGGTAGCGTCGTCTACGAAGCGGTGACCGGCGGGACGAGGACGCCGGGGGTCGGCTCCTCCCCCGATTGGCGCAGGAGGGCCGTTCGAACTGCGTGCTCGACGAGCTGCCACAGCTGAACCCGGTCCGTTACCCGGCCCAGAAACCCGATCGGAATCCGGAACCCGCCCTTGTCACGCCGGCCACCGCCGTAGGGGCGGCCCTTCTCGTCGATGCCGAAGGCTTGTTCGAGCCACGCCGGGGGATCGACGCTGGGCGAGTGCGTACGAAGGGAGCCCTCGATGTACTTGTCCCCGACGACGCCGTAGACGACGCAAGTGTCGATGTCCTCCCGTCGGACGAGGAAGTCGGCGGCTTGGGCGACGGTGTCGCGCTCCGCTTCGCTCACGAATCCAACGCCCGCCATCGCGAAGTTTCGCCTCACGACGAGCGCTTGGAGAGCGCGTGCGATGACGTCCATGGCCGTCGGCGCGATGAGGCGGCGGGAGAGATCCTGGAGTAGGTCGCGATCACACACCTCTGCGATCTGGCTTGCGGCGCGGAAATCAGCGGCTCGAGCGAGCATGAAATCGTCGGTGTCGGTGGCGAGACCGTGCATGAGGGCCGTCGCAATCCGCCGATCTTCTTCGACGTCGGGATCAAGGACCGTGAGCTCTTGCAAATACTCGACGAAGATGGTCGCCGT
>DATGJA010000421.1:0-17605 GCA_035295445.1 Polyangiaceae bacterium | reverse complement strand
AGCCGAATACCGAGACGGGGCGCGTCAAGATGCAGCAGCCGGCGAAGAGGCCCGTCAGGACGGCGTCGCTCCAGGTCGGACGACGGCGCAAGCGCAGCGCAAAGAGCGTCGCGAGCGTCAAGCACGTCGCGATGAGCGTCTCCTCCTGCGCCTGGCCCGCATAGTGGAACGCGATGGTGCCGCCGAACAGCGCGAGGGCGCCCAAGGTCGGCCAGGGGCGCGCGAACCCCCACTCTTCGAGCAGGGCGCGCAGCGCGAACCAGTAGGCCAGGCCGAGCAGCGGGAGCATCCCGAGGCCGATCGGCAGCCACCCGACGAGGCGTCGCTCGGCGTCCGGCTCGAGGTGCGAGGCCCCGGGTGTCTGCGTCGCCTGCCGAACCGTCGGGACGGGGGCGAAGCGCTCGACCGCGGCGCCCATCATGTCGAATGGCACGAGGAGGAGGCTCTGCCCGATGCCGTACGGAGCCACCCAGCGATCAGGCCCGGCCTTCACCCAGGCCGTGTAGCCGTCGATCTGCGAGGCGACCGCGACGCCGCCGGTGGTCCAGAGCTGACGCGCGACGATCCTGCGGATTTCGACGTCGACGGTCTCGTTGCGACCGGGGTTGACCACGAAGAGCAGGAGCCAGACGCCAATCGCGAGCCAGCGGGAGCTCGAGGACTTGCTCATCGGGGGACCTGCCGCTCGCCCCGTCACTAGCCCGCACCCGGTGCGATGTCGAGGGAGTCGCCTGCGCGGCTTGAGGCGATCGCCCGCAGAGGGTATGGCGCTCGGCAGCGATGGCGCGGGTGCTCGTGACCGGGGTGGCCGGTCAGGTAGGGTCTTATCTCGCGGAGTCCCTCTCGGCCGAGGGGCACGCCGTGGTCGGTCTGGGCTCGAGGGCCGACGCGCCCTTGCCCGCCGGGGTCGAGCGCGCGCGCGGCTCGCTCGACCCGTCGGATCTTCCAACGCTGCTCGGCGAGAACGGGCCGCTCGCCGCCGTCGTGCACCTCGCGTCGGTCACCAGCATGGTGCAGTCGTGGGAGGAGCCCATGCGCACGTTCGACCTCAACGGGCGGGCTGGCGTCGCCCTCGCATATGCGGTGGCCCGCGTGCCGGGGCTGCGCCTCGTTCACGCGAGCTCCGCGGAGATCTTTGGCCGCGCGCCATCGCCGGTGCAGGACGAGTCGACGCCGATCGCCCCCGTGTCGCCCTACGGCATCGCGAAGGCAGCGGCCCATTTGGCGGTGCGGCTCGCTCGCGAAACCCACGGCACCGCAGCGAGTAACCTGATCCTCTACCTGGCCGAGTCGCCGCGCCGCAGACCCAACTTCGTCCTGCGCAAGATCGTTCGCTCGGCCGCCGCGGTGGCCGCCGGGAAGGCCGAGCACATCGTCCTCGGCAATGGCGACGCGGTGCGCGACTTCTGCCACGCCCGGGACGTCGCCGAGGCGGCCAAGACCCTCGCGCTCGGCGCGCGCGCCGGCGACTACGTGTGCGCCTCGGGTCGCGGGCACAGCATCGCCGAGGTCGCGCGGCTGGCGTGCCGCATCGCCGGCCTCGATCCGGACGCGAGCATTCGCTTCGACGCGTCCCTCCGGCGGCCGAACGACCTCCCGTCGCTCATCGGCGACAGCCGGTGCCTTCAGTCGCTCGGCTGGTCGCCGCGCACGTCCTTCGAGGACCTGCTGCTCGAGCTCTTCGCGTGTGACGCGGGACAGGCGCGCGAATGACAAGCCTTGACGAGCATCGAAGGAGAGAGGGAGCATTGCCTCCCTCACGGAGCTGGACGGGGGAGCAGGTCCCCGTCACTCCCCCGATCATGAAGGTTCTGACCGTTGCGACGGACGGCTTCGGTGGCCACGGCGGGATCGCGCAGTACACGCGAGACATGCTGACGGCGCTGTGTGCCCATCCGTCGATGCCGTCGATCGTCGCCGTTCCGCGTGTCATGCGCTTCGCCCCGGAGGGTGTTCCCGAGCGACTCGAGTGGGTGACGGCGAGTGTAGACGGGCGGTGGGCCTACGTCCGCGAGGTCGCGAAGGCGGCGTATCGGGCGGGCCCCGTCGACCTGGTCATCTGCACGCACATCCATCTGCTCCCGGTCGCGCTGGGCGCGTCGCGCGCGCTGCGCGCCCCGCTCGTACTCTTCGTCTACGGGATCGAGGCGGCGAAGCCGACGGGGAAGCGGATCGTCAACTTGCTCGTGCGCTACGTCGACGCGATCGTCTCGATCCGCGACCACACGACGACGCGCCTGGTCGGCTGGAGCGGGGCCGCGCACGTGCCGAAGTTCTTGCTCCACAACCCGATTCACCTCGGGCGGTATGGCGTCGGACCCAAAGCCCCGGACCTCGTCCGTCGGTTCGGGCTCGAGGGCAAGACCACCGTCCTTACCATGGGCCGCGTCGAGGAGACCAACAAGGGCTTCGACGAGGTGCTCGAGGTCCTGTCCGACGTGAGGCGAGCCATCCAGAACGTCGCGTACGTCATCGCGGGGGACGGCTACGACGTGCCGCGACTCCGGGAGAAGGCGCGCGCGCTCGGCGTCGACGACTGCGTCGTGTTCACGGGCCTCGTCCCCGAGGAGCGGAAGGCCGACTACTATCGCCTGGCCGACGCCTTCGTGATGGCGGGACGCAGCACCGATTTCGATCGTTACCCGCTGCGCTTCGTCTTCCTCGAGGCGATGGCCTGCGGCATCCCCGTCGTCGGCCCCCGCCCCGAGCCGAACGACGAGTCTGCGAACGAGGGGAGCTTGCTCGCGCGCCAGGTCGACCCGTTCGAGCCGGCGCAGCTCCGCGACGCGATCGTCCAGGCCGTCCGCCTGCCCCGCGCCGTTCCCCCTGCCCTCGAGTCGTTCGCGTACCCGAATTTCGAGAAGAAGCTGCATCGCATCGTGGACGCTGTCCTCGGCACCCGAAGACGTGTCCCCGCCGTCGCACCCGCAGAGGGCCATGCATCTCGTTCATCGTAAGACCTGCCGCGTATGCGGGAACCAGGCCCTCGCGAGGGCCATCGACCTCGGCGAGCAGCACCTGCAAGGCTCGTTCGTCAAACCCGGCAAGGAGCTTCCCCCCGCGCGGCGCGTGCCGCTGAGCGTCGTTCGCTGCGACACCGCCAGGGACGAGCGCGCGTGCGGTCTGCTCCAGCTCGAGCACACGACGCCGCCCGACGTCCTCTACGCCGCCTACTGGTACCGGTCCGGGACCAACCAGACGATGCGATCGCATCTCGCCGGCATCGCGCGCGAGGTCGTCGAGGTCGCCGGCCGCCCCGGCGCGCGCGTCCTCGACATCGGGTGCAACGACGGCACGCTGCTCGCCTGCTACCCGGACGACTACGTGAAATTCGGCGTCGATCCGTCCGACGTGGCGCAGAGCGTGAAAGGGGCGACGGTGATCCAGGACGTCTTCCCGTCGCGACGCCTCGCCGAAGCGTGCGCGGGAGAGCGCTTCGACGCGGTGACGTCGATCGCGATGTTCTACGACCTCGAGAGCCCCGTCGCCTGCGCCCGGGCGATCGCGGATCTACTCGCGCCCGGCGGCGTCTGGGTCGTCGAGATGTCTTACATGCCGACGATGCTCGAGAATGACTCGTACGACACGATTTGCCACGAGCACCTCGAGTACTACAGCCTGGCCGTGCTCGAGCGCATCGTGCGCGACGCGGGTCTGCGCATCTTCCGGGTCGCCCTCAACGCCATCAACGGCGGCAGCATCCGCGTCTTCGTGGCGCACCTCGCCGACGGCAAGCACGGGACGCCGGAGGACCGGCGCGTCCTGCTCGACCGCCGCCTGGCCGAGTTCGAGCTCCGCCTCGACACCGAAGATCCATATCGCGCGTTTCAGCGCCGCATCGAGAAGCACCGCGACGAGCTCGCCGCGCTCCTCCACAAGCTGCGGGGCGAGGGCAAGCGCGTGCACGTGTACGGCGCGTCGACCAAGGGCAACACGATCCTGCAGTGGTGCGGCATCGACCACACCCTGGTCGAGTGCGCGGCTGACCGGAACCCGGACAAGCACGGCGCGCGCACGCTGGGCACGGACATTCCGATCGTGAGCGAAGAAGAGTCGCGGGCGAAGTCGCCCGACTATTATCTCGTCTTGCCGTGGCATTTTCGGGCGGAGTTCCTGGAGCGCGAAAGGCCGATGATCGATCGCGGCTGCGGGATGATCTTCCCCCTGCCGCGGCTCGAGATCGTGCGGCGCTAAGGAAGGCCCGATGTCCCCGCGCGAGCGCCTGCGCGTCGCCTTCGTCGCGAGCCACCCGGTGCCGTACCACGTGCCGACGTATCGCGTGCTCGCGCGCCGATCGGACCTCGATTTCGAGGTGCTCTACACGCACGATCACGGGGTGCACGAAACGTTCGACGTGGGCTTCGGCCGCGCCGTGAAGTTCGACGTTCCACTGCTCACGGGTTACCGCCACCGGTTCCCCAAGAACCTGGCCCGCCGTCCCAGCCTGCGTTTCACCGGGCAGGTCAACCCCGAGCTGCCGGTCGACGTGATGCTGGGAGCGTACGACGCGGTGATCCTCCACGGGTACCAGTGCGTGACCACGGTCGCGGCGCTGCTCGCCCCCCGCGCGCACCGGACCCACGTGCTCCTTCGCGGCGAGTCCACGCTCCTCGATCGACGCTCGCCGGGCAAGCGCCTCGCCAAGCAGATCGTCTTGCGACCCTTCTTCGCGAGGGTGGATCACTTTCTCGCGATCGGAACGCTCAGCCGCGAGTTCTTCCAGGCGCACGGCGTGCCGGCGCAGCGCATCACGATCGCGCCGTACACCGTGGACAATGCGTACTTCGAGGCGAAATCGGCGGACGCGAGAGCAAACCCCCGCGCGGCGCGCCAGAGGCTCGGTTTGCCGCAAGAGGGGCCCATCTTTCTTTATTGCTCGAAGATCATTCCACACAAGCGGCCGCTCGACGTCCTTCGCGCCTTCGCCAGGGCGCGGCAGCGCGTACCCGCCGCGCTCGCATACGTGGGGGACGGCAGCCAGACGGGCGAGCTCAGGGCGGAGGTCGAGCGCCTCGGTCTCGGAAGCGATGTCCACGTCCTCGGCTTTCGCAATCAGAGCGACCTGCCGGAGATCTACGGCGCTTGCGACGTGTTCATCCAGGCCTCGGACAGGGAGCCGTGGGGCATGGTCGTCAACGAGGCGATGGCTTGCGGAATGGCGATCTGCGCCTCGGACCGGGTGGGGAGCGCGCGAGATCTCGTGGTCGACAATGGCGCCGTGTTTCCCATGGGGGACGTGGCGCGTCTCGCGGAGCTCATCGAGGGGTGGGCGCGCCGGCCCGACGAGGTCGCGCGAATGAAGCGCGCGTCGGAGAGGCGCATTCGCGGCTGGGGCCCGGAGCAGACGGCGGACGGCATCCTGGCGGGGATCCGCGCGGCGCGCGCCGCGCGGCCAGGATGACCGTTTCGAGCCGGATTGCCGCGGGGACCGTCCGCCGAACCCTGGTCACGGCGGGGGGGCTCTCGCTCACCAGCTACGCCGTCAACTTCGTCCTGCAGTTCGCGCTTCCGCGGGTGCTGCTCTCGCGCTGGAGCGACGGCGGCTACGCGATCTACGTCGCCATCGTGGGCTACACGGGCTACCTGAGCGTCGCGGACGCCGGCGTACAGAACTACCTCAGCCAGCGCCTCGTCGCCCTCAAGGAGACGAAGCGCGACGGCGAGTACGCGGCGCTCGCCCACGGAGGACTGCGCGCCCTCGTCAGTCTGGCCGCGTTCGGTGTCGGGGGCATCGCGGTCTGGTGGGCCGTATTCGGGTCGTTGGTGGTGCGGGGACTTGCCCGGCGGGCGGGCCTCGCCGAAGGCGCCGTCTTCCTGGCCGTGGTCGGCCAGCTGGTCGCCAACGGGGTGGCCCTGGCCTGGAGCGGCTGGTCGGTGGGAGTGGAGCAGGCGACCGCGCGTTACGCACGTTCGCAGTTCTTCGGGCTGCTCCGGTCCGGGCTCGGCACGGGGACGGTCCTCGTCGCGGCGCTGGCCGGGGCGGGCACCGTCCGGTCGATCCTCGCCGGCGTCGTCGCCACGTTCGTCGTCGACGGCTATCGGTTCTTGTCGGCGCGCCGGTGGGTGCCGCGGACCGCGGATCGGGTCCCCGCGAAGGACGTCATCGTCGGTGCGCGCGGGGGCCTCGTCCTCATGGTGGCCATGGCGACGCAGGGTTCGCTCCTGCCTGCCATCGCCGCGTCGATCGCGCCGCTGGCGGTCGGCGCGGCCGTGCCGGGACGCACCGTGTCCAACGCGACGCGCGTCCTGGCGAGCTCGGTACAGAACGTGATCTGGACGCCACTTGCCGCGCGCCTCGCCGCGGAGGAGCGGGGTGACCAGGCGTTCTCGTTCTGGCGGCGCAACGCGCCCCTACTTTCGCTCGTGCAGTTCCTCGGTCTACCGGTGCTCACGCTCGTCGCGCCCTTCGTCGTCCCGCGTTGGCTGCCCACGAAGAGCCACGAGCTCCTCGGCCTCTTGCCGATCTACTGCGTGGAGCAGGCCTTGTTCGCCGCGGCCGTCCCCGCGCAGATGCTCCTCCTCGCGACGGGGCGATTCGGACGTGCGGGGTCGGCGTTCCTCGCGGCCTCGCTCATCTCCGTGGGCCTGAGCGTGGTGACCATGCCGCGCCTCGGCGCCCTCGGGTTCGCCGTCTCCACCCTGGCGGGAACCGCCCTCGGTCACGTGCCGGTCGTGACCGCCCTCGAGTGGAGGTACTGGAGGGGCCGCGGGCAGGAGCCGTTTCGCATCATCGCGCCCCGGCTCGGGATCGCGGCGGTCGCGGCGCTGAGCGGCCCGCTCATGCTCTGGTCGGCGCCGGGGGCCACGGCCTTTCTCGCGGTGCTGCTGCTGGTCTTCGGCGCCCACGTCCGTCGCCAGCGGAGGGGCTGACGGCGACCCGACTGGGCTATGATGTTTGCCAATGGGACGACTCGCGGCACGATACGAGCGCCTGAAGGAAAGCTACCTCGGCGAGCGCGCCAAGGCCGTCCCGCCGGAGTACCGCTCGGCGTTCGTGAGCTACGGTGGGGCGAGCGAGGTCCATTACATCCTCGACCGCGCCATCCCGGCGTCGGCGCGGCGGGTCCTCGTCGTGGGCGTCTTCGGCGGTCGGGATTACTTCTTCCTGAAGGCGCGGGGGACGCACGAGCTTCACGCGCTCGACCTCGATGCGGTCCCCGGGTTCGACGGCCTTCGCGTCGCCAACGTAGAGGACCCTCTCCCATACCCACAGGGGTACTTCGACGCGATCGTAGTAAACGAGGTGATCGAGCACCTCGTGCAAGACGCGAAGGCGCTCGGCAATGTCCGAGCGGCGCTCAAGGACGACGGGGTTCTCTTTCTCTCCGTGCCCTTTCTCCACGAGAGCGAGCCCGCGCACGTCCGTGTCCACACGCGCGTGTCGGTCGAGCGACTGCTCGCCTGCTGCGGGTTCGAGGCCGCCGAGGTGATCGAGCGCCCGGGCCTCGGCTTTTACCCATCCTGGGTCAACGCGCTCAACTTCGTGGCGAGCGTCGCGACGGACGCGGCCTTTGGCCGCTCGGCGTACGGCGTCACGCTCCCGCTCCTCGGGCGCATCGAGCGCTGGGCCGGGAGCCGTCGCAACCCGCTGCGCCGCCTGTCTCCTCACTGGGGGGCGTTCTTCGTCTGTCGCAAGGCGGCGCGGCGCGACTACCTGGCCGACAACCAACACGACTACTGCGGCCCGCAGACGGCGGCGTCACTGAAGCACGACGTACCCGCCCGGCGGGACGGCGAGCCGTCGCTCGGCGAATCGCAAGCCCGGTAGGTCCATCGCCTGTCGGAGGGTCGTCTCCACGGGGCGGTCCCCAGGGTTGTTGACCGAGACGTGCCAGCGTGGCGGCGCGCCCCCGAGGCACACTACTTCGATGAAGAGGTCACGCCCGCCGGCGTCGGCGACGACGGGATGACCTGCCACAAAGGTCGACGCGTCGGCACGACCCACGGCCAGCGGGACGTACGCCATGCCGTCCGCGTCGACAGCCAGCGCACGCAACCGATCGGTCCCCGATCCGTAGAAGCCCGGCGAGTAGCCGTCCTTCTGCAAGAGCTCCGAGGACCAGCGCGCGTTCAGCCCGACGACCCGGACCGGCAAGGTGAGCGGGGCGACGTTCTCGGCGCGCGGCACCGTCGCCTCGACCGCGCCGTTGTCGGGCTCGAGGTCCACGAGGCCAGGGCTCGGCGCGCGCGTCCCACGCGCGATCCGCAGGCCCTCCGGCTGCCCGAGGTACTCGGCGTAGGTCGTGAACGACTCGTCGCTCGTGACGGGCGCGTCGAACGGGAACGCGAGCGAGGACAGCTCGAACGCGTAAGAGTCTCCCTGTCGAAATCGCCGGCTTCCGAAGTCGGCGAGGACGTCCAGCGTCTCGCCGGCTCGGAGGCGGAGCGCCTCGCCCCGGTTCTCGAAGAGCTGCGCGTTGACCGGCCCCTTGGCGTACAGGCCGAACCAGCTCCCCGCGGGCACCGGGATCTCGACGCCCTTCGCGCCGGCGAGATCGACCGAGCGGCGTCCCCCCGCGCCGCCCACGACGAGGGTCGCGCCGGGTACCGGACGAAGGCTCGCGAGGCGAAGGGAGGTCACCGTCGCGTCGCGGTGGAATCGAATCACGTCGGTGAAGAGGGAAGGGCTGATACCGGTGCGCACGCCGTACGCGGCCCACCCCGTGAACTGAGGTCCGGCCGGCGGCATCGCCCACTGGCGGTAGCGCTGCACGTTGTCGAAGAGGGGAGGCGGGCCGCCGAGCGGTCCGAACGTGTTCCCGTAGTTGACCACGTCGAGGAGCCGCGGATCGAACGGGTCGATCCGGACCGATTTCACGCCGACGGCTCCCTCGTCTGCGAGCTCGAGGAGCGAGAACGAATCGAGCCGTTCGGCCGATGTCGACCGGCCGCCCTCGATCGCCACGGGCAGCGTGTCCTGAGCGCCCACCGCGCCGAGGGAGGCGGGAGGGCCCCCGTCCCAAATCCGGCCGGCGACGTCGCGCGACAGGAGCGGCGGGTCGCTCAACCGGAGCGCGAGCGGCCCGTGCGCCATCCACTGGGGGCTGCAATCGTTGATGTGATCGCTGCAGAAGATCGGGGCGAGCGAGCCCTCTTCCCACGAGCGGTTCGGGAACCCGACGGCCACGCCTCCGCGCCGGTCTCTCACGACCGCCACGAGGTCGCGCTGGAGGGAGGCGTCGAGCCAGAAGGTCTGCTCGAACGTCTTCGCGCCGTGCAACGCGATCCGGCGAAAGAGCGTCGGCCCGTCGTAGATCCGCACGTCCTCGAGGCCGACGTCCGAGGCCAGCGCGATCGGCACCCGCACGGCCGACCGCTCCGGCGCGAACCCCTCCGCGCCGTACGTCGTCACGCGGTGGCAGTCCGGCCAGGCGAGGATCTCGGGGCCGGACGAGACGAAGACGGGCATGGCGTCCAACGCGTGAGCCCACCGCAGGGCGCGCTGGAAGATTCCGTCGAACGTGGCTGGGTCGAGCGAGGCCGCCTGGGCGTACGTCATCGCGTGACCGCTCTTCGACTCCCTCACGAGATCGTCTGGGGACTCGACTTCGTCGATCGCCACCGGCGTCGGGGCGATCGTGCTCGCCGCGGTCGTCAAGTAGTCGTCGAGCAGGTCCTCCACCAACCGCCCGCGGCGGTAGGTGCGCAGGCCCACCATCGCCGAGAGCTTCGCGTCGCGAAGGCGGATCCCGTGAGGCGCGTCGACGAAATCGTAGTAGCCGACCTGACCCTTCGTCGTGGAGTACGCGGCGAGCACCCACGAGGGGAAGGGCGTCGCGCCCCCGCGGAACGTCCCGTCCGCGTTCTCTTGTTGCACGTAGAGCAAGCTCTTGCCGGGGCCCGTCAGTACGCTGTCGGGCGGCCACACCGGGTGGGGCGAGAAGAAGAAGAGGCGATTGCCGAGGTTACTCTGGATCGAAAAACCCGGCAGAAGGAGGAGGTCGCGACCCGACGCGGCGGCGCACTCGGCCGTGAGCGTTGCGAGCCTGTCCGGCGTCATGCGCGCGAACTCTTCGAGAAAGACCACGAAGTCGAGCCGCGCCGCGCGCGCCGCGCGGGCGTAGTCGGCGACCCTTCCGCGTCCGGAGCTGAGGGCGGTTCGAGCGCCGACAAGGCCCCGATAGAGCTTGAGGGTCGGCGCCGGCGCGCGCGCCAGGGCCGCCGGGTCGTAGGGCGGAGGGGCCGAGCGAAACTCCGCCTTTACGGCTTCGCTCGCGTTGGGGCTCGCCAGGCGCCGGGGCGGAGGCACGAAGCCGCCGAGCGTCCCCGCCTCGAGGGACGGGGCCGCGAGCCAGCGAAGGGTGTTCTCGAGCAGGCGTCCGAAGTCGCTCGGCCGGCCCGCGAGGCCGCGGTCGAGCACATCGCGGTCGTAGATCCACTTCGTGCCGGAGCCGACCGAGAACTCGGGCCACTCGGCGACGAGGGCCACCCGGCCCCGACCGCGGCTACGGATGGCCATGAGCGGCGGCGAGGACTCGGGCGCGGTTCGCTGGAGCAACCCGGGCGCCGCGTCGCCCGCGCGACCGAGGTCCACAGGAGTCGTGACCGAGCTCCGGGACGCGCGCCAGACGACCTGCCACCCGTCGTCGACGACGAGCGGGCTCGTCATGACGGAGTAGTACGCGGCCTCGTACGGGTACCAGACGCCGCGCACCCCTTGGCTGACCGGCGAGGGCGGCACCTGGTCCGAGAAGGCGAGGCGCGTCGCGCGGCTCGAGTGGGGCATCGCCGCGACATTGGCCGGGTCGTGCTCGACGATCCGTTCGGCGGCGATCCGCGCACCCCACCGATCGGTGAGGTCGGACAGCCGCTGCTTCTTGAAGTTGGCCTCCTCGGGCATGAGGAGCACGCCGCCGCCCGCGGCGAGATATCCCTCGACGACGTCGACGAACGACTGCACGCGTGCAGGGCTCGAGGGCTCGCCGCGGTCGGCGACGCCGACGGCGTCCGGCGTCGCGAAGAGGACGACCGCGTTGAACGCGCGGAGGCGCTCGGCGGTCACGTCACCGGCGTTGTCGGTAAAGTCGACGTCGATGCCAGCGCGCTCGAGCTCGGCGAGGTAGTCGAGGTCGAGGCCGTCGGCGCCCGCGAGGGATGCGAAGAGGACCGCCGGACGACGATAACCGGCCTGCGGTGGGCGAGCCGCAGCGTCGGTGTGCGCGAGCGCGGTCGGCAAGGGCACCGTGCCCGCCGGTGATCCGTGGCAGGCGCCAAGGACCGTCAGCAGGCTAACCAGCCCCTGCAGCGCGCGTCGTCCGCCGGGGCGCGAGGCTAGGGGGTCGCGGACCATGCTCCGGAGCATAGCCACGCATTCAATCAGCCTGCCTTCGCCTGGTCCGTGAATAGTGCGGCTAGGACCGGCAACAGACTACAGGGGGTGTCCGATCGAGGAAGGGCACGCCCGGCCATACCCGAGTTCGAGCGTCCTTGACCGCGCGGGCAGGGCGCGGGTAGCGTCCGGCGCCCCTCGCGCGAAGGTGTTAAGCTCCAGCCGCCCATAGGTTCGCATGTCCACGCTAGGAGCTATGCCGGCCGCGCTCGATCAGCCCCGGTGGGAAGCACCGGGAAATAACAACTGTCCTGATCTCAGCGTTATCGTCCCCGTCTACAACGAGGCCGAGAACGTGTGTGCCCTCCTCGACGAGTTGGAGGAGGTGCTATCCGGCGACCAACCATCGTACGAGATTCTCTTCGTCGACGACGGCAGCCGGGACGGGACGGGGGATCTCTTGCGAGAGCTGTCGGCGCAGCGACCGTACCTCAAGGTCATCAGCTTTCGTCGCAACTTCGGGCAGACGGCGGCTTTCGACGCTGGCTTCCGCGCCGCCTCCGGCAAGATCGTCGTCACGATGGACGGTGATCTGCAGAACGACCCGCACGACATTCCCACGATGGTGGCAAAGCTCGACGAAGGCTTCGACGTCGTCGCCGGCTGGCGCCGCGAGCGGCGCGACGGAATGCTGCTCCGCAAGGCCCCGTCTCGGGTCGCCAACTGGCTCATTCGCAAGGCGACCCGAGCTCCGATTCACGACCTCGGGTGCTCGTTGCGCGTCTACCGCCGCGAAGTCACAGAAGAGCTGCAGCTCTACGGCGAGATGCACCGTTTCATCTCGGTGCTTGTCTACAATATGGGTGCGCGGATCGCGGAAGTAGAGGTGAATCACCGCGCGCGCCGAGCGGGCGTGTCCAAATACGGCCTGCAGCGAACCGTGAAAGTCCTGCTCGACCTGATGACCGTGCTCTTCCTTCACAGGTATCAGACGAAGCCAATCTACGTTTTCGGCGGCCTCGGAGTGTCCATGCTGGGCGCCGCCGGGTTGATCTTCACGTACGTCCTCTGGGAGAAGATCGAGCAGGGCGTTTGGGTACACCGCAACCCGCTCTTCCTCGTAGGCGTGATGGCTGTCCTCGTCTCGGTGCAGCTCTTGGGCATAGGTCTTCTCGCGGAGCTCATCGTACGCGTGCACGGCAACGGGAGCGCGAAACCCCGTGCGCGCTCGCAGCTCGGGCAGACTTCCCTCGCGGCTGAAGAGGGACGTGCACCGCGAATTTAGTCATGGTCGAACTTAACCAAACCACGACCGAGCGAAACGAGGCGCTTTACGGATCGTTCTGGGAGGACACACCCGACTTCGTTCGCTACAATCCCGGCGCGCGCCATCGCCGGCGTATCCTCCTGGGCCTCCTCGCCGGAGCGTCGTATCGCTCGGTGCTCGACGTGGGATGCGGTGACGGCACGCTCCTCCGATGTCTTCGCAGCGCGCGGCGCGACGTCGATGAGTGGGCAGGCGCAGACTTGTCGGCAGAGCAAGTCGAACGGAATCGACGCCGCATGCCCGACATAGCGTTCTACCGTCTGGACCTGGCTCGGGAGGCGCTCGACCGGTCGTTCGACGTCGTCCTCTGCAGCGAGGTGATTGAGCACATCGACGAGCAAGGCGCCGCGATGCGTCACCTCTCGTCGATGGTGAGCCCGGGAGGGCGCCTCGTCGTGACATGTCCGACGGGGACCGTGTATCCGACGGAGCGTCACTTCGGACACGTTCATCACCCGACGCCGGAAGAGCTCACGGCGCATGGGCGCGCCAACGGTCTGCAGGCCGTGTCTGTGACCAATTGGGGTTGGCCAACGTACGGGACTCTGAAGTGGGCGACGAACGTCAACGCCGCTTGGTCTCTACGCACGTTTGCAAATGGCGCCTACTCGCCCGCCGCGAAGCTCGTGTCCCTGGGGCTCTACCTGGTCACGTATCTGAGCAAGCGCAACCATGCGCGCGGCTGTCAGCTCTTCGGCGTGTTCGAAAAGCCTCTATGAAGTGGGGCGCCTCGTTCCCGCATCTCGTCCGCCGTTGGAGGTTGCCGCTTCTCGCCGCGCTGGCGACGACGATCGTCTTCTCGTTGCCGCAGTGGATCTACTGGTATCACGGCAACCGAGGGGCGCTCCTTCTCCACTACGACGAGCCGGACTACGTGGGTCGCCTCGTTCGGGCGCTGCAGGGCCACACGACCGGGTCGCCGTGGACCGTCGAGCATGGGCAAGAGCCGGGGCTCGTCCCATCGTACGTGGAGACCGCACTCGCGGCGCCCTTCCGGCTTGCCTGCCGGCTCGGCGTGTGCGCCTCGCCCGACACGGTGCTCGTTTCTTACCGGGTCGTCTTGCCGGCCCTCGGCGTCATGATCGTGGCCGATGCCTTCTACGCCGCGGGCATGCCGCTCGGGATCGCGGCGCTCGTCGCGTTCTGGGCGTACTGCGAGCCGTCGCTCGTGCAGTACCAGCCGCTCATCGGCCTGGTCGTCCCGCAGAGCTTTCTCTCGTTCGATCGATTCTCGAACCCACTCGTGGGCGTGCCGCTCTTCTTCGGCGCTTGGGGGTGTCTCGCGCGGGCCTTCGGTCCGCGAAACGCCCCCGCGTGGGCCGTGGCGGCCGGGGTCCTCTGCGGGGCGCTCTTTTACACGTCGTTCTTCTACTGGACGTTCTTCTTCGCGGTCGCAGCCGGAACGACGGCCCTCGCGTTGTCCAGGGACCACCTGCGCGCGTCGATCACGGCGCTCGGCGTGGGGGTGCTTGTCGCGGTTCCGTATTGGGTCGGCGTGGTCGCGTTGCGTCACGTTCCGCACTATGCGGACCTCGCATGGCGTAACGGCGTCCTGATCCACGATCGAGGACTTTTTTACTACTCGAACAAGACGATGTGGATCTTCGTCGCGGGTTCGGCTGGCGTCTGGTTTCTCGAGCGGGAAACCTCGCGGTTCCTCGTCGGGAGCCTCCTCGGCGGCCTCGCGCTCTTTTACTCGAGCCTGGTCACGAACGTCGCCGTCCAGAACTCGCATTGGCACTATACCCTTGCCCCGATGCTCCTCGGGGCGTGCGTCTGGGGTGCGGAGCGCTGGCTGCGCGATCGACGTCCCGCTCTGACGCGACCCCTCGGGATCGCGGTGTCCCTCGCGGTTGCCGTCGTCGGCTTTCGAACGGCGGCGCGATGGCTTCGCGTGACCGACGACAAGCCGCTGCCGGGCACCGGCGACGGGGATCGACCCTACGCCGGCGCGTGGCGTTGGCTCCGCGACCATGCCGGACCGGACGATGTCGTCCTCGCGAGCGAGCAGACGATGGGCTACGTGCCGCTCCGCACGGGCCGGTTCGTATGGCACAACGCGCACGCGGGAACGAGCGCGGCGGGGTTCGAGGAGATCTTAGAACGCAACCAGGTCCTCTGGTGGCTATCGCGCATGAACGTCCCCGCCTTCGAGAAGCGATTGTGCGCGATCCGTGGGCGAGGTGTGGAGGGCTGGGACTACGGGCTGACCCCCGAACTTCAGGCGAGCCTCGAGAGTCGCGGTCGGCCCCCGTTCGATCCCGGCCTGTCCTGCCAGCTCGCCCAGGTCGTAGGTAACCTGCAGGCTCTCGTCGGGCCCGGCGACATCCGGAACATGGGACGCAAATACCGCGTGGACTACTTGGTGCGGGGGCCTGCAGAAGAGGACTGGGGGCGCGCCGATCAGCTGCTCCGGCTCGCACCGGTGTTCGAGGAGGGCAGCGTTCGTGTCGATCGAATCGAAGGGTGGGTCGAAGACGCCGTCGTCACCGGCGCGCGGCAACCCTAAAGGTGCAGACTCACGACGGACACCAACGACCAGTTCGTCCCATCGAATTTGAACTGAGCTTTACGCCGTTGGCTGGCGGGCAGCGTGATGAGTGTGCCGCCACTCGATCCGCCGTTGACAATGGCCAACGTGTGGGCACTGCCATCGAAGCGCACAATATCAATGACCTCGCCGGACACTGCGCTGTCCGTACTCAATGTTAGCGTGCGATTCGCAGACAGAGTATTGTCCAGCATGACCATCTGTGAGGCGTTGACCGAGCCCGCGGAGGAATTGGCACATGCCACAGTGGCCGTGCCGTCTGCCAGCAGACCGTTGACCAACGCTGTTCCGTTCCACCGTTCTCCGTCATAGCGCGGCAGATTCACGGGACCGCCTCCACTGAACATCGTGTCGTGCACACTGAGAAGCGCCAGGGGGAGACTGGCGTACGCGGCCGTGGTGACGAGCCGGGAACCGGCTTGGTCGAAAACCGGAAGAACGAATGGACCGGCAAAGTTTGAATTACAAACAAATACGTTTCCGGTTGAGCGAAGCGAGCCCTCTCCACCCGCGAACCGCGCCTCCCCTACAAGGACAATGTAGGGGTAGTTGTTGCTGTTGTATTTGTTAGCGTCCTGGAGATTGCATTGGACAAGTTCAACGTTCGCTCCGATGCTCATGCATGGCGCGGTGACGCCGCCGGCCGCCGGCGTGTTTCCAATCCAATATCCATTCATGAATCGCGCCCATCCCGAAATAGATGAACCGTAAGGAGATACATAAAACATCTGGCTACCTTCGGAGGAGAAACCGTTGACCGTAAAAGCGCCACCGGTACTCGTTCGAATGTCGAGTGCGTTGTCTCCGTACTCGTGCCCCTCCCCGGATACGAAGCCAGACGCAGCCAGCCAGTCGAGTCCAATCGAGCACGACTCGAAGTAACAACGTGACAAATGAAAATCTTTGACGTTTTGTCCCTGCGCGGTCGCCCAACCTCGGCTGCCTTGCGACGAGTTGTAGACGTATGTGCTGGCAAATCGACAGTCGCGCCACGTGCTGTCGGCCGCCTCCGCATTGCCCGTGACAGGATCGGTCAGGGGATAGATCTGGCCAACGAGAAACGCAGCGGGGGACGCGCCTACGACCTGCCAGGTCGGCACCCCCGATCCGGTCTCCGTGAACTGAGTCCCGTAAGCGACGTGGGCGTCAAAGAGCGTCGCGGCCGCGGACGTTGACATGGTCGACGTGCCCGCCGTGACGACCTGATACAAGTAGCCATTGTCGGCCGTAACGCGATTGGAGCCCATGGGCGCAAGCGCCTGGTCTCCGACGTTGTAGTGCTGCTGGGTCCAGACTGGAACGACCTGAGAATTGGTAAAGACGCAATGATCGAACGTTAGCCCGGACGTTTGATACAGCATCTGAACGACATACGAAGCGAGACCCCCGCCATCGAACGCGAGGTCGCGAAAGTTCGCGTCTTGCAGGTTGCGGAGAGTGAGGAGCGGTGACCCTGCCGGACCAGCGTACTTCAACGTGCAGTACCCCAATTCGGAGCCGGAGGCCCCGCGCATCTGAAAGTATGCCGGAGTGCCGGCGCCGGGGTTCCAATCGGCGAGTATGGTTGCGGTTACTTTGTAGATACCAAGAGCAAAGAGGACTGTAAGGCCGGCCGTAGCATTGAGGGCAGAATAGATGGCAGCCTGCACCGGTCCGGTGTCGTCCGTGCTTCCATCTCCCTTCGCTCCCCACCACCTGACGGGAAGAGTGTCACTCGCTGCGGACGTGAGCAGAATGGCTGGAGTCGTGGTCCAAGAGTAGGTATCCCCTTGGGAGTACGTGCCCGAGGGAAACGTAACCGTAGCCCCGGTGCTCGGTATCGTATAGGTGTACGGCCCGCTCCCGGTGGGGAGAACGGCGGACCAGGAGGTGCCATTGTTAAACGAGTATTGAAACATCATGCCGCCCGGGCCTGGCGAACCGGCGGCGGCGAAGGTAACATTGGCGGCTGCGCCTGAGCCGCCGCCTCCGGAAATCGTGATCGTCGGCTGCGAGGTATAACCAGAACCGGGGTTGGTGAGAGTAATCGCGGTGACTTTACCTCCGGAGACGCTCGCAATGGCCGTAGCCGTATTGGATCCGTGAGACGGCGCGCTGAATGATACGCTCGGAGCGGTGGTGTACCCCGTGCCCATGTTGGTCACGTTGACCTGCGTAATCGGACCAATCGAGACGAGAAAGGAAAAGGATCCAAGCGGGTTGCCGCCGACCGTGACTGCCGGGGGCGAGGGACCGCCGGAGGCAACTGAGCTCGTGGCGCCTATGCCACCGAAGATGTGCTGCGTTGCATGAGCCGTTACTCGCCCGCTGATTGTTACGTAAGCCGTCCGCGAAGGGCGTCTGGAGGGGCTGGGGTGCCTGTGACACGGGTGGGGTCGAGGAGAGCGGTCCCCGATGCTCGCGAAGCACCCTTCGTCGCCGTTCGACCGCCCGCGCTGGACGGAGCAGGACGCGCGCG
>DATGJA010000420.1:0-7665 GCA_035295445.1 Polyangiaceae bacterium | reverse complement strand
TCGAGCGCATCCCCCAGGTCGAGTCGGGGGCCGTGTCGCTCGATGCCCCCGCCTGCGGGAAGGCCGACCGGCTCGTGTGCGCGACCGGCGGGACCCCCATCCGCGTCGGCAAGCGCAACGTGGGCCAGGGCGACTATCGCGTCGTCGTCTCCGACACCCTCGGCCTGAAAGGCACGGTCGAGGCGCTCGTCCGCCCCACCGTGCCGCCGACCATCCTCCCGAGCGGCGCGGCGGATACGTGCGCCACGGCGATCGACGCGTCGTCCGGCGGCTACTTCACGGGCGACACCTCGACCACCCAGCCGACCTACTCGAGCGGGTGCGACTCGCCGGACTCGCCGGGCGCGCCCGATCAAGTGCTCTCGTTGTCGCTCACACAGGCGCAGCGCCTCGTGATCGACATGGAAGGCTCGACCTATACTACGATGCTCGACATCCATCAGGGACCCTCGTGTCCCGGAACACCGGTCCCGAACGCCTGCTACGTCGGGTTCGGCATGGCGCGAAGCTTCCTGGATCTCGAGCTGCAAGCGGGCCAATACTGGGTCATCATCGCGGGCTACTCCGGGGCCAAGGGACCCTGGAGCGCGGACGTTCGCGTCCTTCCACCGTGAGGAGTAGAGCGGGGTCATGGCGTCCTTGTCGACCGTTCACAGAGTCTCGATAAGAGAGACGAGGACTCACCTCGTGCACGTCGAGACCACGCTGGCCGATCCGGGCGGCCTCCCGGAGTCGCTCGTCGTG
Source organism: Polyangiaceae bacterium (assembly GCA_035295445.1). GTDB lineage: Bacteria > Myxococcota_A > Polyangia > Polyangiales > Polyangiaceae > Palsa-1150. The sequence goes on along the minus strand of DATGJA010000420.1, from coordinate 6,921 downwards.
TACATGGCCGTTTGGACACCGGGTTCGTACCTCGTGCGCGAATACGCCCGCCACGTCGAGGGGCTGTCGGCGAGCGCCCCGGCGCGGGCGACCAAGATTCGAAAGAACGCTTGGCGCATCGAGACCGGTGGGGCGCCGCGGGTCGAGGTCCGCTATCGCGTGTACGCGAACGAGCTCACGGTGCGGACGAGCCACGTCGACGAGACCCACGCGTTCCTCGTCGGCGCCGCGCTGTTCCTCGGAATCGACGGGCGCGAGGACACACCCGCGCGAATCGAGATCGTCTGTCCGCCGGGGTGGCGCGTCGCGACGGCCCTGCCGGCGGCCGCGGGCGGCGCGGATCCCTCGGTGATTCACCGATTCGACGCTCCCGACTTCGAGACGCTCATCGACTCGCCGATCGAGATCGGAACGCACCGGGAGGAGCGCTTTTCGGCGCTCGGGAAGGTGCACCGCTACGCCATCTGGCCGCCCGGCTCCGTGGGCGACGCCGACGCGCGCCGCTTGGTGGACGACACCCGAGCGATCGTCGAGACCGAGGCAAAGCTCTTCGGGGGCACGCTCCCCTACGGGGCATACGATTTTCTGCTGCACCTGTCGCAGCGGGCCCGAGGCGGCCTGGAGCACCGCGCGAGCGCCGCCCTCATCGCGTCTCCTTCGAGTTTCTCGACGCGCGAGGCGTACCTCGACCTCTTGTCGCTGGTCGCTCACGAGCTCCTCCACGCGTGGAACGTCAAGCGCATCCGCCCCGCGGGGCTCGTCCCGTACCGGTACGGCGAGGAGTGCTACACGCGGCTGCTCTGGTGGTTCGAGGGGGCGACGAGCTACTACGACTGGCGCGTGCTCGCCCTCGCGCGGCTGTGCACGATCGACGAATACCTCGACCACCTGTCGGGCGAGATCGCCTACCTCGAACAGACGCCGGGGAGGCTCGTGCACTCCCTCGAGGAGGCCAGCTACGACGCCTGGATCAAGCTCTATCGGCCCGACGAGAACTCGGCCAACAGCAGCGTGAGCTACTACCGCAATGGGGAGGTGGTCTGCGCCCTGTTGGACCTCGAGATCCGGTTCCGCTCGGGCGGTCGGTCGTCGCTCGACCGGATCCTTTCGATTCTGTGGGAGCAGTACGGCGCGGTCGATCAACCCGTCCCGGAAAACGCGATGCAGGCGGTCTTCGAGCGGGCGGCCGGCGCCCCCATGGGCGACCTCTTCGACGCCTGGATCCGGTCGCCGGCGGAGATCGACTACGGCCCGGCGTTCGCGCGCGTCGGTCTGGGGCTCGAGCGCTCGGCGCGCGCCGACGCGCCCCCGTGTTCTCTGGGGCTGAGGGTGCGCAGCGAGGCGGGGCGCACGGTCGTCGCCACGGTGCTGCGCGAGTCGTCCGCCTGGCGCGCCGGGGTCGACCCGGGCGACGAGCTCGTGGCGGTCGGCGGCACCCGCATCGAGGGCACGAACGTCGAGGCAGCATTGCGCGGTCGTGCCCCGGGCGAGGGGGTCGACGTCGTCCTCGTGCGCGACGGACGGTTGCTGACCCGGGGCGCCCACCTCGATCCGCCCAGGCACGACCGCATCAAGCTCGTCGCCCTTCGCGACGCCCCGCCCAACGACCGCGAGGCCTTCACCGCCTGGCTGGGCGAGCCCCACCCGGCGTGGGTCAGCCGCGAAGGGGCCTCATGAAGTCCGCACGCTCGACCGAAGGGAGAGATCGGACGGAACACCCGACCAAGTCCGCACGCTCGACCGAAGGGAGAGATCGGACGGAACACCCGACTCCCCATGCCCTGCCCGCCAAGGCGCGCGCGGCGTCGGTGACCGAAATGACCGAGTACGTGCTGCCCCAGCACGCGAACGTCCACGGGACCGTCTTCGGGGGCCAGATCATGGCGTGGGTCGACTTGTGCGCCGCGATCTGCGCGCAGCGGCACGCCGGTCGCCCGTGCGTCACCGCGTTCGTCGACGACCTGCTCTTCAAGCGACCGGTCCAGGTGGGCCAGGTGGTGCGTCTGCGCGCGCACGTCACGGCGACCTTTCGCACGTCGATGGAGATCGAGGTCCGCGTCGGCGGCGAGGACACGGTCACCGGCGAGGTCTGGCCGACCGTCGAGTGCCGGGCGACGTTCGTCGCGATGAGCGACGCGGGCGCGCCGACGCCCGTGCCGCCGCTACGCCTCGACACCGACGACGACCGGACTGCGCAGTCCGCCGCCGAAGAGCGCCGTCGCGCACGCCTCGCGAAGCGGTAGGGGGAACGCGGTCACTTGGGGCGGGCCATGACGCGCCCGTCGAGGGTTCCGAGCGGGGTCGACGTCGTCCCGAAGTCGGTCCAGTAGACACGGGTGTCGTCGACCGCGATCCCCTGCGGCGACGTGACGTATCCGGCGATGGGCATCGGGCTCCCGCTGCACCCGGAGACCGGACACTTGGCCACCCGCCCGGCCCCCTGCGTGGTCGTCGCCATGTCCCCCTGGTCGGTGAAGTACACGTTGGTCGCGTCGGCGGCGAGCCCCGTCGGGGTCGCCAGGCCGGCGACCACGATGGAGGGCCCGTTGCCACAACTGCTCGCGTTGCACTTGACGATTTGGCTGCCGCCGGGGCCGAACCCGAGGGTGATGAAGTAGAGCTCACCGCCGGTCAGGACCATCTGGTTGGCGACGCCCTGGCCTTGCACCAGGTCTTTCCAACTGCCGTTGCAGGACCCCAGGGTGCACTCGTCGAGGTTGCCGTTCGTGAGCCCCAGGTAGAGCGTCGTCGTATCGGCGGCGAGGGCACGGGGCACCGGTTGCGACGACGAACCGGCCGGCGACCAGAAGAGCGTCGGGCCGCCGTCGCAGCCGCCCAAGGCGCACCCCAGGACCTGGAGCGTGGAATCGTCGCTGAAGAACACCATGCTCGAGCTGACCGCGATGTCGAAGAGATTGCCCCCTTGCGTCCAGACGGCGGTCGGCTTTCCGTTGCACCCGCCGATGGCACACGCGTACACCGTGCCCGTGGAGATCCAGTAGACGTTCGTCGCGTCGACCAGGACCTTGGAGAGCCCGGACCAGGGCCCGCGGGCGAGAACCGTCGGCGCGTTGCCGCAGCCGGTCTTGGCGCACTTCATGATTTGGCCGGACGTGGCGGCGGTGTTCGGATCCGGACCGAAGCGGTTGACCCAGTAGACGTTGTCGGCATCGACGGCGATTCCGGCCGGTGAGGGCTGGCCGGTGGCGAGCACGTCGACCGGCAGGGGTGAACACATGCCCGAGACGCACGCGCCGCCCTCGCAATCGTGGCCACACGTGGCGCAGTTGTGCGGGTCGGTCTGGATGTCGATCGAAAGCCCCGCCTCGTCGAAGCACGGAGGCGCGCGGTGGGCGTCCACCGAGACGCCGGTGTCGACCGCCGGCGGGGGCGGGGCCGTGCCGGTGTCCTCAGGCTCCCCCGTCGTGGCGTCGAGGTCCGTCGGGTTGACGGGCACCTCGTCGCCGACGAACGGGCCGACGGACTCCATCCCGCCCGACGTGCCGTCCACGCCGCCATCCGGAGCGTTATGGACGACTTTGGGTTCTGCCGCAGAGCTCCCCCCGTCGTCGCACGCGGCCCCCGCGAGCGCGCCCGCCCACACGCACCCGAACCCGAACCCGCACGCCAGACGAAGCCGCGCCCGAAGCGGCCTGGCGCAAGCGCCTCTCACAACGTCTCGAGGTACGCCGTGAGATCCGAGATGTCCGCCTGCGAGAGCGAGCCGATCGACCCGTGCGTGGGGGTCGCGCACGCGCCGAACCGATCCGCGATGGTCGTCGCGCACCCGTCGTGCAAGAGGGGTGTGCGCCAGCCCACTCCGACCAGAGGCGGGACCTGGAACGCGCCGCCGGTCTGCACGTCCACGGTGGCGTTGTTGGTGAACTTGGGACCCGAGTGGCACGTCGCACATCCCACGTCAGCGCGGTTGAAGATCGCCTGGCCACGCTTGGCGGCGCTGGCGTCGACCCACGTCGGCGCCGGGGGCGCCGGGACCTTTTGGACCCAACCCTGAATGGCTGACATCTGCGGCTGGGTGAGCGCGGTCCCGCTCATTCGACGGGTGTAGACATCGTTGACGAGGACGGTGAGATCGGCCTCGTCACCCGGCCAGTGGTAGGGCGCCGTGCCCGCAATCGTGCCGCGGAGCGACGGCGTTCGCCGGTGCTTGCCGTCGAGGATCCAGACGTGGCCGTCATCGCCCCCCTCGGGGTGGCACGAGGCGCAGGCGATTCCACCGCCGGCCTGTGCGTGGAAGATGTCGTGCCCGCTGTCGCCGCGAGACATACCCGAAAGGCTCAGCGAGTTGACCACGCTTCCGTTGGTCGACGACAGCTTGGTCAGCGTCGCCGGATCCCGCGTTTGCACGAGGACGTCGCCATTGGCGTCGAACGCCACCGCAATCGCGGGCCCCGTCGCGGAGGGCATGCTCGACCACCCCGCGTTCGTGCCTTGCTGGGTGAAGTAAAAGACGTTGTTCAGCTTGGCAACGAACGAGTTGCCCGCGGCGACCGCGACGACGGAGTTCCCGTCCCGCGACACAGCCACGTCGACCGGAAGGGCGCCGGCAAACTGACGGCTCACCTTGGTGGACCCGTCCGGCGCGAGCACCGTCAGGCAGCCGAGGACCGCACCTGACTCGGGCCCGAGGCAGCCGCTCGGAAACGACGGGAACGTCCCGGACGCGTCCACGGTGAAGGTCGGCGCGGGCGGCGAAGCGTCCCCCTCTGCGAGGGAGGCGTCGGTATCGGTGATGGCCGCGTCCGTGTCGATCGGCGGCGGGAGGGGGGCGGGCGCCGGCGGCGACGGCGGCGGCGGCGGCGGCACCGGTCCAAAGGTGGCTCCGCACCCGGGGGACCCGTAGCCGCCCTGGACCATCGTCGACAGCGACGTGGTCGACTCGGCCTGGTGCACCGCGACGAGCGACCCGGCGAGCCCGGGGAGCGTTCGCCACGCGACGTGCGGCGAGAAGTTCGCGGTCGGCGACGGAAGCTGGTCACGACGGGTCACGGTCCCGTCCGCGGCGACGCGTAGGACCTCGGCGGAGCGGAACTTGGTGATGGACAGGGTACCGTCGCCCGGGGCGACGATGTCGCGCAGGTCGCGCTCGAGGACCAGCGTCCTCGTGGCGGCCCCCCCGGACGACGGGAGGCCGACGAGCTCTCCGGTCGCACAGGCGACCCACACAAGGTCCGCGGAAGAGTCCCACGCGACGCCGCGCGGGGCCGGGCAGGTCGGCCGCCGCGCCGAGATGCTCCCGCCGGCCACGTCGATCGTGACGAGGGCCGCCCCCCCTCGAAGGGCAACGTGCACGCGACCGGCCCCGTCCTCCACGAGGCGGCCGGGCTCGTCGCCCGCCTTGAGGCTCAGCGTGGACGTCAGCGTCATCGAGCCGAGATCCACGAGGTAAACGGCGTCCCGGTCCGAGTCGGCCGCCACCGCCGTCTTGCCGTCCTGCGTCACGAGCAGAGTCCCCCCCGAGATGGGAGGCGGAGCAACCGCGGCCGTCACGAGCGCCCCGAACGTGGGCTGAAACGGGGTGGTGACGGCGACGAGCGTCGGGGGCCCGCCATCCAATACCGACCCGCCCGTGCCTCCGAAGCCACCGCCGCCGCTTCCGCTGCCCCCGTTGGGCAGGTCCGCGTTGCCGGAGCCGCTCGTCCCCGGGGGCACGGAGGAGGTGCCGCCCCCCACGGCCGGCGCAGTCGGCGTGCCGGGCTCGACCGAGCATCCGTAGGCGACGGCGACGCTCGAAGCGACGGCCGCGACCAGCGCGAAGCCCCTGTGTACGCCGCTATCCCCGAAACACACCGGCCACCCGCGACGCACGCCCATGATGTCCTCCCGGGCTGAGTCCGCACGCTCGAGCGAAGCGAGAGTTCGGACGTTACACCCGACCTGAGTCCGCACGCTCGCGCGAAGCGAGAGTTCGGACGACCTACCCGACCAAGGTCCCGTGCTCCTAGTATGGTCCCGAGCCCGCAAACCCATCTGCGATTCGACCATCCGGCCGGCCTTTTTTCCGTCTACCTACGCTGAGGCCGCGCGGTAAGGACCATCCTTCCGAGGAATTTTGTGACGCTCCGCAATATAGACTGCCCGTCGCGCCGAGGCCCCGATGACCGACCCCTCCGTTCCCATCGCTGACCTACGAAAGCACGTCGGCGAAACCGTCTCGGTCCGGGGGTGGCTCTATCACCGGCGATCGAGCGGGAAGCTTCATTTTCTCGAGGTGCGCGACGGGTCGGGGATCGCGCAGTGCGTCGTTTTCAAAGGGAACGTGACGCCCGAGACGTTCCTCGCCGCCGATCACATCGCGCAGGAGTCCTCCGTGGAGGTCGCGGGCACCGTCAAGGAGCACGCCAAGATCAAGGGCCAGTACGAGATCGACGCGACCACGGTCCGCGTCCTCGCCCCGGCGTCGCAGGAATATCCGATTGGGCCGAAGGAGCACGGCACCGACTTCCTGATGGACCACCGGCACCTGTGGCTCCGATCGAAGCGCCAGCACGCCATCTTGCGGGTGCGCCACGCGATCATCAAAGCCGTCCGGGACTTCTTCGACGGGCGTGGGTTCACCCTCGTCGACGCTCCGATCTTCACGCCGAACGCCTGCGAGGGGACGAGCACGCTCTTCGAGACCGATTACCACGGCGACAAGGCGTATCTCACGCAATCCGGTCAGCTCTACATGGAGGCGGCCGCCGCAGCCTTCGGCAGCGTCTACTGCTTTGGTCCCACGTTCCGCGCCGAAAAGAGCAAGACGCGCCGCCACCTCGCGGAGTTCTGGATGGTCGAGCCGGAGGTGGCCTTTCTGGATCTCGAGGGCGACATGCGCCTGGCGGAGGACTTCGTGTCCTTCGTCGTCGCGCGCGTCCTCGAGTCACGCGCCGAAGAGCTCAAGGTGCTCGAGCGCGACAC
>DATGJA010000419.1:0-8226 GCA_035295445.1 Polyangiaceae bacterium | reverse complement strand
GTCGACGACGGCGTAGACCCCGAGGTGATCGGCGGAGAACCCGTCGGCGGGCGGAGCCGATGGGGAGCCCCCGCGCGCCGCCCTCAGCTCGAGCACGACCTGTAGCGGCGTCGACCCATCCGCGAGGCAGAAGTCGGCGCCGAGGGTCAGCCAGCTCTCCGCGGCCACCGGGAAGGCCAGGCCCGGATGCCGGAGCAGGTCGGCGACCTCTACCGCGCCGAGCACGTCGACCTCCCCCACCCCCGCCTGGTCCTCGAACGAGGCGGGGCCCCGCAGCGGGTGCGCGCCGCCCTGGAGCGCCGCGACGATCTCGTCTTGAGTCAGTGTCGGGTCGCGCTGCAGGAGCACCGCCACTGCGCCGGCAACGATCGGGGACGAAAAGGAGGTCCCGAAGGAGACACCGTGCAAGGTGTCGACCACCTGGCAGTCCTCTTCGGAGCCGGAGCCGGCAGGACAGAGCGGATTCGTGTAGATGCTTGCGACCGCGGGCGGGACCGCCTGCTCCGACATCGCGCCGATCAGCGCCGCTCCGGGCGCCATGATCTCCGGCTTCTGCACTCCCGTCAGCGTGGGCCCGGCGCTCGAGAACCAGCAGGGTTCGCCCGCCACGGCGTCGCGCGGCGCCGCGCCGCCTTGCAGCATGCCCCCGGGCGCGTCGAGGATAGGCACCGACAGACCGATCCCCACCCCGCTCTCGCTCACCCAGCGCGGTTTGTTGATGGTGCAGCCGACGCCGATGATCGACGGATGGCTGGCCGGCAAATTGATGGTGCCCTCGCGAACTCCGTCGAGGAAGCCCACGTTGCCGACGTCCTGCGACGCGTCGCCGGTGCCCTCGAGATACACGTCCGCGGTCCCCGTCCCCGAGAGGACGATCGCGTACTTCCCCGAGGGCCACTTGCCTTGCCATGCGACGACCGCGCCCCGCGATTGAGCAGGAACAGGGCTGCCTGCCACCGAGCTGCCGTTGTAGACGCCGGCGTTGTAATCGGACGTCGTCTTGCCGCCGGACAGCCCGCTGGCCACGGGTTTGATCCACGTACCGTCCGGTCCGTCGAGGCCGACCTTGAGATCGGCCCCGGGGTGCAGGGCGACCCAAGCCTGGACGCCCCCGTCGCTGGCGCCAGAAGTCATGATCGGGAGACGCATCGACCCCCCCGAGTCGACGTGCACGTTCTGGTGAATGGGGGTGTCTGCGATCGACCCGCTGTTGCCCGCCGCGGCGACCATGGCCCGACCCGGGTGCTGGGGCCCGACGTAGCTCGCCAGCGTCTGCTCCCAGGCGGTCGTGCCGTCGTGCGGACCGAAGTCCGTGCCGATGGACAGGTTCACCACCACCGGCTGCTTCAGGTTGTCCGCGCGGTCGAAGAGGAAAGCGACCCCCCGAAGCAGGTCGTCGTTGCCGATCGCCGGCGTCCCCGGTCCGGCGATGCGCGCGATGAGGAGGGTGGCGTTCGGGGCCACGCCCGGGTAGTGCGGGGGGCCGGCGGACCCGTCGCCCGCTGCGCACGACGCGACAAGCGTCCCGTGCCCGACCTCGTCCTGCGGGAGGCCGACGTTGAGCGGCCGGTGCCTCTGGATTCCGTCGTCGATGTCCTTGGCGGCCCACACCGCGCCCGCCACGAGGTTTCCCGAGGGGTCGGTCGAACCGTACGCCTTCTCGAGATCCGGGTAGACGCCGCGAGGAGGGGCCGAAAGATCGAGGAGCCACGCGATGCGCGTCTTTCCCTGGGGGTCGAGGAAGTCCGGGTGCGTCACGTCGATCCCGGTGTCCGCGATGCCGACGAGAACCCCCGAGCCGTCGAGCCCTTGCTGGACGGCCAGATCGGCGTGGACGAACTTGACCGCCGTGTCGAGCAGAAGGTGAAGCGGGGGACTCACCTCGATCGGCAGGTCCGGGTGGGCATCGGCGAACGCGAGAATGCCGGACGGGGCCCCGCGAAGCCGAGCAATCCCCGGGGCGACATCCACGAGGCCAACGTCCCTCCCCCGCACGCCCGCGGGCAACCGGACGAGGGCGCCGAGAGCCTGGGCCCCCTTGGGGGCAAACGCGGCGGTCGCGCGCGACCCCATCATGCGCAGGAGCGCCGCGCCGTCCGGTTGGCTTTGAGCGCGCGCGGACCCGGACGCGGACGCCGCCGCCAGCGTGGCCGCGAATAAGACGACGCGCGCGTGGAAGGCCATGCCGCTCGCTCCAGCTTACACCGGCGTGACGGGACGCTTCTTGTGTGGACGCGGTTCGCGCTTCGCGCACGCGCGCTCGAGCCTGGCGGCTATCTCGTCCCGCAGCCGTTCCCCCGGGACGACCGCGTCGATGACCAGCTCGCTCGCGAGCTTGAGGACGTCGATGTCGCGGCGGTATTCCTCGCGAAGGCCGGCCACGAACGCGTCGCGATCGGGCCCCTCGGGCACCTCGTGGATGCGGTTGTAGTACACGGCATTCACGGCGGCCTGCGGCCCCATGACCGCGATGGAGGCGGTGGGCAGCGCCAGGCACGCGTCGGGCTCGAAGGCCGGACCGCACATCGCGTACAAGCCCGCGCCGTACGCCTTGCGCACGATCACGCTGATCTTGGGGACGGTGGCCTCGCTCACCGCGGCGATCATTTTCGCCCCGGCCCGGATGATCCCCTGTCTCTCGACCTTGGTCCCGATCATGAAGCCGGGCACGTCCGCCAGGTAGAGGAGCGGGATGCCGAAGGCATCGCAAAGCCAGATGAAGCGGGCCGCCTTGTCGGCGCTGTCGACGAACAGGATGCCGCCGAGCCACTTCGGCTGATTGGCGACGATGCCCACCACTCGCCCCTCGATGCGTGCAAAGCCGGTCAGGATCTCCCGCGCGAACAAGGCCTTGATCTCGAGCCACGAGCCTTCGTCCACGATCTCGCGGACGACCGCCAGCATGTCGAACGCCTTGTTCTCGTCGGCCGGCACGATCCGCTCGATGGGCAGCCCACCGGACTTGGCGGGGCGCGGCGCCTCGCGCGGGGGCGCTTCTTCGAAGTGCTGGGGGAGGTAGGTCAGGTAGCGCTTGGCGAACGCGATCGCGTCGTCCTCGGTCTTGCAGAGGACGTCGCCGCAGCCGCTGACGCTGCAGTGCATCTTGGCGCCGCCCATCTCCTCGAGGGTGACTTTCTCGCCGATCACCATCTCGGCCATCCGGGGGCTTCCGAGGTACATGCTGGCGTTGCCCTCGACCATCGCGACGACGTCGCAGAAGGCCGGGATGTACGCGCCGCCGGCGGCGCTCGGACCGAACAGCAGGCAGACTTGCGGCACCTGCCCGCTCATCCGCACCTGGTTGTAGAAGATCCGGCCCGCGCCGCGGCGTCCCGGGAACATCCGGACCTGTTCGGTGATCCGCGCGCCCGCGCTGTCCACCAGGTAGAGCATCGGCACGCGCTGGCGCATCGCCGTCTCCTGGATTCGCAAGATCTTCTCGACCGTGCGAGGGCCCCAGGACCCGGCCTTGACGGTCGAGTCGTTGGCCATGACGGCCACGGTCCTGGCCGCGATCTGGGCCGTCCCGGTGACGACCCCGTCGGCGGGGAGATCCGGGTGGACGTTGTTCGCGAGGGCCGCCTCCTCGACGAAGCTCCCCCCGTCGCACAAGCGGGAGATGCGCTCGCGCGCGAAGAGCTTTCCGTGCGCCGCGTTCTTCTGATGGTAGCGCGCGGCGCCTCCGGCGAGGACGCGCGTGAGGAGGTCGTTCAGCTTTTGGTCCAGCGACATGGTCGACGGGAGCCCTAGGGGCGAAAGACCATCGGGACGATCAAGGTCGCCGTCCCAGGGGGCCTCGGGAACGTTACGGTCTTGAGCCCCTCGCCGGCGCAAGCGACCAGCGTCGGATCGTTGGCCGACCCTCCCGGCTCCGCGCTCACGTTGAGGACGGCGCCGAGCTCGTTGACCTCGATGCGCAGCTTGAGCTTCCCGTGCAGCGCCGGGTTCGACGCGCGGGCCTGGTTGTAGCAAGCGACGAGCTTCTGTTGGGCCGCGACGAGCGTCGGCGTCGGGTCGAACCCCTTGGGCGCGGCGACGTCCCCGAGCAGGACCGATCCGCCCGTCGGAACAGGGGTCGGCGCGCCCGAGGGGACGGAGGCGCTCTCGGCCGAGGGCGGGAGGTCGTTTGGGTGCGTCGTCCGAACTCTCGCTTCGCTCGAGCCTGCGGACGGGGGCTCAGCTGCTGCGCCCGCACAGGCACCCAACAGCCACCCGCCGACCAGCCATGCTCGCATCGTCATCTCCCCTGGAAGCGCGGCCGCCGCTTCTCCGCGAACGCCGCCAGCGCTTCCCGGCGGTCCTCGGTACGAAGCGTACGCTCGTAGCTTCCCTTCTCTAGCGCAATGCCGACGTCCAGGCTCACCTCGAACGCGCGGTCGACGGCCTCGAGCGCAGCAGCCTGCGCGACCGGAGCCCCGTCCGCGATGGGCCGCACCCAGTCGAGCGTCTCCTCCAGCACGTTCTTGTCCGCGGGAGCCACCCGGTTCACAAGACCCCAGGCAAGCGCCTCTTCCGCGCCGATGCGCCGGGCGAGCAGGATGATTTCCTTGGCGCGCGCCTCGCCCACGATGCGGGGCAGGCGCTGCGTGCCCCCCGCGCCGGGGATGATACCGATCGACGTCTCCGGGAGGCTCAGCTGCGCGTGCGGGGCGGCGACCCTCAGGTCGCAGCAGAGGGCCAGCTCGAGCCCGCCCCCCGCCGCCACGCCGTTGATCGCCGCGACGACGGGCTTGGGCGACTTGTCGATCGGTTCGAGCTCGAGGCGATAGAGATCGAGACGCGCGCGCACCTCGTCGTCGCTCATGGCCCGGCGCTCCTTCAGATCGGCGCCGGCACAAAACGCCTTGTCACCGGCGCCCGTGATGACGATGGCGCGGACGGAGGGGTTGTCGCGCGCCTCGCGCGCGAGCCTGCCGAGCGCGGTCAGCGCGGCACCGGACAGGGCGTTGAGTCGATCGGGCCGATCGATGGTCCACACGGCGACCGACCCGCGCTGGTCGACTCGGACGGGCGCGGCTTCGCTCATCGCTTCTTGCCCTTGGCCGAGCGCGCGCGCGCGGACTTCGGCGTCGCGCGGTGTAGCGGCGGCTCGAGTCCGTTGTCGACCGGACCGCCCAGGCGGGCCTCGACCTTGGCGAGCCGCGCCTTGAGCTCCGCGTGATCGGCGCGCAGCTTCTCGATCTCGTCGCGCAACTGCTCGGCGCCGCGACGGGGCTCGGCCAAGTCCCGAATGACTTCGCGGATGCGGCGCCGCACACGCGCGTCGAGGTCTACCTCGAGCCGTTCATGAAGGGCGGGGCGCGCCTTGACGTCGCCGAGGTCACCGAGCGCGCGAACCACGTCGATGCGAAGGAGCGGATCCGGGTCGTCGAGGAGCTGCTCGAGGTTCTCCCTCGTCTTTCGGTCGGAAGCTAGCTTGGGCAAGCTCAGGATCGCGGCGCGGCGCGCGCGCTGCGGATGGCCGTACCGAACTCGGGCGGCCAGGTGGGGGACGGCGCGGTCGTCACGAAGCGCCGCCAGCCCGTCGATCGCGCCCGCCCGCACGACGTCGAACCAGCTCGCGCGCTCGAGGAGATCGACCAGAACGTCGAAGACGGCGGGCTGCCGCGTGCGCCCGAGGGCCTTGGCGGCCTCGCCCTCGACGAGGTAGCTCTCGTCGCGGAGGGCTCGGGGCTTGATCGCCTCCGCGGCCTCGGTCGTTCGAAACTGGCCGAGCGCATCCACAGCCGCCCGCCGCACCTTCGGGTGGGCCGCATCCCGGCCGCGCGTGAGGGCAGCGAAGCTCTCCTCGCCGCGAATCTTGCCGAGTGCCGCGGCGCATTCGGCCCTCACCCCCCAGAACTCGCGCCCGTCGTCCAGCGCCTCTGCGAGCGCGGCGATCGTCGCGGGATCGTCGAAGCGCGCCATGGCCTGGGCCGCGAGCCACCGGCCGCGACCCGTGACGGCAGATCGGAGCTGAGCCCTCAGCATGTCGCACGGCGCCTTGACGCGCACCTCGCCCACCACCCGCATGTCCGGATCGATGACGACGAACGCCGGCCGGACGGGTACGGGGACCGCGAACGAGTGCTGCTTCTCGGTGACGCGGAGCGCCCGACGTTCGACGGCTTCGCTCCCTGCGATGACATCGAGGTCCAGCGGCAGATCGAAATGGGCTGGAACGCCGTCGCCGGTCGCCTGAGTTTGGCGGGTGAGGACGGTCAGGACCCCCCCCTCCCACGAGACCTCGACGTCCATCTCGGGATGGCCGGCCTTGTAGACCCACTGGTCGAAGAATCGACCGAGGCCCCGTCCGCTCGCCTCCTCCATCGCACGCTGCAGGTCGCGCGTCTCGACCACGCCGTGCGCGTGGCGCTGCAAGTAGAGGCGAACGGCGGCCCAAAACGGACCGTCGCCGAGCTCGGTCCGCAGGCTGTGGAGCACCAGCCCGCCCTTCTCGTAGAGGTGACGGTCGAACAGGTCGAGGGGCGAATCGTAGTCCTGGCAAACGATCGGCCGGCGATAACGACCGCGCGCTTCGCCGAGGTACGCCTCGAGATCCGCCTTCAGACCGTAGGCGTATTCGTCTCGGCCGAGCTTCTTGTCGCGCCATACGTGCTCGCAGAAAGTCGCGAAACCCTCGTTGAGCCAGCCCTCGTACCAGGCCCGGCACGTCACGTAGTCGCCGAACCACTGGTGCGCGAGCTCGTGGGCGACGAGGTCGTCCGACGAGATGTCGATGGAGGCGCGCTCGTCGATGAGCACGTGCTCGTAGAGCGTCGTGGCGGTCGTGTTCTCCATCCCGCCGAAGATGAAGTCCGCGACGACGACCTGCGCATACTTGTTCCACGGATAGGGGACGCCGGTGAGCTCGCTGAAGTGCCGGATCATCTCCGGTGTGCTCGCGAATGCCCGCTTCGCGTCGGCCTCGCGGCCCTTGGGGAAGAGGTAGCTGACGGGGACGTCGCGGTCTGCGACGCGCACGGTCTCGGCGATTTCGGCGAACTCGCCCGCCGCGATCGTCAGGAGGTAACTCGGGGTCGGGTCGCTCATCTTCCAGCGATACGACCAGCTGTCGGCCTTGGCCTTGTCGGCCGACACGAGCGCGCCGTTCGAGAGCGCGTACCAGCCCGCCGGCACGTGAACCGTGACGTCGGTCGTCATCTTCACGTGCGGGCTGTCGTGGCACGGGACGAAATGGCGAGCGTCCTCCTCCTGGCATTGCGACCAGACCTGCCGCGGCCGCGACGGCACGTGCTCGTCCGGCTCGAGAAAGTAGAGCCCCCGGCGGGGAGTCGCCCGGTACGAGACGGTCACGCGGACCTTCTCGCGTCCGAGATCCACCGGGACGGAGATCGATCGGCCGTCGTATGAGTACGCTGCGGGCCTGCCGTCGATCGTCACTCCCCGGACGTCGAAGCCCACGGCGTCGAGGACGAGGGCCGGCGCGGCGGCGTCCACGCGGCGCGCGTCGACCGTCGCGGTGGCCCGGATGCTCTTGTGGGCGACCTCGAGCGCGATCTCCAGGACCATGTGCTCGACGACGAACGGGCGATCGGGCTCGAAATGTCGCGTGCTCGACGGTAAGGCGAACGGGCGTGCGGCGGCGGCGGCCTGCTCGACGGAGCCCATCGACGCGCAGCCGCACCTCGCGTGGAGGCGGTACTCGAGGGGCATGGGTGGGCGAGCTTCACACGGCGGACCAGGCGATACCAAGAGGATTCCGGCGAGCGTCCACGTGCGGATTGGGTCAGCGCGCGTCGAGCGGGGTGGCACCGTTGCCGCACATGGCAGACACCTGCGCCCGCAGCGAGGTCGCGGGGGCCATTCCCCCGCGGAGGCGTTCGACCGCGCGCAGTCCGTCGAAGGCGTCAGCGCAGCGACCTTCGGCGAGCGCGGCCGCCGTGAAGTCGAAGCGCGCCTGCATGGTCAGCGGTGTGAACGGGTCGCGCGAGTCCCGCCAAGCGACGGCCCCGACGCACGCCAGAAGGGCGCCCACGCACGCCGCGAGCGTGACGCCGACGACGCGCCGCGACGAGGTGCGCGGCAACCTCCAGGCGAGCGCGATCACGACGCCCGCGATGGCCCCGCCGAGGTGCGATGCGTTGTCGGTGCCCGCACCGCCGACGATGCTCGACAGCGTTGCCAAGAAGACGACGAAGAGGAGCGCACCGCCCATTCGAACGCTCAGCGGACCGCGCAACCCCTGGAGGCGCAGGCCTGCGATCAGCCCGGCGGCGAACAGAC
>DATGJA010000418.1:0-6205 GCA_035295445.1 Polyangiaceae bacterium | reverse complement strand
CGACGTCGCGGTGACCGAGGACGGCAGCGGCCCCTACGCGGGCGTGTCTTCGTTGAGCATCTCGGACGCGACGAGCCACTCGGTGGACCTGGCCGCGCTCCTGCAGGGCTATTCGCTCTTTTTCGGGATGACCGATGCGCGCAACCCCGGGGTCGGGCAGCAACAGGGGCTGACGGCCGCCTTCAGCGGGTACCCCTTCGCGGCGGACGACGGCAAGCCCGACGGCGAGGACTCGCCGCACGACCGCGCGCTGGCGGTCCTGCGCGTCGCGTTCGTCGACCTGGACCGGATGCACACGGAGCCGACGACGGGGGTCATCGTCGACTCGGCGACGGTGAGCGGCGGGACGGCGACGCCCGGCTCCACCGTGACGACGACCGCGCTCGGACACGTCGTCGTCGGCCTCCGACACGAGCTCATGGCGTGCAACGCTGCGGTCACGCAGTACGGCGCGCCCGACGCCGACGCCTCGAAGGACGCCTTCGGGATCCTCAACGCGGTGCCCATGCATCCGACGGCCCCCGGCGCCGAGACCACGTTCAGTCCGCGGGTGCGGCAGGTGCTCTTGACGCAAGCCGCCTTCGTCGTGAGCACCCTGACGAAGGCCGACGGCACGGTCCATAACGGCGCGACCTTCGCCAACGGAGCGTGGACCGCCGATCCGAGCGCGGCCTCCGTGGAATCCCAGGGGGCCGCCTTGCGCGCGCTGACCGAGGCGTACTTTCTCACCCACGACCCCGCGTACCAGACGAGGGCGCAGGCGGTCGCCCGAGCCTTGCTCGGCCCGGCCTTCTGGAGCGATCGGGCCCGGATGTTTCGAGGGACGGCGAACGGGGCCGACGACGTCCAGATGACGGCCGAGCGCTTCGGCTGGCTGCAGCAAGCCCTGCGCGAGACGTACGAGGCCCTTTGGATCCCGGGCGATCCCCTCCTGGACCGCACCGTCCTCGAGGACCGCATCGCGCGGACCAACAAGCTCTTTCTGAACGGCTGGGACGACCTGAACGGCAATCAATCGGTCGACAAGCCCGCGGAGTGTCTCGGCGCGCGGCTTCAAATGGGAGAGCAGGCGCTCACCGGCGAGCTCGGGGCGGAGAACAACGCGCTCCCCGAATCGACCGGCGGCGACCGCGACGCCGACTGCGTCCTGAACATCACGGCCGCGGGCGTGGGCAGCGTCCTCGCCGGCCAGGTCCACTTCCACTCGCCGTGACCGGCGAGCGCCGGCTGAAATTCACCGCTCGTCGACGCGCCACTCGTAGACGTCGAGGCAAGGCCTTCGCCGATCGATGCGCGGCGGTCGGCAGAGCGTCGCGACGCGGGCGAACGTTCTGCGGGCGGCGACGAGGCCCTCGACCTCGCTCGTGATCCACACGCGCGACGGAGGCGAGTTGACGCGCGTGAGCGCCATCTCGACGTCGCCGAACGACTCGGCGGGAAAGGCGCGCGCCGCGAGCTCCGTCGTCTCGAAGAAACGCACGCTGCGGGTTCCGAAGACGAGCGGACGATCGGAACCCGCTTCGGCGCGCACGGACGCGACGAGTTGCACGCCCGGAGGCGGAATCGTTCTTCGATCGTAGGCGTCCCGAACGGTCCGGAGGGCCATGCAGCCCGCGAGCGCCACCGCGATCGCCGTCGCCGGGCGGGACCTTCCCGCCGCAAGCCCCAGCGCGGCGGCGAGCGCGACCACGATCGGCAGGGCGTGGCGCGGCTCGTCGCGGACGTTCTGGCCGAGCGCCACCCAGATCGCGTACGGGCCCACGGCCACCGCCGCCGCGCGCCGTCCCGACGGCCCGATCCAGCGCCGCTCGCGGAGCGCGAACCCGAACGACGCGACACCGAGCGACGCGATCGCGAGGCCCAAGGCGTCCCGACCGGCGCCCAGCCCGTCGACCACGACGTCGCGCGCGAACCAGACGGCGCGCGCCAGCCCGGGGACGGTCGCCGCGGTGCCGCCCCACCGCGACGCGTGGCCGATCCACTGCGCGCGGTAGAGGTTCACGAGCCGCTCGGGGCCCACGATCGCCACGAAGGGGATCGCCCACGCAGCCAGTGCGCCTGCACCCACGAGGAGGGCCCGCCGGCGAACCGCCCGCGGGGCCAACAGGAGAGCCGCGACGTAGAGAGGTGTCCACGACAGGCGCACGCCGAGGCCCAGCCCCGCCCCGACCCCCAGGGACTCCGCCGCGCCCCGCCGCCCGTCGCGCGACGCGACGAGGGCCCACGCGCACGCCGCCGCGCACGCGAGCGCGGGAGCCTCGCTGCCGACGCCGCTGCACGCCTTCCAGGACGCGGGGGCGATCGCGACGAGCGCCGTCGCCGCCGCCGCCGCCCGATCCCCGGCCAGTCGCCTGCCCGCGCACCACACGAAGGTCGCCGCGACGACGCCCGACGCCAGCGCGACGAGGACGCATGCGCCCATCGGGGATCGCGCCGCGACGTGCGCGACGCGAAGCATGGCCACGTAGACGGGATAGCCCGGCGCGTGAGGTCGAAAGCGCCCCATGTCGAAGCCCTCGATCGATTCGACGAAGCCGACGCCGTCCCAGTCGTCCGGCCACGCCGGGGCGCTCGCCGCCAGGGCCCCCGCGTACGCGCCGGCCGCCAGCACGAGGGGCGCCCCGCCCGAGCGGGTCACGGCGTCAGCTCTTGCGTTCGAAACGTCAGCGTCCGATCGCTCGTCGCGATCTGGCGTACGAAGAGCTGCACGAAGCCCCCGAAGAGGGCGTCGCCCGGGACGATCCCCGTGCTCCCGGTGGGACGCGACATCCACCTGCGCATCTGGTCCACCATCTCCGGCGAGACGGGGTTCACGTCGACGACCACCCCGAGGAAGTAGGGCTGCCCCGCCTCGAGGAGTCCGCGACGCACGATCGGGATGTCGCGGGCCTCCGTGCAGATGCGCAGCGCGCCGTCGAGCACCGCCGCCTGATCGCGATCCGCCTCGGGCTCGCTCACGTGAACGCGGTACGCCTCGTCCCACAGGTCGTAGACGACGCGACAGACGCGGGAGGCGAGCGCCACGGGGACGTCTTGACCGCTGCGGTAGACGTAGGCGCGCATCGCGATGACCATCGGCAAACCGCTCGAGAGCTTCTTGAGCAGCGTCGCGTCGCTGAGGACGTCTCGGTACGAGAAGCTCGCGCGGAGGAGATCTTTGTCCCACGCGTAGTTCATCCTGCGGGGCGGCAGCGCTTGCGCGTTCGCCGGCTGACCCGGCGTCACCGTCGTCTGAGCCAGGACGGCCGAAGGAGCCTGCGCGGCCAAGGCCAGGGCGACCGCCACGATGCCCAGGGGCCTCATTGACGCGCCGCCCCTTGCTGCGGTCCTCGGGTGGGGATCAAGCCTCCCAGGTACACGAGGTTGGCGAGGCCGAGGACAAACCCGCCCGCTTGCGTGTCGATGCGCAGGCCGGCGTTGAAGTTGAGGTCCAGCGGGACGGTGCTGAACCCCTCGTACCCGTGGGCGTGATCGACGAAGTCGATGGGGTTGGCGATGCCGTAGACGCCGAAGCTGCCGAAGAGATCGACCCCGTAGATGGATCGGGTCCCTCGATAGATCGGGACCCGGTACTCCGCCTGGATCTGCGCCGCGTAGTCGCCGTAGCGGATCTCGACGACGTCGGTGTTCAGGAAGTTCGGCGACGGCCTGCGGTCGAAGTTCAGATCGAGGACCCGATCGGGCAAGAGGTCGCTCAGGTCGCCCACGTAGAAGCGCTCGAAGAGCGGCGCGTCGCCGAAGATCGCGCCCGCGAACGCCTCCAGGTGGAGCACGTGACCCCAGGGCAACGTCGACCACTGGGAACCGCGCAGGACCAGCTTGGTGTACGGGTAGTCGCTTCCGAGCGGCGTCAGCGAGACGTCGAGGTTCGCGGTGAACAGGTGGCCCCGCGACGGCAGAAAGGGCTCGTCCCGGGTGTCGTTCACGAACGTCGCCGCGAGCGTCGACAGGATGCTCGACCCGTCGAAGAGCATGAAGTCGATCGGCTCGACCTCCGTCCCCCGGTGGTCGCTCGCCGCGAGGGGCAGCACCGCGTCGATCTTCTCCAGACGGTAGTCGAAGAAGAGCTGCGACGAGATGCCGAGGTCGTGCCCGAAGCCCAGTCGCCCGCCGAAGCGCTTGTAGGGCAGCACCGCGTAGTCCGGCGATTCGGGCGGCACGTCCCGGTAGGTCACGATGACGTCGCGGTTGCCGAAGAAATCCCGCGCGTCGTTGTAGAGGAGCTCCGCCTGGGCGACCCAGGCCGTGCGCAGGAACTGCGGATCCGCCACGCGAGCCCGCAACGCGAGCTGTTGATCCGCGACCGCGAAGGCGCCGCCGAGGGCGATGCCCGTTCCGGCGAGGTTGGTCTCGGTCACGTGGGCGCCGCCGTAGGCCGTCAGCGGCCTCTCCGTGCCGCTCGGCGTCGCATCGGCCGACAGACCGAGCCAAAGCCCGTCGACGACGAGCGTGTTGCGCTCGACGACGTCGACGACCAGGACGACGTACCCGCGGCTCGTACCCCGTCGGAGCGAGATCTGAACGTCGCGGAAGAAGCCCGTCCCGAGCAGGCGATACCGCGTGAGCTCGAGCTCCGGGTCGTCCACGTCGAGCACGTCCCCCTCGCGGAACGGGACGTAGCGAAGAACGACCCGCGCGAGCGTCGTCGTGTTGCCGCGGACCTCGATGCCCTCGAGGGTGTACTTCAGGCCGACCCAGCCCGGGGTGCGCACCACGCCCGGCCCCGCCCCCTCGCCCCCGGGGGCCGTGTCGGACGCCTGCGACGGCGTGGCGGGGAGCGTCACCGGGGGCGGCTCGGGAGGCGGCGACGCGACGGCCGGAGCGGGCGGTGAGGCCGGGGGCTCCGACTTCGGCTCCGGTCCCTGGCCCCCCCAGGTGCGAACCGCCTGGGCTCGCGCGAACGCCGGCGCGCAGACGACGACGAGCGCGAGGATGGGCGGGCCGAGTCGCACGCGGGGCGGAATCCTATCCCATGTGGCGCCGTCAATTCTTCGGGGAGTCCGGCTGCCGACCGGGGGCCGCGCGCTGGAAGGGCTCGAGGGCGAGCGCCGCCTCGTGCGCCGCCGCCACGCGCGGGTACGCGCCGAGGTCCAGCTTGAAGCGCTTCGCGGCGTCGACCTGGGGCACGAGGAAGGCGTCGGCCGCGCCCGGCGAGTCGCCGTACGCGAAGCTCCCGGTCACGCCCTCGCGGGCCGCCTCCTCCATCGCGCGCTCGAAGGAGGCGAGCCCGCGGCCCACGTGGTGATGCAGCCACGCCTGCTGTCGCTCCGCGTCTTGCCCGACCCCCTCGAGGGCCTTGAGGACGCGCAGGTTCTGGAGCGGCTGCGTACCGCTGTTGATGATCTCGACGAGCGCGCGGACCCGGGCGCGCCCGTGCGCATCCCTCGGATAGAGCGGCGGCGACGGGAAGAGCTCCTCGAGCAGCTCGACGATCGCGACCGATTCGACGTAGGGCACCCCGTCCACGGACAAGCACGGCACGTAGCCCGTGGCGCTCCGCGCGCGATGCGCGGCGCCGGTCTGCTCCCCCTCGAGGAGGTTGACCGACACGTACTCGTAGGCGACGCCCTTGAGGGCGAGCGCGATGCGGACGCGCTGCGACGAGGACGACCGCCAATAGTTGTAGAGGACGAGCCGGGGCATGCCGCCGAGCATATACTCGGCGCCGGTGCGCGAACGACCCGGCGAGCTCCTCATCGAATCGATCGCCGCCTCTCGACTCTCGATCGCGCTGGTCGAACCCTTCGTCATCGCGAGCGGTCGGGTGGACGAGACCCGCAGCGTCGAAGTCGAGGCGCGCGTGGTGTGGCGCGGCCGGCGGGCGACGGGGCTGGGCGAGGGGGCGTGCCTGCCGCCGGTGACTCGGGAGGACTGGCAGGACGCCCTGGGCAGCGTCCGGGACGCAGCGTCGGGGCTCGAGGGACGCTGGCTGCGGCTCGACGGACGCGACCTCGACGCGCTCTTCGCGGACACTTTGGCGGACGCCCCGGTGGCTCGGGGGGCGGTGGAGATGGCTCTCCTCGACGCCATCGCGCGAGCGGACGAGACGCCGCTCCGGGCGTGGCTGGGCGGCGAGTTGGGGCGATCGACGACGGAGCTCGAGACCGACGTGACGGTTCCCATCACCGACCCCGCCGTCATGCGGGAGACCGCGCGGCGCTGGTACGACCGCGGCTTCCGGGCCCTCAAGGTGAAGGTGGGCAAG
>DATGJA010000417.1:0-3009 GCA_035295445.1 Polyangiaceae bacterium | reverse complement strand
ACCCCTCGAGGTCCGGCATTCGCGCCATGGTCCCGTCTTCCTTCATGATCTCGCAAATGACGCCGGCGGCCGTGAGGCCCGCGAGGCGCGCGAGGTCGACCGACCCCTCCGTCTGCCCCGTCCGTACGAGGACCCCGCCGGCGCGCGCGCGCAGCGGGAAGACGTGGCCCGGCGTCGTCACGTCCGCGGGGGTCGCGTTCGGGTTGGCCGCGACCCGGATGGTGTGCGCCCGGTCCGCCGCGCTGATCCCCGTCGTGACGCCGTGCCGCGCCTCGATGCTCACGGTGAACGCGGTGCCGAGCGGCGGTCCAACGCGACCCGGCGTCTGCATCATCGGAAGCTCGAGCCGCGCGACTTGCTCCTCGGCGAGGGCCAGGCAAATGAGGCCCCGGCCGTGCGTGGCCATGAAATTGATCGCATCGGGCGTCACGAACTGCGCCGCCATCGCGAGGTCACCCTCGTTCTCGCGATCCTCGTCGTCGACGAGGATGACCATCTTGCCCGCCCGGATGTCCGCGATGGCGCCGGCGATCCGTTCGGTCAGCTTGGGGTCGATCGTGGGCACCGCGGCATCACCCTCGGGAGGCCATCCACCGTGAAACGTACCGCGCCACGAGGTCCACCTCCAGATTGACGCTGGCCCCGGGCCCGAGCGCCCCGAGCTTGGTCTTCTCGAGGGTCACCGGAATGAGCGTCACCTCGAAGCGGTCGCCCTCGACCCCGTTGACCGTCAGGCTCACGCCGTCGACGGCGATCGAGCCCTTTTCGGCGACGAACGGCGCGAGGCTCGACGGAAGGCGCACCGCCATCCAGAGGGCTTCGCCGACGGGGCGCCGATCGACCACCTGGCCCACGCCGTCGACGTGCCCGGTCACGATGTGGCCCCCCATGCGGTCGCCCGCACGCAACGCACGCTCGAGGTGGACGGGCGCGCCGACCGCGAGCGCGCCCAGCGTCGTCCGGGCCAGCGTCTCGGACGAGGCGTCCGCCTCGAACCCCTCCGCGCTCGCCGCGGCGACCGAGACGCACACCCCGTCGACGGCGATCGATTCGCCGAGCTCGAGCGCTCCGTCGTCGAAGCGCGCCCGCACCGAGAGGCGCGCCCCGGGGCCGCGCGGGGAACGCGAGGCCAGCACGCCGGTCGCGGCGACGAGGCCGGTGAACATGCGCGGGATGTAGCGACGACGCGTCCTTCCGTCCAGGGTCTGCGCGCCGCAAGCAAGTTGCGCCGTGCGCCCGCCGGGCTGAAACTGACGGGGTGCGACGGTACGTGCCCGCGTTCTTCATCGCCACGGGCGCCGTCGCGTGCGGCCCCAGTTTCCAGGCCGTCTACGAGTGCGACGTCCACTTCGAGCACTGCTACGCGCTCGACCGGAGCGCGGCGTCCGCCGAAGTGAAGAAAGAGTGCTGGCGCGAGTGGCTCCACGGATACACCTACGGGCAGCCCCGGGACCGGGTCGAGTACGCGGCCACGCGCTTCAGCGAGCTGTCGCTCGACCCGACCTTGCCCCAGGAAGAGACCTCCCGACCCCGGGTGTCGACGCGCTCGGTCGTCGGCCCCGTTCCGACGAACGCGTTCGCTCCGCCGCCCAACGTGATCGACCGCCGTCCAACGCCCGTTGTGGAGGTGATTCCGCCTCCGCCCCCGCCTCCGCCCGCGGCGCCCGAGCCGTCCGCCCCGGGCGCCGCCTGCGCCCAGGCGTGCGGCCAGCGGTGGATGGCGTGCCACGACGGCTGCGGCGAGGGCGGCTGCGAAAAGTGCGATCGCGCCTACCGCACGTGCGTGCCTGCATGCTTTCGCGAGGAGCCCCCCCGTCCGGCGTCGCCGCAGGGCAAGGCGAGGTGAGCGAAGGGACCCCGGCCCCTCCTTCGACGCCCCTCAGGATGCAAGCGCTTCGGCGGCCTCGATGGCGTGGTAGGTGAGGATCGCGTCGGCGCCCGCGCGCCGGATCGACGTCAGGACCTCGAGCATCGCCCGCAGGTAGTCGATCATCCCCGCCGCGGCGGCGGCCCTGAGCATCGCGTACTCGCCCGACACGTTGTACGCGAAGAGCGGGAGCGGCGACTGCGCGCGGACGGCGCGGATGATGTCCAGGTAGGCGAGGGCGGGCTTGACCATGAGCATGTCGGCGCCCTCTTCTTCGTCCAGCCGCGCCTCGCGCAGGGCCTCGCGCGCGTTGGCCGGGTCCATCTGGTAGCCGGCCCGGTCCCCGAACTTGGGCGCGCAGTCCGCCGCTTCGCGGAAAGGCCCGTAGAACGAGCTCGCGTACTTGACCGCGTAGCTGAGGATGGCTGTCGACTCGAAGGCCCCCTCGTCGAGCGAGCGGCGGATGCGGGCGACCCGCCCGTCCATCATGTCGCTCGGCGCCACCACGTCGGCGCCCGCGCGCGCGTGGACCAGCGCCATCTCGCCCAGGATGGCGATCGTCGCGTCGTTGTCCACCTCGACCCCGCCGCCGGGGCGCTCTCGCAGGACGCCGCAGTGCCCGTGGTCGGTGTACTCGTCGACGCAGACGTCGGTCATGACGACGAGGTCCGGCGCCGCCGCCTTCATCTCTGCCACCGCCCGGGGGACGGGTCCGTCCGGGTCGAGCGCGGACGATCCGCGCGCGTCTTTCGTGAGGGGCAGGCCGAAAAGGATCACCGCCCCGAGCCCGCGGGCGAGCGCCTCCCTGGCCGTTTGCGCCGCGGCGCTCACGGGGAGCTGCGAGACGCCGGGCATCGTCCGTACCGGCTGCGGGGAATCGATGGCGGCGCTGAAGAAGAGCGGCCATATGAGGCACGATGGCGATAGCGAGTTCTCGCGGACCAGGGCGCGAAGCGCGGGGGTCGTCCTTAGCCGGCGCGGGCGAATGGTCGGAAACGGCATCGGGGAAGACAAGGTGGGATAGCACGCCGGGGCCGTTCGACGCGACCGTCCGCACCGCGCCCTTGTCCGCCGCGGGCGAGCGCGGCATGGTGACAGCCGTGACCACGCGCGTGCGGCCCTTTTCCCGTTGGCTTGCGGTC
>DATGJA010000416.1:0-7415 GCA_035295445.1 Polyangiaceae bacterium | reverse complement strand
TCGACCAGCGTGGTCTTGCCGTGGTCTACGTGGGCGACGATCGCGACATTGCGGAGCGCGTGAGGACGCGAGGTGCTGCTCATGAGGGCCGCATGGCCTAGCTTCAGGGCCGATGTTTCGCAAGAACTCCGTCTCAGTCGAGGCCCAACCGGGCGCGCGCGTCGGCGAAGGCGTCGGTGACGCCGAAGGCGACGAGGTCGCGGGCTTCGGGCGTGCGCGCGATCCAGGCGGCGCGGTCCTTCGGGTCGCGAGGCGCGCCGGCCGATGCGCCGCCGGCCACGGCGATGGCGTCGAGGGCGGCGGCCGGGTCTCCGAGGGCCAGGAGCGCGGCGCGGTTCGCCCACGCCACCCCGCCCGGGGCGACCGTCGCCTGGCGCGTCCCCATGTTGGACGCGATCTCGAGCGCCAGGGCTCCGACATCGGGGTCGAGATCGTGCGGCAACGCGGCGCGGACCTTCGTCACGGCCGTCGCGAGCGCCGCTGCGTTGATCCCCTGCGGTTGCCAACTCGGGTTGAAGCACTTAAGCCACGCCGACACGAGCAGGGCAAAGTCCCCCGGGGTCGAGCGGCCGAGCGTGGAAGCCTTGACGCGCACGAGCTTGATCGCGCGGAGCGCCAGGAAGGTCGCGAGGCGCTCGTCGCCGACGATTGCGTCCCCGAAGACGACCGAGGGGGGGGTCGATCCGACGGGTAGGCAAACCCTGCCGAGCTTGGGCGAGGTATGAATCTCCAGTCCGTAGAGGCCGATGGCCGCGGCCGCGCGGGCCGTCGCGCGTGCGAGGGGGGTGTCGGTTGCCATGGGCGTCGCTTTGAGCGCCCGCAAGTCCATGGGCGCTGCCGAGTCGAGCGCTTCGCCCGTCTTGGCCAAGAGCGATCGCAGCGGCGCCGACAGCACCTCGGGCGCGAGCAGGTCATCGAGGGACGGGTCGAACGCACGTTCCCCCGCGCCCCCGATCTGCGTCGAGCGCCCCTCGAGAGCGTCGAACATCGCCTGCGTGGCACGCGCGCCGCCGGGCCGCCCTCGCAGATCAAACACCGTCTTGAGGATCTCGAAGGACGTGGGCGCCAGGCGGCCCGCGGCGAGGGCCCTTCGGGCGTCGGCCGCCGTTCGATCGAGCAGGATGTTCACGGCCGGCGTCTGCTTGTGCCGCGCGTAGAACTCGGCCAGCGCGCGCAGCAGACCCACGTCCTGCGGGAATTCGCGCCGTGCCGCCTCGAGCGTCTGCTCGGCGCGACGGTTGTCGTGACTCGTGTGCTCGTAGAGGCCCGCGAGCTCCACGATCCGCAGCCGCTTCTCTTCCGGGGACCGCGACCGCGCGACGAGCTCCTGCTGCAACTCGAGAGCGCGCGCCGGGTCGTTCTGCCGCTTGTAGACGTCGACGAGCTTCTGGGCCGTGTCGGCGTCGTCGGGCGCGCGCTTGAGGACCTCCTTGTACGCGACCTCGGCGCGAGCCAGGTTCAAGAGGTGAGCGGAGTAGAGATCGCCGAGCCGCGCGTACACGTCCTGCTGCTCGGTCGGCTCCGTCACGACGCGCGCGAGTCGGATGAGCGCCTGCTCCGCCGCGTCCCAGTCGCGCTGCGCTACGCATAGCTCGGTGAACGCGGAGAGCGCGCCGGGGTCGTCCGGGCGTGCACTCAGCGCCGCCTCGAACGCGCTTCTGGCACCCTCAGCGTCCCCGGCCTCGAGCAGCGCTCGGCCACGGCGCACTTCCATCGCATGCCGCTCGTCAGGGTCCGTGACGCGCTCGATCCGCCGCTCGAGCAGGTCGGCGAGCTCCGGTTGCATCCGGCGAGTAGCGTAGATGTGCGAGAGTCGATCGAAGACGTCGGCGTGGGCCACGTCGATGGCGGCCGCGGCCTCGAGCGCGACGATCGCGCGTTCCTCGTCCTTCGCCTCTTCCAGCCAAATGCGCGAGGCGTCGTGCCAAGCCAGGAGCTGGTGCTCTCGCACCAGGCTGCTTCGCGCGAGTGACTCGCACGCCTCTCCGGCGCCGCGCGCGTCCCCGGCGCGCTGGCGGACGTCGGCCAGCAGGCCCCACGCCACGACGTCGCCAGGATCCTCCATCGTGGCTCGCTCGAGCAGGGCGCGGGCCTCGTCGAGGCGGTTGAGGCGAAATGCCGACTCGCCGGCGCGCACGAGCAGCGTCGCGACCTCCGGAGGCCGCGACGCCCGGTCGATGAGGCGCCTCGTGGAGTCGAGGAACGCGGCGTCGTCCCCTCGCGCGCGGCTGTGGGCCTGCAGCATCCGAAGGGCCCAGTTGGAGGGCTCTTCCTCGGAGGCGGCCAGCTCCACCATGTCCCGGGTCGCATCCCAGCTTCCGGTCGCGCCCCGCATTCGCAAGCGGGCCGCGAGCTCCGCGTGCGAGGTGCACTCGCCGGGACCGGTTCCCCGAAGGCAGGCGGCGATTCCGCTCGCGATCGGTTCGAGCTCGTCGTCGCGACCGTCGCCGAGGAGATGCTGCTCGAGGTAGCGCAAACTCGGCTTGTGACGAGGGAGATCCTCGAGGATGGTGCGATGCCAGAGAAGGGCGCTCCCGGGGTCGTTCCGCGCGGTCGCGTCGAGCATGGCGAGGCGCTCGTAGGCCTCGCACCGAAGCTCGGGGGTCTCGGCGCCCTTGGCGGTGGTGAGGAGCTCGTCCGCGAGGCGTGCCACGCGGGAGGTCCGGAGCTCGGCGCGCTCGCGTACGACGCGCCCGAGCGGCGCGTCCGTCGCTGCGGCCATCTCACTGCAGCGGAGCAGCCCGTCGTCGTCCCCGCCGCGCTCGTATTCGTGGGCCGCCTCGAGGAAGAGAAACGTCCGGGCCTCGCTCGAAGCGGAGGCGGCTCGCTGCTCTCGCCACAGGGCTCGTTCGCCCGGGGGCTGGACCGTCATTCGCTCGTAGAGCTCGCGCAGCGCCACGTCGCCTGGTCGCGCGAGGTGGGCCTCGCGAAGGCGGTCGGCGGCCAGGGCGGGCTCGCGATCGGCTACGAGCAGCGCCTCGCGGACCGCGTCGAGGGCCCCCTCGACGGGGTCCGTCGCGCTCGTGCGACGCTCTCGGATCCAGCGCAACACTTCGTCGACGTCCCCCGCGCGGCGGGCGATGCGCTCGGCCAGGAACGCGGCGATGGGGAGCCCGGGCGCGGCGCGGTGCGCGCGCTCCAGCAAGTCGGCCTTCGTAGGTTCGGGCAGGAGACCCTCGCCGCGAGCCACCGCCTCGAAGCGCGTGATGGCGGCTCGCACGCCGTCGCCGAGGTCGTCGGCCAGCGCGTTGACTTCCGCGACCAGGTCGACCTGGTCGAGCGATGCGACGGCGCGAAGGGCGGCCTCGCACGTGGGGTCGGCCTTGCGAGCGGCGCGGAACGCTTCGAGCGCGCGCTCGCGGTCGCCGGCCCGTTCTGCCACGAGCGCGGCGGCCAGGGCCCCCGCCGCGCGTTCCTGCGTCGACTCGCGCCGCGCCCCCCACGCCTCGATCGCCTTACTCAGCTCGTGCCAGCGGGCGCCGCGCCAGGCCATCTCGAGAGAGAGCGCGCGCTGGCGGCCCGCGTCGCGAGGGTCCGTGGTCGTCGCCTCGGCGAGCGCCATCTCGATGTCGGGTGCGGGGCTTCCGGCGGCGAGCAGCCGCCCGAGCCGTATCCCCGCCCGGGATTCGGGCGCCCCCGCCGTGCGTTGAAGGCGAGCCTGTCGGAGCCGTGGTTCGGCGTCGGGGCCCGGACGAGCCAGCGCGGTCGCCGCGAAGGCCAGCGGCAGCATCGCGGGCGTGCTCGCGGCCGCGTCCAAGCTCGCGTCGTCCGGGCTGACCTGCGCCCCCGAGAGGGCGCTCAGCGCGACGCGCTCGGGGGCGGAGAGCGGCCCGTCTCCCGCCAGCTGTGTCGTCACGAGCGCGCGGTCGTCGAGCTCCACCGCGCGCGCGATGAGGGCTCGCCGAGCGGCGGGGTCGCCGCGCTCCCCGAGCTCCGCGAGCCATCGCACCGCGTCGGCCCGCCGGGTGCGACTCGCCGTCGCGAACGCCGCCGCGAGCCACGTGGCGCCCGCCTCGATCTCGGGCACGAGCGCGAGCTCCGCGGCGAGCGACGCAGCGCTCCCGACGTCGCGCTTCTCGAGGGCCTGTCGGGACCGCAGGAGAGCCTCGTTGGTCGTCATCTGCGTCACGGCCGAGTCCTTGCGTTCGACGCCACGCAAACGCAGCGACACGCCCAGGGCTGCCCCGACCGGTGCGAGCTCGGGCGCGTCTCCCAAACGCAACGCCGGGCTCGCGAGCTCCCCCCGGCAGAGGGCGCGAACCGCCCGGGCCATCGTGGCTCGCACCTCGCCTGGAGCAGCGCGAACCGCTTGATCGAGGCGCTTGGCGGCCGCATCGTCCTCCCCGGCGCGGCGCAGCTCGTCCGCGGCCAGCAGGGTGCTGTGGATGCGCGCGGGCCCCGCGGGAGTCATCTTGATCTCGGCGTCGAGCGCCTCGACGTACGCTGTTCGGTCCGGAGGCCAAGGCATCAGTGCTCGTGCCTGGCGGTGGGCGAGGGCGAGCGACGGCGCGAGATCGCGGGCCTCCGCCGCCAGGGCTTGGGCCCGCTCGCGGTCTCCGAGCGTGGCCCAGAGCTCGCTGCAAGTGAGCAACCCACGGGCGCGCGCGATCTTGTCCGGGAGCGTGCGTGCCTCGTCCTCGAACCACTCCGCGCGGGCCTGGAGCGCATCCCGCAGCGGCGCATCGAGGTGATCGCTCGCGGGCCGTTCGTCGGGCCAATCCCGCGCGTGTCGGGCGGGGCCCCGCGGCGCGGCGGACGGGGGTCGTTCGCGACGCGAGACCTCGCTCTCGACGGCCGGGACCGGGCCGGCGACCGTGTCCTCGTCCGCGTCCAAGTCCCCGGCGTCGGCGGGGACCGGCCGGGAGGACCGCGGGACCGGCGGCCGGGCGCTGTCTCGCCGCGCCTCGGGCGACGACATCGCCGCCTGCACCAGCTCTTCGTCCGCCGGGATCGTCAAGAGCTGAGGCCGAGGGTCGGCGAAGGGGTCGAAGAACGCTCCCTCGGCGACCGGCGGCTCCGCCTCGGCGGCCGAGGGTGGCCTGCGGAGCGGCTCGGGCGGGAGAACCGATCCCGTCGCCACCACCTTGGCGCTTGTGACCACGTCGGTCGCGGGCGCGTCGGGAGGGGGAGCCTGCGATTCCCGCAGCAGCATGTCGACCGCCGCCTCCGAGTCGGCGCTGGGCGGGACGCCGGCGTCGGGGGACGGATCGCGGGCGAAGAGCTGCCCCAGGCCGCCCCGAGAGGGCGCGCGCGAGACCTCCTCCTTGCGCAGAAGCTCGCTCGGGATCTTGGTGATGAGCGTGGCGCCCTCGTCGTCGTCGTCGGGGAACGACGCGAAGCTCGGCGTCGTCGGGGGCGGCGTCGGCGGAGCCGGCCGCGGGGGAGGGGGAGGCGGCGCCGGCGTCGCCTGCTGCGGTCTCGGGGGCGCGCTCCTTCGGGCGGTCGGCAGCGGCGGCGGACGATAGAGTGGGCGAGGCGGAGGCCCCGAGAGGGCCGCGGGCTTGTCCGTGACCACGTCCTTGGCGACCTCCGGGACGAACGACTTCGTCTCCCACTCCGAGAGGGCCTTGTCCCAATCGAATTCCGCGGTCGGATCGGGGGACTTCTTGTCGTCGGTCAAAGGTCTCCCTCCAGGCCGAGCGACCGGCGAAGCTCCAGGTACTGGGGCGAGAGGACGAAGCGCAGCAGCTCCTCGGCGCGGACGTTGCCGGCGGCGGCTTGCCCCGCCTTGCCTGGCGCCGCGCCGAGAATCTCGGCCAGCACGGCGTTCGGGTCCCCGCTGGCCACCACGGCCACCCGGTCCTGGGACGCGAGCGCGCGGCGGCTCCAGGAGCGCGCGTCGGCCTTTGCGGCCACGCGACAGACGTCGGCGAGCAGCTTCCGCGTCTTGCGGGAGATGGTCTTGGCCACGAGGCGCTCGACCTCGGCGAGGACGGCGTAGGGCGGGTGGTCGATGGGGACTTCGGCTTCTTTGCAAGAGGCGACGAGGATCGCCGCCATCGTCACGTCGTCGCGGGACCGGGCGATCGCGGTTCCCCGTACGATCCCGAGGAGCTCGCGTGCGATGCGCCCGCGCAGAGACGGCGTGAGCGGCGCGTTCACGCCGGGCCCCACGACGAGGGCGGGTGGGTCGCCCGGGACGCCCTGAACCGTCGTGGGGTCCTTGCCGCCGACGTAGAGCTCGAACTCCTGCACGCCAAACGCGCCGGCCCACGTGGCGATCTCGTTCCGCAGCGCGAGGCCGCTCCGCGGGTCGACGCGATCGCGGCGGCCGACGCCGCACGTGGTGAGGTTCGGGCCGAGGGCGGTCGCGAGGGTCGGTCCCATCAAGACGAACAGGTCGGCCAGGGGTCCCGCGTCGCCTGGCGCGAGGAGCGCCCCGAGCATTCCGCTCGAGATCGCGATCTGCGGCGCGCGTGGCTTGCGCGACGAGAGCTGCGCGAACGACTGTTCAGCCTGGGCGTCGGCGCCGCCCAACGCCACGAGCACGCCCAGCGCGGCCTGCTGGAGCGCGTCGTCCTGGAGCGCGCGCGCCACTCGTGCGAGACGCCGCACGAAGGGCGCCTCGGTCGGTTGCTTCTGCAGCGCCTCGACGAGCCCTGCGCGGGCGGCTCGTAGGATGCGATCGCGAACGTCCGGCGTATGGTTCGTCTGGAGGAAGAGGTCGAGCGCTTCGCCGTCGATGGGCGACTCCTGGAGGAGCTTGACCGCGGCCGGAGCCGCGTCCTGGGCCTTGCCGAGTCGATCGCGATGGATGGCCATCGCCAGGCGCGCAGCCTCGACGCGTCCCTGGGGCTCCGGACGCTCGTGCATCAGCTCCGCGAGGATCGACGTGGCCTCCGCCCACGCCCCCGTGCGCGCCGCCGCCCGCGCCAGTCGCTCCCGCACCGCCATGTTCGACAGCCCCGCCCGGTGCAGGACGAGCAGCACCTCGAGGGCCTTGTCGGTGCGATCGAGCTTCTTTTCGTACAGGTCGACGGCCGCGATGCCCGCGGTCACGCGGTTCTTTGCCGGGCCGACCTGCAACGACGCGAGGCGAGCGAGCGACTCGGCCGCCTCCTCGAAGTTCGAGCGGCGGATGTTGATCTCGCCGAGGAGCGCGAGCGCCCCCACGTGATCCGGGTCGAGCATGGTCACGTGCTCGAGCGCGCGCAGAGCGCCGTCCTGGTCGCCGTTCTCGCGCAGGACGCGCGCCTGCTCCCAGAAGAGCTTTTGGATCTCGGCGGGTTCGTCGGTCACCTCCAGCCGGCGCGTGATGAGCGAGAGGAGCTTGTTGTTCTCTTTGCGCTCGCGCACCCTCCGGAACAGCTTGTCGAAGGCAACCGCGCGCGTAGGGTCCCGCTCGAAGCTCGCCTCGAGAGCTGCATCCGCGGCCGCCGAGTCTCCGAGCTCGAGCCACAGGAGGCCCGCTTCTT
>DATGJA010000415.1:0-5214 GCA_035295445.1 Polyangiaceae bacterium | reverse complement strand
TGAAGTCGCGCGTACGCGGGAGGGCAACCGTCACCAGGCGGTCCAAGAACTCCCACATGAGCGTCCGGCGAAGCGTGACCATCGCGCCGATCGGGATCCCCGCGCGGAGCTTGAAGTTCGCGATCGCCTTCTTGGCGCGCGTGACGACGGGCTTCTGGCCGCTCACGGCCTTCAGGTCCTCGACGGCGGTGTCGATGATCTTGGGGTTCGCGACCGCGGCGCCGAGACCCATGTTGACCACGATCTTCTCGAGCCGCGGCACCTGCATCGGGTTCTTGTAGTTGAACTGCTTGAGCAGCGCCGGGACGACCTGCTGCTTGTACTTGTCGAGCAGGCGCGGCGGAACGACCTCGGTCGTCGAGACGACCGGCGCGGCGTGCCCTCCGGACGAGGCCTCCGCGCCTCTGCCCCTCTTGCCGCCGCCCTTCTCGCCCTTCTGGCCGGCCTTCTCGCTCGGCCGCTTGGGCTGCGACTCGCCCTTGTCTGCCTTGGCCTTCTTTTCGTCCGCCATGACCGGCTACTCCGCGACCAGGGGGAGCTCTTCCCCGCTCTTGACCGCCACACGAATCTTCTTGTTCCCCTCCACCGCCTTGAAGCGCACGCGCGTGCCCGCGCCCGTCTTCGGGTCGACGGGCATGACCTTGCACGCGTGGATGGGCTGCTCCCGCTCGATGATCCCCCCGGCGGGGTTGCGAGGCGTCGGCCGGGTGTGCCGCTTGACGAGGTTGATCCCCTCGACGAGCACACGGTCGTCCTCGACGAGGACGCGCTTGACCTTGCCCTTCTTTCCCTTGTCCCGCCCGCTGATGACCACGACGGTGTCGCCCTTGCGGATTCGCGCGGCCATCACAGCACCTCCGGAGCGAGGGAGATGATCTTCATGAATTTCCGGGCGCGCAGCTCGCGCGCCACCGGGCCGAAGATGCGCGTGCCGATCGGCTCGCGCTCCTTGGTCACGAGGACCGCGCTGTTCTCGTCGAACCGGATGTACGTGCCGTCGGCGCGCGACACCTGGTGGCGCGTCCGCACGACGACGGCGTGCGCGACGTCCCCCTTCTTCACCTTGGTGCCGGGCAAGGCCTCTTTGATCGAGACGACGATGACGTCGCCCAGCGCGGCGTACCGCCGGCGCGACCCGCCGAGCACCTTGATGCACTGAACCCGTTTTGCGCCGGAGTTGTCCGCGACCTCCAGCATCGTTCGCATCTGGATCATCGCGCGCTCACTCCTGTACGAACTTCTTGACCAGGCGGGTGACCACGAACCGCTTGTCACGGCTGATCGGGCGGTGCTCCTGGATCTCCACCTCGTCGCCCGGCACGAACTCGTTCTTCTCGTCGTGCGCCTTGTATCGGACGCGCGAGCGGACGTACTTGCCGTAGAGCGGGTCGCGCCGGTGGGTGACCACCTCGACGACCACGGTCTTCTTCATCTTCGCGCTCACGACCCGCCCGATCATCTTGCGGCGGAACCCGTGCGCGCCGTCGTGTCCCGTGGCCCCGGTGGCGCCGGCGGCCGGCTGTGCGTTCTCGGTCATCTACTTGGCCTCGCTCTTCGTGCCCTTCTTGGCGGTCGTCTTCTTGGGCGCGGCGGCGGCTTCCCCGGTCGCGGGGGCCACGGCCTTCTTCGGCGCCGCTTTCTTCGGCTTCGCCTCGGGGGCGACGGCCTTCGCCTCGCCGGCGGCAGGCGCCTGCGGCGGCGGGGTGACCTTCTTCGGCGGGGGGGCGGCCTCGGCCGGTGTCGCGGCGCCCACGGCGCGCTCGCGCAGGACGGTGACGACGCGCGCCAGATCGCGCTTCGACTTGCGGATCGCGCTCGTGTCGTCGAGGCGATTGGTGAAGTTCTTCAGGCGGTTCTGGAAGACGTCGCGCGCAAGCGACTTCTCGAGCTCGCGCAGGTCCTCGACGGTCTTCTCGCGCAGGTCGGCGGCCCTCATGCGATCTCTCCGCGGGCGAGGAACTTGTAGGCGACGGGGAGCTTGTGGCCCGCGAGGCGGAAGGCCTCCTTGGCGGTCTTCTCGTCGACGCCCTGGAGCTCGTACATGACGCGCCCCGGCAGCACCTGCGCGGCCCACTCCTCGACGGCGCCCTTGCCTCCACCCATGCGCACCTCGAGCGGCTTCTTGGAGACCGGCCGGTCCGGAAAGATGCGAATCCAGAGCTTGCCCGCGCGCTTGACGTGGCGGGTGATCGCCATGCGAGCGGCCTCGATCTGACGCGCGGTCACGCGGCCCGGCTCGAGCGCTTGCATCGCGAAATCGCCGAACGACACGTCGGAGCCGCGATGGGCGGTGCCGCGGTTGTTGCCCTTCTGGGCCTTGCGGTACTTGGAGCGCTTGGGGGAGAGCATCGCTTACCTAGCCGTGGGCGAGCTGCGGCCGGCGGTTGCGCCGCTGCAGCACCTCACCCTTGAAGACCCAAACCTTGACGCCGATGATCCCGTATTTGGTGCGGGCCTCGGCGATGCCGAACTCGATGTCGGCGCGCAGCGTGTGGAGCGGCACGCGCCCCTCGCGGTACGTCTCGACGCGGCTCATCTCGCTGCCGCCGAGGCGGCCGGAGCAGCGGACGCGGATGCCCTTGGCGCCGAACTTCATCGCGGTCGTCAGCGCCTTCTTCATCGCGCGCCGGAACGCGACGCGTCGTTCGAGCTGCGTGGCGATGTTCTCGGCAACGAGCTGCGCGGCCGTCTCGGCCTTGCGCACCTCTTGGACGTCGATGAAGACCTCGTTCTCGGTGAACGACTGCACGCCGGGGAAGAGGGTCTCGCCCTTCGCGGCAGTCTTCAGGTTGCCGGTCTTGAGCGTCTCGATCCCCTTGCCGCCCTTGCCGATGACCATGCCGGGGCGCGCGGTGAAGACGATGACCTTGCACTTGTTGGCGGCGCGCTCGATCTCGACGCCGGCGATCCCCGCGTTCTGCAGGTACTCCTTGACGGCGCGCTTGACGCGGATGTCCTCGTGGAGCCACTTCGCGTAGCTCTTGTCCTCGAACCACTTGGAGTTCCACGTCTTGATGACGCCGAGGCGGAATCCGTAGGGGTGAACTTTCTGACCCATGAGATTTGGTGTGCTCCGTCTGGTTCGAGCGGCGCGCGCCTAACGCTCGCCGAGGACGATCGTGATGTGGCTGAGGCCCTTCTGGACGCGCGTCGCGCGGCCCATCGCGCGGGGCCGCCACCTGCGCATGTGCTTGTTGGGGGCCTTGTCGACGAAGGCGGTCTCGACGAAGAGCGCGTCGACGTCCACGCCCGGGCTCTGCGTCTTGGCGTTGGCCACCGCGCTCTCGATGAGCTTCTTGACGATGGGCGCGGCGGATTTACGCGTGAATTCGAGGAGCTGCAGCGCCTCGCCGGCCTGACGACCGCGGACGAGATCGACGACGACACGGGCTTTGCGCGGACTGATCCGCGAAAATCGGGCGATTGCCTTGCTGACCATGATCGGAGCCCTCGGGAGGGAGCCTGTCGTACCCACGAGCATCGAGCCTTTCGCTCGACGGCGCGGGCCGTTACGGACGCCGTGAATTCGCTGAGGAATGCGCCCCTCCCGCCCGTTGTCCGACGCGAGGGGAGGCGGAGCTTAGCGGGGACAACGCGCCGCGCAAGGGGAAAAGCGCGAAGCGGGCGCGGGCGCGCGCTCGCTTTTCGCAGCTTGCCGTCGTGCGCTCGACGGGGCGGCGTTTCGTGCCTCGCGCGCGGTGCCCCGGGGCGATTCATGCCGTTTCCCGATGCTCAGGATCTACGACGATATGCTCGTGGCGGTGCGGCTCATGCGGGGCGTGGGTCGCCTCAGATGCCGCATCCACCGCAGGTGCCCACGAGGACGGCGCCGCCGTCAGATCCGCCGTCCGCGAAGTTCAGGGCGATGCACGGGCTCGCAGACGACCCGGAGTCCGGCGGCGCGACCGCCGCGCACCAGGCCGTGCACTGATTCAATCCCGCGTCCAGATCACCGAGCGGCTTCCCGGCATCGCCCCAGCACGGGACCTCGACGGTGAAGCTGCACACAGCCGAGAAGGGGTTGCACGAGGTCGTGGTCCGCAGCTGGGGCTCGCAGCGGGAGGGATCGACGTGCAACGGCGTGGTGCTCGGGCTGCAACCGCTGACGCACTGCCACGAGCCCCCGGTGCAACCGCAGTCGGTCGCGCCCTGGCCGCTCGGGTAGTGGCACGTCGCGCCGTCGACGGAGCAGGGCTGGCCCTGTGGCGGGCTGGAGGGACACGAGGGACCGCCATCTCCGGCGTCTCCCGCGTCGGGACCCGGCGTGCAACAGACGCCGGGAGTAGAGCACGCGCAGACACTGCCCTGATGGAGAGTGAACCCCGCTCCGCAGCGGAGCGAGCCGTGGGCGTCGCAGGTCGGTGTGGTCACGATGTCCTCTTGGCAGCAGCACGAGTCGCTCGGCGCGGGACAGCTTCCTCCATCGCCGCCGTCGGCCGAGCCGTCCACGCCGCTTTCGGAGCTCGCGCCGGAGGTGCTCGGCGAGCCGCCGCTCGAACCGTCGCCGTGGGTTCCCGGGCCCGCGTACGGCCCGGCAGCGCCGCTATCGCACGCCTGGGGCGCGAGGCCGACCGCGACGAGAAAGGACGACGCGAGGAACGAGGACTTCAGGAAGGAAGCGTTCATACGGACAGCACGTCAGCGAACGCCGTGCCCAAGGGTGTGCCCGCGGATTTCTGGCGCCCGCCGCGCAACCACGCGTGTCAGAGTGCGCCACGCCGTGATGCGGACGCCGCTCTCACGAACATAGGGAGAGTGACGCGCCCTCGATCGCGGTCCTCCGGGATACGACGACACCCGACAGCCTCTCGATCGCGATCCTCCGCGATACGACGACGACTGACAGCCCTCTCGATCGCAGTCTTCCGCGATGCGACGACGACCGACAGACGCTCGATCGCGGTCTTCCGCGATGCGACGACGCCCGACACACCTCGATCGCGGTCCTCCGCCATACGACGACGACCGACAGCCCTCTCGATCGCCGTCCTCCGCGATACGACGACGACCGACAGACTCTCGATCGCCGTCCTCCGCGATACGACGACGACCGACAGCCCTCTCGATCGCCGTTCTCCGCGATACGACGACGACCGACAGGCTCTCGATCGCCGTCCTCCGCGATACGACGACGACCGACAGACTCTCGATCGCCGTTCTCCGCGATACGACGACGACCGACAGACTCTCGATCGCCGTCCTCCGCGATACGAC
>DATGJA010000414.1:0-35401 GCA_035295445.1 Polyangiaceae bacterium | reverse complement strand
GGGCGCGTCCACCCACGCGACGAGGGGAGCGGCGAGC
The DNA here is from genome assembly GCA_035295445.1 of Polyangiaceae bacterium. GTDB lineage: Bacteria > Myxococcota_A > Polyangia > Polyangiales > Polyangiaceae > Palsa-1150. Next base: position 35,364 of record DATGJA010000414.1, on the reverse strand, counting down.
CGGCCCTCGTCGTCGACGCCGCGAAGGAGCTCGACGGGCCCCACCGCCGGCAGCTCGCAGAGGTAGAGCGGCGCCGGGTGCGCGGTCTCTTCTTCGAAGCGCGCGGACTCGAAGAGGATCGGCTCTCCGTACGCGGCGATGACGCCCCTGTGACGTTCGGCGTCGAGGCGCGCCAGGGGCAAGAGCTCCCACCCGGCATCGATCGCGAGCGGGTGCAGGTCGTCCTCCGCCGACTCGTCGAACGGCGCGCCGTCGGCCGTCTCCATGTCGTGCCGATCGAGCATTTCGCGCAGGCGGCTGCGCGCGGCCTGCGCCGCCGGTCCCGGCGTCCAGAAGGCGCCGAGCAACGCGACGACCTCCGCCGCGGACGAGCGCCGCCAGAGCCGTTCGTCCCGCGACGACGCGTCGACGCTCGGGTCGTCCAGGATCGCGCGCGCCCAGCGTCCTCCCGGGCCGAGGACCTCCTCCACCGCGGAGGCGTCAGCCGCCGCGAAGGCGAAGGCATGGACGAGGTGGAGGCTGCTCGCGACGTACCGGTGCGCCCCGAGGGCGCGGACGACCCGCAGCGCCTCGTCGACGCGCGTCGCGCCTAGGTCGAACGCGATCATGCCCGCGAGGTCCGCGCCAGACCGAAGAAGTCCTGGATCTTGTCGAGGATGCGCGTCTCGGCCGTCATCATGCGTGCGCGACGGGCCTCTTCGTCGAGCCCTTCGGCGATGCTGGCGAGGTCGACCTCGCGCTTGGCGAGCGTACGCGAGATCGCCTCGGCCATCTCGGGCCGCTCCTGGAGCAGCTGCTCGAGGCCCGGCTTGTCGAGCCGATAGCAGGTGACGTCCGTCATCGCGACGACGTCGGCCCCGCGCGGCTCGCCCGTCAAGAGGCCCTTCTCCCCGAAGAAGCCGGGCGCCGCGATCGTCGCCACGGCCTTGGCCATCGAGCTCCCCTCCGCGTGCCGGCGGATCTCGACCTGGCCCTCGCAAAGAATGTAGAGAAAGTGCGCGACCGCGCCCTGCCGGGTGATGGTCTCGCCCGCGGTGAAGGGCGCCGCGACGAGGTGATCGGAGACGAAGCGCTGCTCGTCCGGCGTCAACGTCTGGAAGAGTTCGACCCCGCGGACGGCCTCGATGCGCCGCAGCTTGTGTCGCGCTTCGCGCTGCTCTTCGGGCTCTTCCTGATTCAGAAACAGGGTGGACGCGGGCCGCGCGAGCGGAATGTTCGCCCGCCGGAGCGCCGTGTAGATGCGCGTGCGGATGCGCGAGTTCGTCGGGTCGTCGTTCGGGAGGTCGGTGAGCCAGTAGCGGACCGCGTAGTAGGCGAAGCTGTCGCGCCCGTCCTTGGCGAAGTCGTAGCAGATGACGCTCGGCTTGGGGTCGGCGGCGACTCCCTCGATGGGCGCCGACCCCAGGGCATCCCGCACGACGTCGATCACGTGCGAGGGCGGGTAGCGGAAGTCGACGTTGAAGTAGACCCACATCCGGTGCTGAACCGGCTTGTCGGTCCGCTTTCCCAGGATGACGATGTTCTGGGAGAGCAAGTTCGCGTTCGGGACGACGATCGTGTCCCAGTTACGCGTCTCGAGGACGGTGTGGCGCCAGCGGATCGCCGAGACCTTGCCCTGTTGGCCATCGGGCAGCTGAAGCCAGTCGCCCACGTGGACGCTGCCGTCGAGCTGCAGCGCGACGCCCCCCAGGATGTTGCCGAGCGTGGTCTGCAGGCTCAGCGCGAGGACGCCGCTGACGACGGCCGAAGTGGTGACCACGGAGGATGCGCTGACCCCTGCGGCCTTCAGCACCCCGAACCCCGCGAAGAGATACGCGAGGCCGACGACGATGTCGCCCGTGATCCCGGGGACACCGAGGCGCGCCGCCGGCAGCAGAAGGTCGAAGACGAGGAGCGTGGCGAGTTCGACGCAGGTGAAGGCGGCGAGCAGCCCGCCAACGAGGTGCACGTGGTCGACCCACGACGCGAGCGCCGCCGCGTGCCACCCCGAGAGAACGCGATGAGCTCCCCACAGCGCCAGAAAGAGGAGGTAGAGCCAGAGGGCGCGCCGCAGCCGTCGACGCCTGGCCGGCGCCCAGCGGTTGACGAGGAAGGCGACGAGCAGAAGGCTCGCCCCGAGCGCGGCGAAGCCCCACTGCTCGAAGAACTGGGTCAGGGTCTCTTGCGTCAATCCCCGAGATATATCGTCGCACTTTCAGCTCGCGAAGGCCTCCTCGATCAGCATCTTCTGCTCGAGGTTGTGCGCCGCCGTGCTCCCTGTAGCCGGGCTCGCGCTCTCGGGCCTCGAGGCGACGAACAGGGGGTGGCGGGCGCCGAAGATCTCCTGGCGCCGCGCGTTGAGGAAGTACCACGGGCCCATGTTGCGCGGCTCTTCCTGCACCCAGACGACCGGCGTCCCTTCGCGGAAGGGCGCGAGCGCGGCGCCAAGGGCGTCGCTCAGCGGGTAGAGTTGCTCCAGCCGGACGATCGCGATGTCCTCGCGACGCCGCTTGCGACGCTCGGCGGCGAGGTCGTAGTACACCTTGCCCGTGCAAAGCAGGATCTTCCTGACCTTGGCCGGATCGACCGTGCCGTCGCCGATGACGCGCTGGAACGACCCCTCGGCCATGTCCGCGAGCACGCTCGTGGCCTCGGGGAAGCGAAGGAGCCACTTGGGCGTGAAGACGATGAGCGGCTTGCGCCAGAGGCGGTTCACTTGCCGCCGCAGGACGTGGAAGAACTGCGCCGGGGTCGTCAGGTTGCAGATCTGGACGTTGTCCTCCGCCGCGAGCTGCAAGAAGCGCTCGATGCGCGCGCTCGAGTGCTCGGGGCCTTGCCCCTCGAAGCCGTGGGGCAGAAGCAAGACGAGGCCCGACAGGCGAGACCACTTGTCTTCGGCCGAGACGATGAACTGGTCGATGATCACCTGGGCCGAATTCGCGAAGTCCCCGAACTGGGCCTCCCAGATGACGAGCTTGTCCGGTCGATCGAGCGAATAGCCGTACTCGAAGCCGAGGACGCCGGCCTCGCTGAGGGGCGAGTCGTACACCTCGAAACGTCCGACGCCCCCGTTGGCCCAGTGGCCGAGGTTCGAGAGCGGCGTATACGGCTCGCCGGTCTCCTTGTCGAAGAGGACCGCGTGGCGGTGCGTAAAGGTGCCGCGACGGGAGTCCTGTCCGCTCAACCGGATGCCGTGGCCCTCGAGCAAGATCGATGCAAACGCGAGGTGCTCGGCCGTGCCCCAGTCGAGCGGATGCCCGGCCGCGGCGCGCTCGTAGCGCTGCTCGAGCGTCTTGAGCACCTTGGGGTTGGCGTGGAACCCCGGGGGCATCGTGGCGAGCTTCTTCAGCGAGTCGAGCAGCTTTTCCTTGGGGAACGCGGTCGACACCTCGGGGACGCCCGCGTCGGCGCCTCCGCGGTACGGCGACCAGACTCCGCCCATCGCCTCGGGGCGCTGGTGGAAGTCACCCTGCCGGGCCTCTTCGAGCGCGCGCTCGAGGGTGGCGCGCCGCTCTTGGGCGATGGCGTCGGCCTCCTCGCGCGTCACGCGCTTGGCCTGCACCAGCCGCGCGACGTAGACCTCCCGCACCGTCGGCTTGCGGTCGATGAGGGCATACATGACCGGCTGAGTGAACCGCGGTTCGTCCCCCTCGTTGTGGCCGTACTTGCGGTAGCAGTACATGTCGATGACGACGTCCTGCTTGAACCGCTGGCGGAGCTCGATCGCGAGGCGCGTCACCTGGATGACGGCCTCCGGGTCCTCGCCGTTCACGTGGAAGACGGGGACGCGCAGCATCCGTGCGATGTCCGTGCAGTAGCGCGTCGACCGCGAGTCCTCCGGCAGCGTCGTGAAGCCGATCTGGTTGTTGACGACGAGGTGAATGGTTCCGCCCGTCGAGTACCCCTCGAGCTGGGCGAGGTTCAGCGTCTCGGCCACGACGCCCTGTCCCATGAACGACGCGTCCCCGTGGATGAGCAACGGCATCGTGCTCTTGCGCTTGCGACGGTCGATTTTGGCGCGAACCCGCCCCTCGACCACGGGGTTCACGAACTCGAGGTGGCTCGGATTGAACGCCATCGACAGGTGCAGCGGGCGCCCCGCGCGCGTCACCACTTCGCTCGAGTACCCGAGGTGATACTTGACGTCGCCCGCCCCGAGGAAGCGCTCGGGCTTCTTGTCCTCGAAGGCCGCGAAGATCTCACGCACGTTCTTGCCGAGGACGTTGACGAGAACGTTCAGGCGGCCGCGGTGGGCCATGCCGATGACGAGCTCCTCGATCCCGTGCTGTCCGGCGGCCTCGATGAGGAGGTCGATCATCGGGATCATGCTCTCGGCCCCCTCGAGGGAGAACCGGCGCGTCCCGACGTAGTTCTTGTGGATGAACTGCTCGAAGATCTCAGCCTCGGTCAGCTTCGTGAGGATCCTCACGAGCTCGCTTCGATCGAGTGACGCGTGGTTGCGCGTGGACTCCATCTGCTGCTGGAGCCAGAGGCGCGGTTCGGGTTCTTCGATGTGGGTGTATTCGACGCCGATCGACGAGCAGTACGTCTCCTTCAGGTGCGACACGATCTCGCGGAGGGTCGCGCGCTCGGGGAGTCCGCTCATGCCGGCCGTCGAAAACGCCTTGTCCAAGTCCCCGTCGCCGAGACCGAAATGCGAAAGCTCGAGCTCGGGCGCGGCCGCGGGAGGGGCCTCCAGCGGGTCGACGTTGGCGAAGAGATGCCCACGGACGCGATACGCGTTGACGAGCTGCGCCACCCGGCTCTGCAGCTCCGTCGCGACGATGACCGTCTCGCGAACCGCCTCGCGATAGGCCGCCGACGTGGGGGGCGCCCGAACGGGGGCCGCCGGTTTGGCGCCGTTGATGGCCGTCGCCGAGCCGTTCTGCGCGCCGGCGCCGTTGCCGTGCGAGATGAGGACGTTGATGGACGGGACGCTGGGGGCGGGCGCGGGGATCGGAGCACCCTCCGACCCCTCGAAGAAGCGGCGCCAGTCTTCCTCGACCGATTGGGGACTCTGCAGCCAGCGCGCGTGAAGCTCCTCCACGTAACCGGAGTTGATGCCGAAGTCGTCGAACATGGTTTCTTTTGACCCGCGTACGAGAGTAGCCATTAGCGCCGGGGCCCGCGCTCTTCCAGGCTACCAAGCGAGCTCGGGTGGGTCGCCTGCCTCGCTCGGCTCGCGGCTGCGAGTAGCAGGGTGTGTGCTCGGCGGCGGGAAAATTCCGCCCTGAGCTCTTGGTGCTGGGCGCGATGACGTTCGCAGTGCCGGCCGACGATGGTATGGGCGAGCCGCCTTGCCTGGGTCGATCGAGATCGAACGCCTGCGAGAGACCCGGCTGAGCCGCCCTTGGTTCGGTCGCGACGCGCTCGTCGTGGCTCGAGCGCTCGTCGGCTGTCGGCTGGTGCACGAGCGAGGCGACGGCCGTGTCGCCGTCGCCAGAATTGTCGAGACGGAGGCCTATCGAGGACCGACCGATTTGGCATGCCACGCTCGCGCGGGATTGACGCGGCGTACGCGTTCGCTTTTCGGCGAAGAGGGGCACGCGTACGTGTTCTTTGTGTACGGGATGCACGATTGCTTCAACGTGACGTGCGGCGGGGAAGGGTGGGGCCACGCCGTGCTCGTACGCGCCGGGGAGGCGTCGTGGGGTCTCGGCGACGACGCACGCCTCGACGGCCCGGGGCGATTCGCCCGCGCGATAGGCATCTCGCGGGCGCTCGACGGCGTCGACCTGACCGAGCCTCCGCTCTACGTGTGTCCTCGGGTGAGTCGGCCCCGAATCGCGGTAACCGCGCGCGTCGGCGTCGCATACGCCGGGCGGTGGGCCGACCGACCGTGGCGCTTCTTGGACGCGGCGAGTCCTTGCGTATCGAGACCGCCGCGCAGCGCGATCGGCCGCGCGCGCGCGCACGCCGCCCTCAAGGAGCGCCCCACCCGACCCATCGGACCCGAACGCCGGGGCCGTCCGCGACCGCGCTGACGGAGTCGCCTCGACGCACGCATACCGGCCCGAGCGGGCCGAGGACCCCCTGGTTGGCGGGGTCGCCGCTGATCGCCAGGACGGCCCCTGCCCCGTCGACGAGGCGTCCGACGACGGGCGCGGGGGCCTCGAAGGCCACGCGGACACAGGTGTCCCGCTGCTCTGCGCGAACGATCTCGACCTTGTCGGCCGTGCTCTCTCGGCGCGCGATCTCACGCATGCCCGGCGCGACGGCGGGGGCGCGCGCCAGGAGTCCCTCGAAGCCCGCGGTGAGGACGGGGGCCGTCGCGCCGGCGCCGGCCGTCGGGTTTCCAGCTGAGCTGCGCGCGGTCGAGGGGTCCGAGCGAGCCGCCGCCCCGCACGCGCAGGCGAGCAGCACGAAGGGGAGCGCCTCACGCACGCGGAGCGTTCGACGCGGCGGCGGGGAGGGCCTTGCTTGCGACCTTTCCATCGACCGGGTCCATCCGACACGTGCCCTGGAACTCGACTCCGCGATCGATGAAGACCGACGGCGAGTGCAGGTTGCCCAAGATCTTACCGGGTGCGTGCACCTCGATCGCCGTCCGCGCGCGAATGTTTCCGTGAACCGCGCCGCCGCGCACGATGACCGTCGCGACGTCGATCTCGGCATGAACCTCGGCCCCCTCCCCGATGACGAGGGTGTCGTCGCTCCGGATCTCCCCCTTGAAAACGCCGTCGATCCGGACGCGCCCCTCGAAGTGAAGCTTGCCTTCGAACTCCGTGCCGCGGCCGAGGAGGGCGGTGATCTCGGTAGCCGGGAGCTGCGGTTCCATGCCTGCTGCCTCGTCCCTACCACGAAAACCATTTGTGGGGGGTCTCGCCCTCGCGCATTCTTACGCCGCAGCCGATGGGCCACCGCCGCAGTCTTTTCGTGTCCGCGATGGCGAGCGCGCTGCTCGTCGCCGGGCGGGCGGCGGCTCAAGAGGGCGAGCAAACGGACCTGCCGAACGCGGTTCGGGCCCACCAGTACGATCGCGATCGAGGCACCAACCCGTTTCGCGGCTCCGTGGCGTTCCTCGAGCAGAGCGTCACGACCCAAACGGCGTCGGTCGGACTGACGCCCCTCTCGTACGTCCCGCTCTACGAGGTCTGGCTCAGCCTCCGGCCGCGCTACTGGTTCGACGAGCATTGGAGCGTCCGGGCGCGCTTCGACTACACGAAGGAGCTCACGAACAACCAGCCGACGACCTTCCGCGACGAGGACGTCTTTGGCGATCTGTGGACGGAGCTCGTCTACGCGACCAAACTCGACGCCCTATGGAAGCGGACGAAGGGCGACCTCGGCGTCCGGGCGCTTTGGCCCCTGTCGAAAGTGAGTCAGGCGCAAGGGACGTACGTCACGCTGGGGGTTCGCGGGGGCATCGCCCACGAGTTTCCCATTCGCGGCGACGACGCGCCCTCCTTCGAGAGCGCGCACGTCGGGCTGCGCTTCGTGTACCAGCACGCGTTCGCGAACGCGACGACCCCGAACGATTACGGCAACTTCGCGTACCTGCGCGAGAACACCGACGCGCAGCTGTTCGTGAGCGATCAGATCCAGGGTCAGACCCTCGTCGAACACGACCTCTGGGGCATGATCGAGGGCGGCATGCAGCTGACGCCGAGGTTCGCGTTCAACGCGTTCCTGGTCCTGATGAACCAGTGGCACTATCAGCCGACCGCCGCGACGGTGCAAACGCAGATGGGCCAGGTGAGCGTCGCGCGACCGAACGACGAGCAGTTCACGCAGAACCTGTGGTTCGTGGCGAGCCTCGACTACCAGCTCTTCAACGAGCTCGAGATCGGCGTCGGGTACTACAACCTCGCGAACGCGATCGACCCGGACGGCCAGCGCCGGTCGATCCTCGGGTACGACAACGTCTGGTGGAGCCCTGACGCGCGCATATTCGTCTCGCTCACGGCGAACCTCGACACGATCTACGACGACGCGCTGGGGCATCGCTTCTCGAGCCAAGCCAAGCAGACTGCGCAGTCGCCGCGAAGCACGACGCGCTGAGAGTGCGACTTGCGCGAGCGCCGTTTGGGAGAGAGAGTGGCGCGCATGACGATCCAAGTGGGCGCCGAGGCCCCCGACTTCGAGCTTGCGTCGAACGAGCTCGAGAACGGCCGTCCCGGCAAGAAGGTCCGGCTGAGCGACTATCGCGGCAAGAAGAACGTGGTGCTCGCGTTCTATCCGCTCGACTTCAGCCCTGTCTGCTCGAAAGAGCACGCGTGCTTCGTCGAGGACCATTCGGAGCTCGAAAAGGCGGGCGCGCAGGTCCTGGGCATCAGCGTCGACAGCACGTGGACGCACGCCGCGTTCGCGAACAAACTCGGACTCAAGTACCCGCTCCTCGCGGACTTCTTTCCGCGCGGCGACGTGGCCGCGAAGTACGGCCTCTACCTGGCCGACAAGGGCATCACGGGGCGCGCGACGGTCATTGTCGACAAGCAAGGCAAGGTCGCCTGGGTGAAAGAGCAGGCGATCCCCGAGGCGCGTGACAACAAGCTCGTCCTCGAGGCGCTCGGCAAGCTCGCCTAAGCCCGCCGAAGACCTGGGAAGCGAAGGACCATTTTTGGCTTCGGCGGCGCGCGTCGTGCTCTACTTGGGATATGCGCTCTCCGGCCCGCATGGCCGCCATCCTGGCCGCGATGGGGCTCGTTCCGGGTGCCGTATCGGCCCAGCCGGCGACCTCGGCCGCCCCGGAACCTCCTGCGCCCACGGCCGAGGGGGCGGCGCCGACGGCCTCCGCGTCCGCCGCCCCGGTAGTGCCTGCCACCGGGTACGGGTGGTCGACGCCGCGCCGCAAGGCGAGCCCGCGCTCCCCGCGCGCCGCGCGCCACGGCGACGAGGCGGACGCGCTCATGCCGGGGTTTGAGACGCTCGCCGACGGCTCGAGCCGTCTGTTCGTCGAGCTGTCCAAGCCCGTCGCCTACGAGACGCGGACGGCCCGCGGCGCCATCACGTACGTCCTCAAGGGGGCGCGCATCGAGAAGCGCAACAACGAGAACCCGCTCGTGACGGTCCACTTCAACACGCCGGTGACGAGCGCGCGCCTCGTCCCGCACGGTCACGACCTCTACTTCGTCGTGGATCTGCGCGCGAACGTGCAGCCCACGGTGACGGTCGACGCGGGCAAGGACGGCGGGTCGATGATGCGAATCGAGTTTCCGAAGGGAGACTACCTGCCGGCTCCGGCGTCCCGCGCGGACTCTTCGTCCGCCCCCGCTCCCGCGGGCAGCGCGGCTGGCGCTCGCGGCGGCGCGGATCGCTGAATGTGGCGTTCGGGCGGCGATCGACGTTCGCCCTCGCGCTGACGGGCTTCGCGGCCCTGTTCGCGCGAAAGACGGTGGCCCAGTCGACGCCCGGGACCGGCGCCGGCGCGGCTTCCGGCGTCGAGCCGTCCGAGGCGCTTCCGGTGGGGTTTGCCGCCGACCAGATGCGCCTCGACACGCGCACGCAGGCGCTGGACGTCGCCGGAAACGTGCGCGTCGAACAGGCGCCGTTCTATCTGACGAGCGACGCGCTCCAGCTGCGAAGGGTCCCCATCGGCGTACGCCTCGACGGCGAGGGACGGCTCGGATTTTGCCCCTGCCTGGGGAGCCCGCTCGCCGTTCGCTTCTCGGGCGCCACGGTGGCCCCGCCTTACGACGTCATCGTCAAGGACCCGGTGCTGGAGGTCGTCGGCGTCCCCGTCGCGTGGGCTCCCGCCTTCTGGCTGCGATCGCCGGCCCGACCCGGTCTGCTCGCGCCAGATCTCGCGTGGCGGGGGGAGGACGGCTTCTTCGCGGGGGGTGGCGTGCACGTGCCCTGGCGCGGGGGCGACGCGGTGCGCGGGCTCGACCTTCGGGCGGGAGGGTACGTCGACGGGGGCTTCGCCGTCGGGGCGACGCTTCGAACGGGTGAGGGGACCAGCGATGTCCGATGGGATAAGCTCCACGGCGACGATGGCGTGGCCGTCGACTCGCGCGGATCGACCGCCGCGCCGAGCGCCGAAGCGTCGCCATCGGTCGCGTGGAGCGTGGAGGCGCTCCGCGGGTCGAGGGCCCTGAAGGCCACGAGCGACGTGGACGCGGCGGCCCGGCCGTTCGACCGCGCCGTCGCCCAGGCGTCGTGGGCTGCGAGCGGTTGGACGATCGCGTCTGGGGTGCGGACCACGGCCCTGCGCGGCGGAGAACTCTCCGACGTGGGCGTCGGAGGTCCAGTCGTGCTCGTCCACAAGGCCGACGCCCTTGGATCGACCGGCTCCTACGCCGCCACGCTCGAAGGGGGCCAGCTCTGGGGAGGGGGGGCGAGCGCTGCGGACTCCGGATCCGCGGCGACGAGCTTCGTACGCGGCGACGCCGGCGCGTTGCTCGCCACGCGCGCGGGTGCGGTGGGGGCGTCGCTCGAGGTCACCGGCGTCGGAGACGCCGCGGACGACGGGTTCCGCGGCGGTCTCGAGGGCGCCGCCCAGCTTCGTGGAGCCGTGCGGCTGCCCATGGTTCGTGCCTTCGAGTCGCAGGACGGGAGCGACCCGTGGGTCCACCGGACGGAGCCGCGATGGGAGGGGGCCGCGGTCGCCACGCACACCGACGACGCGTTCGTTCGACCTGCCGGCCGGGGCGCCGAGATGCCCGACGGCACGGGTTGGGTCCTCGAGGGGGGATGGGACAACACGCTCGGACGTTGGGGCTCGCGCGCCGCGGCGGACATCGATCTGGCCGGAGGCGCGGTGGCGCACGGGCGGACCGCCAGCCCCGCACTTCGTGGTCACGCGGCGGCGAGCGCTCCGTGGGCGTCACTGGACGCCGATGTAGCGCGCCTCTTCGCGACCGGCTCAGCCCCGGGCGGCGGCGCGCTCTTCGTGAGGACACGGGTCGGCCGCGCGCTCGGTCTTCACGCGACCGTGCACGTCGCGCAACGCGACGGCGTCGACCCGTTGCTCGCACGAATGCTCGTGAGCGCTCCCCTCGAGCCCGCGGGAGGCTTCCTCGCGGTGCCGGGCTGGACCGGCGGTGTGCGCCTCGGCGTTCCGATCGGTGTACGCGTGACCGCGCGCGGCGGCGCCGACTACGACCTCGACGCACGCGAGCTCGTCGCGGCCGTCGGTTCGTTGGAGCTCCACGATCCCTGCGGGTGCGTCGTCCTGCGAGCGAACGTGGCGCACAGGGTTGGTCGCGACGGGGTGGACGCCTGGGTGTCGATCGATCTTCCGCGCCGGTAGACTTGCGCCGGCGGCAGTGCTCTCGTGGCGCGCATGAAAGGCGACCCCGGCATCATCGACTTGCTCAACGAAATCCTCACGGGCGAGCTCACCGCCATCAGCCAGTACTTCTTGCACGCCAAGATGTGCATGAACTGGGGCTACGAGTACCTGGGAAAGAAGATCTACGACGAGTCGATCGACGAGATGAAGCACGCAGACAAGCTCGTCGAACGGGTTCTCTTTCTCGACGGCCTGCCCAACCTGCAAAAGCTCGGAAAGCTGGCGATCGGGCAGACGGTCGTCGAGATTCTGACGAACGATCTGGCGTTCGAGAGTCAGACGGTGCCGCGCCTGAACCGCGGCATCCAGGCCTGTCGCAACGCGGGTGACAACGGGAGCGAAGAACTTTTGACGAGGATCCTCGTCGACTCGGAAGAGCACGTCGACTGGCTCGAGTCGCAGCTCGAGCTCCTCAAGCAGGTGGGAGAGGGACACTACCTAGCCCAGCAAATCCGTAAGTAATTTGGGTAGATGAGTCATGATCGCTCATACGCTTTCGGGGAGTGAGGCAGGGCGCAGCCTGGACTTTGAAAACGCTTTTCATTATCTTTAGAGCAACACCTTCGATGTACATCTGCATCTGCCGAGCGGTCACGGAAGAACAAGTCAAACAGGCCATCGACGACGGGGCCGTCAGCGTCGAGGCCGTGACGCGCGCGTGCTGCGCCGGGGACGACTGCGGCGCTTGCCACGGCGTGATTGAGGAGCTCATCGAAGAGCGTACGGTCGGGCCCGGGCCCCGAAAGCTGCCGGTCCTGGGCGAACGCGCCGCCTAGCTAGGGGGTTGGCGGCGGCGTCGCGACGCGGGCCCGATCTCCGCAGACGCGCTCGACGAGGTAGGAGGCGACGTGGCCGGGCCGCGTGCCTGTCCCGAAGCCAGCGTCGAAACCGAGCTCCAGCGCGAGCTCGTGATCGACGCGCGGTCCGCCCAGAATCACGATGACTTCGCGGCGCCACCCCTCGCGCTCGAGCAGCTCGACGAGCGCCCTGCCGTTCTCCTTGTGGCAGTTGCGCTGGGTGATGACCTGGCTCACGAGGATGGCGTCGGCCTTGAGGGCGCGAGCCCGCGCGACGAGCTGGTGGTTCTCCACTTGCGCGCCGAGGTTGTGAGCCTCGAAGCCCTTGTAGCTCTCGAGCCCCTTGTCGCCCGCGTAGCCCTTGTAGTTGAGAATGGCGTCGATGCCGACGGTGTGCGCGTCGCTGCCGGTGCACGCCCCGACCACGACGATTCTGCGCCCGAGGCGCGCGGCGATGCGCCGCTCGATGTCGTCGCGCGAGAGGTCCTGCATCGCGAGCTCGGCGACGTCGATGTCCGCCACGTCCACCGCGTGTCGCGACGAGCCGTAGACGACGAAGAACGAGAACCCGTCGGCGCACGGCTCCATCGTGGCGACCAGCGGCTCGGCCAGGCCGTGCATGGCCGCGAACCGCTTGGCGGCCTCCCGCGCCCGCGCGCTGGGCGGGGTGGGCAGGACGAACGACATCTGCACCATGCCGTCGCCGTCGCGGTCGCCGTAAGCGCGCAGCGGTTTGGGAGGCGTGGTCGGGTGCATGCTACATGGATAGCATCCTTACTACGGCGTCTCCAACGCCGCGAGCAGCGGGTTGCAGTAGTCCCCGGCGCGGGCGACGACGCCGTCGTAGCCCTTTCCCCCCGTACGAGCGCGTTTCACGTCGGCGAAGGCCCCGGCCCCGATGGCCTCCCAGATCGTGTCGCGCTGGACCTCTCGCAGGAGGGCGTTTGCCTGCTCGAGCACCGAAATGGCGCGGCGCGCGATGATGCCGTCCTTCTTGAATTCGATCTCGTCGCCGAGGTGCCGACACGCTCCGAAGACGTAGCGCGTGGCCTTGAGCGCGAGGTACCGGTCCATCAAGAGCGGATTCTGGACCGCCTCGCTGAACATCCCCAGTAGCTCGATGGTCTGGTGGGTGGTGATCCCGACGAGGTCGAACATCGCGTCGTGGACGTGCGCGAAGAAGATGTCGCCCGTCTTGTACTTGGTGGGCGGCATCCACTTGATGGGATGGCGATCGAAGACCTGACGCACGAGCTGCGCCTGGGCGATCTCGAGCAAGAACGAGTCCTCGAGCCAAGGATCGATCTCGTACGCGTGGCCGAGGCCCATCTGCTCGGGTCGGAGGCCGGCGCGCAAGGCGAAGGCCTCGTTGATGAACTGACTGGCCAGCACCGTGTGCGCCTTCTCGACGGCGTTGGCGGTCGTCAGGTAGTTGTCCTCTCCGGTGTTGATGACGATCCCCGCGCGCGCGATGAACCGGCGCGACACGTACTGGTCGACGAAGGTCCGGCACATGTTGATGTCGCGAAAGAGAATGCCGTACATCGCGTCGTTGAGGAGCATGTCGAGGCGCTCGACGGCGGCCATCCACGCGATCTCCGCCATGCACAGCCCCGACGAATAGTTCGTCTGCATGACGTAGCGGCCCTGGGCCTCGGCTGCCTCGTCCAGCGCGCGACGGATGATTCGAAAGTTCTCTTGGGTCGCGAAGGTGCCTCCGTAGCCCTCGGTCGTCGCTCCGTGAGGAACGTAGTCCAGCAGCGACTGCGCCGTCGCACGGATGACCGCGACCACGTCGGCCCCCGCGTGCGCCGCGGCCTTCGCTTGCAGCGCGTCGTCGTAGATGTTGCCGGTGGCCACGATGACGTACTTGTGCGGCGTGGGCCCCGGCGGCAAGGTCGAGCGGAGGAGCTCGCGGTCGCGTCGGGCGCGGTCGATCCGGTCGAGCGCGGCGCGCGTATGCGGTTCCAGCGCTTCGAGCACCCGTAGCGGGTCGGGGCCCGCCTCGCCGCGGTCGAGCGCCGGACCGAACGCCAGGCGCTCGGCCGCGTCCTGCGGCGTCGCGGCGCCGGAAAGGAGGGCGCGACCGAGGAAGAAGGCGATCCCCCGACCGAGCAAGCCCGCCTCTCTGTAGCGGTCCACGGCGGTGTTCACCAACGGCACGCCTTGGTCGTCGATCCCCTCGGCCCCGTACGCGCGAAGCATGGTCCGCTCGACGCCGACGGTCGTGTGACGATCGATGTAGCGCTGGACGTCAGCAGCGATGTCGGCGGCGAGGGTGCGGCACTCGGCCACGACGGAGTCGTCGACGGGGACGGTCGGCATGCTGTCTAGTCCGTATGGTACAAGTCGGGTGTGTCGTCCGCTCTCTCGCTTCGCTCGAGCACGCGGTAAGGCCTCCTAGCTCGTCAGCATGACGAGCGAATAGCCCGCGAAGCCGAGGGCGACCGCGGCGACCGCCACGCGCGCACCCGGTCCAGGCCACGCCAGACGGGCCAGGCCGGCGAGCATGGCGAGGATGCAAGCGCCTAGCACGAGGAGCGGCCAGGTAGCCGGAGGTCGGTCGTGGCGGATGCGGTCGAGGACCTCGGGAGGCAGGGTCTGCTGCCGTTGTCCGCTCGCGACGCGGAGCAAGCCGTCGCGGGCGGCGTCGAACGAAGCCCCATCGGCGCCGACGCCCGAGCGTGTCGAGAGGACCGCGGTCCGCAAGGCGCCGTAGGCGAGGATCGCGACGGCGTCGTCACCACGGACCTCGGCGTCGTGTCCGAGGGACTCGAGGCGATCGAGCCCGCGGTCTGGCCAGGGGCTGCCGGGTAGGCGCGCCTCGGCGGCGGCGCGTGCGTGCGCGACGGCATCCTTCCACTGCCCCTTGGCCGCCGCCCCGTCCGCGGCGGCGACCTCTGCGCGACCCACGGCCACCTCTCGGACCGTCGCGGTCGCGAGGACGACGACGGCGATCAGCGCGGCGATCGCGCCACCTCGACCGTAGGGCGTCACGAGAAATCGCGTTTCCGGAAGGCGAGGACCGCGATGCCGAGCATGAGCGCAACGTAAAGCACCGCGTGAAGCGCCGCCGCCCCCACGTAGCGCCAGACGGGGTGCTCGGGCACCTGGCCCAAGAGAAGCGAGCGCGCAGGCACGTACACGTGGAGATTCGGGAAGATGCGCGCCAGCACGCGTCCGCCCGCGCCGACCGCGTCGCCGAAGAGCTTCTTCGGCAGGTGGGCGAGGGTGTCGGCGGAGCGCCCGATGACGAAGACCATTCCCGTGAAGGTCGCCGTCAGCGCCGGCGACGAAAAGCTGGAGAAGAGCGTGGCGACCGCGGCGACGATGCCTCCCTCGCACACCGCCAGGACCGCCGAAGCGACCACGAGCCTCCGTTCCTCGGGCGCCAAGGGGGCGAGGAGCCAGCCGGCCAACGGGAGCGCAGCGGCCCACGGGACGAGGACGAAGACGCGGGTCGTGCGTGCGCGGACAATCATGACGGCGAGCAACGCCACCAGCCCCGCGAAGACCGCCACGACGCGCAGGGGCGGCTGTCCGGACTCGACGGCCAGCAGCGCGAGCACGGCGCTCGCCTGTACGGCGGCGAAGACGGCGATGGTCAGAACGATGCCGGCGTACTTGCCGATCAGGTACTCCCAGCGGTGGATGGGCCGCGAGAGGATGGGGAAAATCGTCTTGTGTTCGAGCTCCCGATAAAGAGAAGTCGATCCGATGACGATCGCCACTACGACGGCGTAGAGCGACAGGGACGCGGAACCCAAGTCGGCGACGACGCGCACCTCGTTGTGCAACGACAGAGACGCCACGATCACCGCGTAGAGGCAGGTGGCGAGGCCCAGGGCGAAGACGCCGAGCAGGAGGCGCGCTCGAACGGCCTCGCGATAGGTGTTGAGCGTGATCGCGAGGACCCTGAAGATCATCGATCGGGTACCGGATCAGCGAGGGCGATTCTGGGTGATACGTTCGAGCATCAGGCCCCGCACGCGCTCGGGCACCGAGAGCGCCAGCTCCCTCACGCGGTCCTCGAAGAGGTCTCGCAGCAAGCCCGGGCCGATGTCGATGAGGATGCCGTACGTCACGAGGGTGCGGCCGTCGGTCATCGGCGCTGCGCGTACGAAGCCCCACGCATCCTCGATGTCGTGGCGCCGCTCCGGGTCGAGCCAGAATCGGACGACGCGTCCCTGCCGGCGCATCCGGATGGTGTACGTGGCCTGCACGAGGGCCGTGCCCTGAGTCAGCTCGATGAGCGCGTCCTCTCCGGAGGTGCCAGCGCGGCGCGCCGAGCGGGTTCTTGGAAGGATGCGTCGCCACGCGTCCACGTCCCCGAGCGTGTCGGCGACAGCGTCGGCGTTGGCGTCGACGACCGTGTACGTCACGCCCCCGACGTAGCGGTGATCGCCGCGCTGGAGCGATTGAGCTCGCACGACCGTCTCGCCGCGCAGTAACCGCTGCGTCTCGCCTGCCGTGAGGCCGCTCGCGTTCGCGCGAAGCGGCATCAGCAGGAAGGCCGCGAGGGCGGCCCATGTAGGTAGGGCACTCCGCACGCTGGCCCCCAGATTAAGAACGTAGCGCCCGTGGAGCAAGGACTTGCTGAAGACCACCCGCGCCCACCCTAGGTGGGGGCGTGCGGACTAGCGAAGGACGATCAGCCGAACGGCCGGGCCGGACGTCACATGGATGGGGCTGGGGCTCTCGTGCAGGTCCCCGTCGATCATGTACCGCACAGGATCGCTCTCGCCCGTCAGGGTCATCCGGTGCGACACCGCTTCGCGCGCGCGCCCGGGGCGCATGGGAAGCCCCGCGTGAATGCGCGGAAGCTCCTTGATGAACGAGAGCGGAGACGCGTCGATGGCCAGCGCGTGAAAGGCCCCAACCTCTTCCGCGTGACGGTGGAATGGTTTGAAGTTCAGGCCGATGTGCGAAATGGTCCCGGCGGCGATCGCGAGATAGTCCCGCATCGGCCACGACGTGCCGTCTTCGAAGTGAACGGCACCGCGGAAGGGCTGCGCGATGCGCCGGATGGTGTGCCCGGAGACGAGGGCGCTCCCGATCCCCCGGGCCAGCGTCTTGACCGCGACCAGCGGGCTCGGTTCACCGCCCCGATTGTACTCGGCGAGAAAGCCGTGGACGACGCCCGTGCCGAAGAGAAAGCCGTACTGCGCTCGATCGCCGCGGCCGCCCCGATCCGAGGCGACCCGCATGACGAAGCGCTCGACGTTCTCGAGGGGCTCGACCGCCCGCCTCGCGTAGTCGCGCATGAGGCGGCCGAGCAAGCCTTCCGGTTTGCCTCGGCGGACGCCGACCGAGTTGGCGACGGTGTTCATCGTGCCGCCGCGCAGCAGCGCCACCTGGGGCATCGCCCCGCCGCCGTAGACGTCGATGAATCCGGTGAGCGTCACATGGTTGGTTCCGTCGCCACCGCTGATCGCGAGGACGTCGATGTCGGCGCGGCGGAAGTCCTCGGCGATGCGGTAGAGCTCATCGAGCGAGCGAGCCTCACGCACCGTTCCGCCATCGCCCAGGCGGCGGGCGAGGCGGGCGGCCGCGCTCGGGTCGCGAAGGTTGTGTTTGCTCTTCGGGTTGAAGACGACGCCGATACCGGACACTGCCCTCGAAGCTCGCCCGGGATCCAGCGAGACGTCAACAAAGCCAAACCAACGTCGGTTCGTTTGTGACCTTTGGCCGCGCGGGCTAAAGAGATCCCCGCCCAAGCATGGAAGCATCGGTCCAAGTGCAGGCTGCGAGGCGAGCCGTGCTGGCAATCCGCGCGCCGGACCTGGCGACGCTGGTCGTCACGGGGAGCGATCGCGTGTCGTGGCTCAACGGTCTCGTGACGTGCGATCTCGTCAAGCGTGCCGACGGAGCCGCACCTTACGGTCTCGTCGTGTCCCGAAACGGGCGCATCGTGGCCGACGCGACGATCGTGATCGATGGGCGCGACGGGCCGGTCCTCGTCGTCGTTTCGGCCGGGCGTGTCGAGACGTTACGCGCGCACCTCGAGCACTATCTCGTCATGGAGGACGCGGAGATCTCTGCGAGCGCGGGGCGCTACGAGGTCTGGCTCCTGCACGGGGCGCGCTCGTCCGCGGTCCTGACCGCGGCGCAAGCCGCCGGCGCCGCGGGGGGCGTGGTCGATCGCACGGGTCTGGGGGGGGCCGTCGTCCTCGCACCTGTCGAGCGCGCCGCAGAGGTGCGTGCGGCGGTGGAGGAGGCCGTCCGGGTGGCGGACGGCGCGATAGGAGACGAGGCGGGCTGGGAGGCCCTTCGGCTCGAGCGGGGCGTTCCTCGCTACGGGGCCGACTTCGACGACCAGACGTACCCGCAGGAGGCGTCGCTCGAGAAGAGCGCCGTCAGCTTCGACAAAGGCTGCTACCTGGGTCAGGAGGTGGTCTGCATGCTCGAGCTGCGCGGACACGTGAAGCGCAAGCTCGTGCCGGTCGTGATCGACGCGGGGGTGCCACCGGCGGCCGGGGAGGCCGTCACCGACGAGCAGGGCGCTCCGGCCGGACAAGTGACGAGCGCGGCTAGCTCACCGACGCTCGGCAAGGCGGTCGCGCTCGCGATGCTCAAGCGTCCCTTCGCGGAGCCGGGGAAGGCGGTTCGCGTGGCGGGGGCGGCCGCGTGCGTCGTCGACCGCCCGGCGTGACTCGGCGCCGTGATTCCGTCGCCTCACCGACTCAGTTGCAGGGTCCGGGCGGGAAGAGCAGCGCACACCCGCAGGTCGAGTCGACCTTGCAGCACGGGATGAAGTACGGCACGCACGTGTTCTTGCACGCGCTGACGACACAGGTCGTCGCCGCGCAGGCCCCGGCGCTGCACAGTTGGCCGTTCGTCGTGCAGTCTTGGCATGCATGGCCGGTCGTGCCGCAGGCCGGATTGGCGGTTCCCGAGACGCATGCGCCAGTCGCCGTGCAGCACCCCGCGCAGGTCGCTGGAACGCAGCGCCCCGCGTCGCCGCCGTCCGTTTCAGCGTTCCCGTCTGCGCCCTCCGCGTCGCCCGCGTCCCGGGGGGCCGCAGCCTGCGAGTCGACCGGGACGTCGCCGCCGCCGTCCGGCGCGCCGGCGTCGTCGAGCGAGCGGGCATCCAGCTCGGCGGCTTCCGGGGGCAAGCCGTTGCCGGCGGGGCCTTCAGGCCAAGTCGCCGTCCAAGCGTCCGAGCCGAACTCGATCCCCCTGTCGGCGCTCACCTCGGCGACCGGAGAGGTCGCGTCGAGGACGGCGTCGGTTGCACATTCTCCCGAACACGGGCCGGCGCTGAATGCATCGACCCCGGCTACGGCCGCGCACCCGAACGGTGCCGCCGACACTGCAATGGCGCCGCACGCGGCGCGTAAGGATGCCACGGTAAGAGCGTATCAGAGCGGGCGCAGCGGGCGATGCTCGGTGCGCGCTCACTTGCTCGAGGAGCCCTGCGCCGGGGACGTGATCGGCTCCCACCGGAGAGACTCGCCCACCTCGCCGGATATCTTCTTCGCGAGCCAAGGCCGCTGGATGGGCATGATGAACAGGCCGGCCCCCGCGTCGTCGCGCGCGTCGGCGCCCTGCGCACGCTTGCGTTTGCCGGTCGAAAAGAACGCAACGAGGCGTCCATCCGAGCTGCAAGCGGCGTAGGTGTTGGCCCCCTCGTGCTGCGTCAAGCGTCGAAGGCCTCCCCCCCCCGTGTCCGTGGCGATGATGTCCGCGCCCGCGCCGACACCCACGGTGTAGACGACGAGCAGCCCTTGCGGCGTGTCGCAGAAGACCGGCGCGCTGGCCATGAAGCCCGGCGGCGAAATGGCCTTGCCGTCGACGTAGATCCGTTGGACCGGGGTGCCCGCGACGTACGCGACCTTGCCCATCGGCCCGAAGGCGGGGTGATTGGCGAAGGGCGGTGAGGCCATAGGCGTCAGATGATCCTTGTCTCCGATCCAGACCTCACCCCGCCCCTCGGTCATTACGGTGAGCGCGAGCTTCGTTCGGTCCCGACTGAAGGCGAGCCCCATGATCGATCCCGGGACCTGGACCGCGACGGGCGTGGCGCTGGGCCCGTACGCCAGCCGAAACGGCGAGTAGTCCTGGGAGATGGCGTAGTAGATCTGGTCGCCCGGGCCGAACGACGGGGAGATCGCCGTGGCGTTGGTCGGGCCGAGGGCACGAAGGTCGAACCCGTCCGCGTCGATGGCGAACACGCGCCTCCAGCGGCCCACCTTCTCTGCGTAGGTCATCTGACTGGCGAAACCGCCGGGTCGCCCCGTGAGCGCCCCGAGGATTTGATCGACGAGGCGGTGGGAGGCGGCCCGGACCTCGAGCGTCGACGTGACCACGCTCAACCGGGCTGCGGGCTTGCTGTCCGCCGGGACGGCGGAGGCCCCGCTCGCCGCGGCCCGCGCTTTCTGGGCGGCTGCCTGCGCCGGCGTAGGAGTCAGGTAGGCCTCGCCGACGAGCTCCGTCTTCGTGGAGTCGTTGGCCGCGGGCTGCGCGTAGACTCGCAGTACGTACTCTGCCGTCTTGTCGCGCCATGCGACCAGGTCGAGCGCGGAAGCATGGGTGAACGGTCCAGGCGGCGACGCGTTCTCGTCGAGAACGTCGAACTGCCCGCTCAGCTCCATGTCGCGACGCACTACGAGGTTGACGACGTTGTCGGCCGTCCCGGTCGTGATGATCGGGACAACGCCCATCTTGGGGAGTGGCGGGAGGCCCTCGGCGGAGCCGTTGACGTCGACCGTGCCAAGCAAGCTCTCGTCCGGCGGGGTCGCATCCGTCGCTTGCCCTGGGGGGGCGCCGGAATCCGCGCGCGCACGAGGGACGAAGGTGGCGACGAACGAGGCGGCGGCAAGAGCCAACAACGTGTCCCGAAGGAGGCGCTTCGATCGGCGCGAACTAGGCGGCATGGAGTTCATTCGCATTGCTTCCGTTCGCTGCATCCGAACCGGACCGGCAGTGTCTTGCCGAGCATGTCCGGGTACAGCGGGGGCGGCGCGGGGAGTTCGGCGCCTCCGGACTGGATGCCCGAAAGAGTCGCCTGAACTTCGGCGTCGAAGGTGGCGTCGCCACTCGGTTTCACGATCGTGAAGCTACCTACCTTGCGGTCCTCCGTCACGGTCACCGTCACAGACGCGTGGAGCGTCTTCAGCGTGTCGAACGGGATCTTGCCCCGGATATGGAAGTGCGACGCAAACCAGCGCTGCAACTGGTCGCGGTACATGTCGGCGGCACGAGCCTTGAGCGGATCGGTCTCGGTGCCGTTGGCCGCGCCCTGCTCCGACCCCTCCGCGGACGCCGCCGTCGTCACGGCGCCGGCCTCCTCGGGTGCGGTGGGGTTCGGTTGCTCGACCTTGCTGGCGTCGACGACCGCCGGAGCGACCGAGGCGTCCGGTACCCGCGAGGTCGGGATGGCTTCGGGGGTCTTCTCGGCCTGCGTCGACGGGAGCGCCGCCTGCGGCGGCTGCTTGGCCGCCACGGGACGCTTGCGCTGCCACTGGGACGGCATCTTCGTCGGGTTCTTCGAGCCGAGCTTGAGTACCGGGGTGATCGCCACGGCGATGGGCTGGGCGTTTTCGTTGGAGATGTCGGCTTCGACGAGCTTCGGCGACGGCAACGAGAAGACCAGGACGAAGAGCAGCTGGGCCAGGATGGCGACCGCGATCGCGATCGTGACGTCCTGCGCGTCGAACGGGTGGCCGGGGTCTCCGAGCGGGCGGGGGAGCGGCTGCGCGGAGCCGGTCACGGCTTGGTCTCCTCCGGCTCGACCAGCAGGTTGAGCGAGGTCACGCCGGCGGAACGGGCGGCGGCCACCGCGCGCGCCACGGTACCGTACCGGGCGTCCTTGTCGGCGCGGATGTAGAGTTCGTGCTCCTTCTGGACGCGCGGATTCTCGAGCAACACCCGTTCGACGTCCTTCGTCACGTCGTCTTCACCGAACAGGATGCGCTCCTCCTTCGTGATCGACAGGACGAGCTTGGAATCCTTGACCGGCGTGTTGGTGGCCTGCACCTCGGGCAGGTCGATGTGAAGTCCCGAAGTCAGCAGCGGAGCCGTGACCATGAACACGATGAGCAAGACCAGCATGACGTCCACCAGGGGCGTCACGTTGATCTCGCGAAGGGCTCCGCCGCTTCGGTTCCCCGTCGAGAGCGCCATGGGGACGGTTCCGGCCCGTCAGGGGCGCGGCCGCGCGCTCCCATGGCGCGGGGCCGTGACCAGGGGGACGCTCGAGTCGATCGAACGAGCCTCGGCGAGCAACGCGACCCACTCGGCCGCCGCGGCCTCGAGCTCGGAGACGAAGTCGCCGACTCGCTTGTCGATCCAGTTGTAGAAGAAGACGGCGGGGATGGCCGCGGCGAGACCGATGGCGGTCGTGATCAACGCCTCGCCGATGGCCGGGGCCACGACGGGTAGGCTCGCCGTCTTGGCCGCTCCGATGCGGATGAAGGCGTCCATGATGCCGTAGACGGTCCCGAACAACCCGATGAAGGGGGCCGCCGCTGCGATGAACGCCAGCAGCCACATGAGCGCGCGCGCGCTCTGCCCCTCGGAGAGGATGGCGCGATCCGCCACGGCCCGAAGACGCTCGATCTGCGCCCCCCCACCGCGGTGGTAGAGCTCACCGATGATACGGGCTCCGGGCGCGCGGTGGGCCTGGGCCACCTCGAAGAGCTCGCCCGCGGTTCCGGCCCGCCGGGTGCGCCGATCGAAGTCGCGTTCGCTGCCACGGAGCCGCCCGAGCTGCAAGAGCTTGAGAACGGCGATCATCCACACGAGCAGAGAGCACCCGATCAAGAGGCCGATCGTCAGCTTGACCGGCCACGACGCGTGCTCGAAGAGACCGACGAGGTCGAGCTTGACCGTGGGCGCCTCGGCGGGCGCGCCCGAGTCCGGAGCTGGCTGCAGGAGCGCCATCGCGGCGATTCGAGGCGTCACTGTCCGAGCATCACGTCGACTCGGCGGTCGCGCGCCCAGCTCGGATCGTCGGTGCCCGTCGCGTCCATCGCGCCACGCGAGGTCGACTCGGTCTTGGCCTTGTCCATACCTCTCTTGTTCATGTAGCCGGCGACCGAGTCCGCGCGCGACTGTCCGAGCGTCATGTTGTAGTCGCTACCGCCTCTCGGGTCGGCGTGGCCGACGAGCTTGATCGTGCGGCCGGCGAGCGGACCGCTCGTGAAGCACTTGACGACTTGGTCTAGGACGCGCGCGTCGTCCGGGCGAACGTTCGCCGAGTCGAAAGCAAAGTACGCGTCCGGCTCGCTGATACCGCATGCCTTGATGATCTCGTCGGAGATGCGGACGGCGCTCGCCGTCGGGGAGTCGGGTGCCTTGTCCGGCAGCCGTGCGGACGGCGGGGGAGAGTCGGGCGCTTTCGCGTTGGTGGCCGCCTTCGGAGGCGGCGTGTCGCCGCCGCAGGCCACCTGTGCGGCCGCGGCGATCACCAGCGCCCAGGGGGCGAGGCGGCGGGAATGGGAGATCGTCATGGGCTTCCTCCAGATTTTTTGGCCGGGGACCTCGGCCAGGATCCGACGGGCGAAGGCGGCGACCGTCGACCGTACAACGGCCCCGAAGGGATTAATCTTTCCGCCGTCTTAGCGTCAAGCGAGGGAACGAGGGCGCGTGTGTCAAAGCCTGCGCTCGAGTTTGTATTGGACCGCGTCGGGACCGTCCGGGAGGCGCGTGACGCGTAGCATCTCGAGGGCGATTTCGCGGATGCGGCCGTCCTTGTGCACTCTCAGATGTAACCGATCCCCGTCGCTCTTGAGAACGTCGCACCGACCGAACGCAAAATGGTCAACGACATCACCGGGCTCGGGGACGGGGGTGTCGAGATCGATGCCAGGCGGCCGCCTGGGGGGGATGGGCACGCTGGTCGAGCCTGGCAGCTGGCCTTGGATCGTCCCTCCGCGCGCCGACGCATCGACGCGAGAGGGCCCAGCCCCCCGCCCGGGCGAGTCGCGCCCCTCGCGTTCTGCCTCCGCGCTCGCTTCCACGGCCCCCGACCACTCGCCACGCACGGATGCGGCGGGGACCCCGCCGAGGAGCCAGACACCGGCGGGGTCCAGCGTCCGCTCGATCGCCACGTCGTCGAGGGCCGTGACGAATGCTTCCAGCGCCACCGTACGCGCGCGTGTCAGCTCGCCGGCGATGGCCTCGAGCCCGAGATCCGTCTCACGGCCGACGACGGCACGCAGGGAGGTCGCAGGCCGCCCATCGGTTAGCCCGATGGCGCCTTCGAGCATCAAGAGCTGTACCCGCCCCGCAATGCGGCGGCGAGGACCGCGCGCCGCGGGATCCGCAGAGGTCACGCCGAGCTCGACGTCCTCGACCACCCCGTTCGCGCGAAGCCAGCCGCACGCGACCCCCTCGTTCCGTAAGACGTCCGCGATCGCCGCAGGAAGGGTCTCGCCGGCCCCCATCCGAAGGACGAGCTGACGGCACTTGCTGCTTCGGTGGATTTGAACGCTCACGGCTTACTTCTTCTCGGGGCAGCCATCGGTCAGTCCGGCGAAGTCCTCCGGCACGAGGGGGCAGCGGTCGAAGCGGTCGTCGATTCCGTCCTTGTCTTGATCCGCGTCCGGACACCCGCGTTCGGTGTCGAAGCCGTCGACCGGATCCGGCTCTTCGACGCAGGCGTCGTTGCCCGCCTCCAAGGGCAAGGGCACGGGCGGCGTTCCTTCGGCGCGTGTCTCGGCGCCGGCGACCTGCGCGGGGCGCTCGCGACCGAGGGGGGCCCACCGAATCGCAAGCACGAGGCGAAAGCCCGGCGAGGTCAGGCCCGAATCACCGAGCGGGATCCGCCCGCCGCCCCCGAGCTGAAAAGAGACGTCTCCGGCGCCGATGGGCGCCGTCCGCGCGGAGACTTGCCACTCCGCCGGCACGAGACTGCCGCCGCCCGCCTGGCTCGCATAAGGACTGTCCGCCGCCAGCGTTGCTTGCGCCACGAGCGAAGGCAGGGCCCAGGCCTCCGCCTCGATGCTCAATCGATCCTGCGGAAGGATGCGGTACCCGACGCCGAGCGAGGCGCTCAGCTGGGAACCGACGCGTGCCTGGAGAAGCTGAGTGGGCGGGCGAGCACGGACGCCCACCTCGGCGCCGGCGAACCAGCGGCCCGCTCGGCCGTCGATGGCCAGACTCGGGACGAGGACCGCCGCGGATTCGCCGGCAAACTGCGAGCGATCTCCCGACGGCGCGCTCACCTCGAACCGCGCGACGCCCGCCCATCCGTCGTGTCCCGGGACGCCGAGCCATCGAAAGGCGAAGCCGTAGCGGAAATCGCGGACCGCCGTGTCCTTCAGGCCGGGCCCGCCGGTCAGCGGCGTCAGGCCGGTCCCTCCCTGGCCGAACGTGACGGGCAGGGCCAAGTCGAGCTCGAGCCGGTCGGTCACCCCGTACGCCCAGAGGAACGTGCCATCCGCTTGGTCGCTTATCGCGTACTGGTCGCTCCCCGCTCCGCCGGGCGATGGCAGGTGCAAGGTGACCGGCCTGAAGAGATACGTCGAAACGAGTCCGAACCCGAGCTGTCGTGCGGCGACCGTGTCCGTCGAGCCGACGAACTCGAAGGTCGCCGGGCCCGGATGTGGCCACAAGGTGTCGTCGTTGATGCACGGGCTCAAGATTCCCGAGCAATCCGTGGCCGAGGCGGAGCGCGCGCAGAGCATGGACGTGAGGGCGCCGACTACGGTCGGGAGGACGCTCCGGCGCATCGGCGGAGACGTTACCATCGATGTGGTAGTCACCGCGCGTGCGAATCAGCAGGGATCTCCCCTTGGTCCTCGGCAGCGCGTCGCCGCGCCGCCGCGAGCTCCTCGCGTCGCTGAAAGTGCCCTTCGTCGTCTGCAGCGCGCAGGCCGACGAGTCGGCCGTACCCTTCGAGGACCCCGACGAGTACCTTGCGCGCGTCGTGCGCGCGAAGCTCGACGCCGTGCGCGCGCAAGATCTCGGTCCATCGGCCGGGGTTCTCGTGGCGGACACCATCGTGATCGCTCCCGACGGGGACATGTTGGGCAAGCCGCGTGACGCGAACGAGGCGGCGGGGATGGTTCGACGGCTAGGGGGCGCGACGCACCGGGTCAGCACGCGATTCCTTCTCGCCGAGCGGGAGGATGGGTCGGCGCCGGTGCACGACGAGACGGTGACGACGCGCGTGACCTTTCGCTCCTTGGCGCCGGGCGAGGCGGCGGCGTACGCGTCGACGGGGGAGGGAATGGACAAGGCAGGTGGCTACGCGCTCCAGGGCGGGGCGGCGGCGTTCGTCGAACGCGTGCACGGAAGCCACACCGCCGTCGTCGGCTTGCCACTCGGCGAGGTCGCCGAGGCTCTTCGCGGGCTCGGATGGATCTGAACGCGAAGGGAGCGACGTCCGCGGCGGATTCGGCCGGCGGGAAGCGCCGCGACGTCCTGCTGGTCGCCGCCGTCGCTCTTGCCGCGCGCCTGGCCGTCGTGGCGTGGGCGCGCACGCGCTTTCCAGCGGTGGAGGACGGGCACTACTACGACCTCCTCGCGCGCAGGCTCGCGAACGGACAGGGGTACACGTGGCTGTGGCCGGACGGTGCGGTGACGTACGCCGCGCTCTACCCCGTCGGCTACCCGGCTCTCGTGGCGATCGCCTACGCCACTCTGGGCGTATCCACCGGCGCGGCCATGGGGGTCAACGCGCTCCTCGGGACGTTGAGCGCCGTGGCCGCGCACTCGCTCGTCGACTCGCCCGAGACCCCTCGGTGGCGTCCTCTCGCGGCCGGGCTCGCGGTCGCTCTGCACCCCGCGCTCGTCCCGTATACGGCTGCGCTCATGACCGAGGGTGTGACCGCCTCTCTGCTCGTCATTGGAGCCGCCGCCGCGAACCGGGCGCGGACGGCCGGCCGCAAGGCGCCCCTCTGGATCGCGGCGTCGGGCGCGGTCGTCGGGGTCGCGACGCTCGTGCGCCCCCAGTCGCTGTTCCTGGCGCCCGTTCTGGGCGTCCTTGCGGCGGACGCGCGCGCCGACTGGGTGACTCGGCTCAGGCGCGCCCTCGGGGCCGTCGCCGTGGCGCTCGCGTGCGTCATGCCCTGGACTGCTCGAAACTGCCTCCGTATGGATCGCTGCGCGCTCGTCAGCGTCAACGGCGGATGGAACCTCTTGATCGGCGCGCAGACGGACTCGGGCTGGTGGCAGCGCATCGAGACGCCCGCGGAGTGCGCGACGGTCTGGTCCGAGGCGGGCAAGGACGCATGCTTCGAGCGGGCGGCGTGGCGAGCCATCGCGCACGCCCCGGTCCGCTGGGTGGGCCGCATGCCCGCCAAGGTCGCGGTGACGTTCGACTACTTCGGCGCGGCGCCGTGGTACCTGCACGTCAGCAACCCGGACGCCGTCGGTCCGGTCGCAAAGATAGCGCTGGGCGCCGTCGAGACGGTGGCCTGTCGCCTGCTCCTGCTCGGCGCCCTCTTCGCGTGCGCCGCCATGTCGGGTCTGCGGAGGGGCTTGCGCGCGGGGATCGCGCTGGCGGGCGGCTTGGCGGCGCTGACCGTCCACGGGTCGCTCGGGTACGTCGCGCTCGCTGGGTGCGTCGGCGCTGCGGGCCCTCGCGCCGTCGTTCGCGGGCCGGTGCTCGCGGGTGTCACCGCGGCGCTCGTCGCGTTGACCGCCGTCGTGCACGCCGTCTTCTTCGGGGCCGGTCGATACGGGCTCGTCGTCGCGCCGTTGGTGGCCGCGCTCGCGTTCGTCTCGTCAAGGGCACGCGGGTGATCGGGCCATCCCGATTCCGCCCGTCGCGATCGTGTCGCGCAGGAACTCGGCGAGGAGGGGGTCCCCTTCGGTTCCCGAGGCTCGCGTGAGCTGTTCGAGGGCGCTGGCCCCGCCGAGGCGGCCGAGGGCCTTGTACTGGACGAACCGGACGATGGGGTCCTCGTCGAGCTTCATCGAGCTGCCGCCGAGCCATGCGTCGTCGGTGCCTGACGCCATCGCCACGACGTTCCACGCGGCGGCGCGTGTAGCAGCGTCGCGCTCACCGAGCGCGCGCAGCGCGGGGGCCGCCCCCTTGGGGTTCTCCTGCAGCGCGGCCGGACCGTAGACCTCGTCGTCGAGCCCGGCGGCCGAGTGCTGCTGAGATTCGTCCGCGAAGACGCGCGCGCTCGGGTCGCCGGCAAGGGCGAGTGCTCGGAGCGCAAGATCGCTGGCCATCTCGCGCGAGACGTCGCTGAGCGCACGGTCGACCAGGCGCTGCGTGGTGTTCGCGTCGTTTCCGAGAAGGTTCGGGGCGGTCGCGGCGGAGCGCCCGCGAATCTCGCCGCGCCATGCGGCCGCCAGCGTCCCCCGCCGGCCGGCCTCGCACGACAGGTCGGCGTACACGAGGACGAGTTCCTCGCCGTCGAGGACGCTCTGCCGGGACCGGATCGCAAAACGATCGAGGCTGCAGCGGACCGTGTATCCCTCCGCGGGTCCGGCCCTCAGGGCGCGTCCGTCGAGCTCGGCCCGAATGCCCGCTGCGAGCACCGCCGCCGGGCCCGGGGCCGCGAAGGGCGCGGCGCGTTCGGGCGAACGCACGACGAAGGGTTCGACGTCGACGTGCGTCGGGTTGCGGGCGTCGCTCGGTGCGATGTTCGGAGCGTTGAGGCTGAGGAGATGTCGACCGCAGCCGAGGGAGACGAGAGCGACGAGAGCCACGGTACAGGGCGCGGGCGCTCGCCCCGTCGACTCGCCCGTCCGTCGTCTCTTTCCAGGCCGGCGTCCGCGCCCGAGCACGCGCCCAGTGTGCACCCGTTGCGTGCACCACGTCCAAGGTGCCAATATCCGAGTCGTTGACGCCGTTCGGGTGATCGCCGGCCGGGCCTCGGCCCGGCGGGAGGAAAGTCCGAGCTCCACAGAGCACGATGCCGGGTAACCCCCGGTGGCGGAAACGCCGAGGAGAGTGCCACAGAGAAGAGACCGCCGTCGCTCGCGCCCGCGAATTGACGGCAAGGGTGAAACGGCGGGGTAAGAGCCCACCGCGTCCGCGGCAACGCGGACGGCACGGCAAACCCCATCGGGAGCAAGGCCGCGTAGGCAGGCGCAGCCCGGCGCCGCATGCCGGCATCGGGCGCAAGGGCTGCTCGCCCGAGCCTGCGGGTAGGCCGCTTGAGGTGCCGGGCGACCGGCATCCTAGAGGAATGATCGCCTCCGCGCCGCGGGGAGACCCGGGCGCGAGACAGAACTCGGCTTATAGAGCGACGTCGACCCGCGCGCCTGGGCTCCGGCCCAGGCGCACGGCTTTTGTGCCCGGGCGTCGATGAAGCCGCTGCGGGGCGTTCTCGAAACCCGGTCGAGGGTCTAAGCCGAAAACGACGAGCCGCAGCCGCACGAGCCCTTCGAGTTGGGATTGTTGAACTTGAAGCCCGACCCGTGCAGCCCCTCGACGTAGTCGATTTCCGTGCCCTCGAGATACTGGTAGCTCATCGGGTCGACGTAGAGCTTCACCCCGTTGGACTCGAACTGCTCGTCCATGTCGCCGACAGCGTCCTCGAAGTAGAGGTCGTACGTGAAGCCGGCGCAGCCGCCGCCCATCACTCGGAGACGCAGGCCCTGTCCCGCGAGGCTCTCGGCGTCCGCGATTTCCCTGACCTTGACTGCGGCCTTCTCGGTGATGGTGATCATTCGTTGACCCTCGACCTCTGCGGTTGTCGGTCGCCGCAGGGCGGCGTCCACTTTCGAGTACTATAGGCGCGCGGGTACCGCTTTGCCACCGGCCACGGCCAGAAGCGCGCCTGATCGGCACGCCACGAGCATCTCGCCCGGACGTAGGGGGGCCAGCCCGGCGACCGCACCGCCCGAGCGTCCGGGCGCCAACGGAGTCTCGGGCGGTGCGACGCAGGCATCCGCCAGCAGCTCGAGCGTGCCCGACGACGACACGACGCCGACGCCACCATCGGCCGTCACGAAGGCGAGGGTCCCGTGCGCGTCGATGAGCGGTGCCGCGCGCGGACCCGACGGGATCGCGCCGCCTCCGTCGCCGCTCGCTTGCGGCGCATGGGGCGTGAGCAGGACGCGCGCCAGCTCGGCGCCCGATGCGTCGAGGCTCACCGACAGCTCGCCGCCGGGCGCGAGCAGCGTCACCTGCGTGAACACCCCGTGTGTCGCAGCTGGACCGAGCCACAACGCGCCGCTGGGAGGCGATCGCGTTGTCTTGGTGCCGCCCGCCAGGTCGACCCACACGAGACGGGTACCGCCGTTGGAGACGGCGACCAGAGATCGGTCGACGAGCGCCGCGCCGCCCTCGACCGATGCCCCGAATGCGCCGAGGCGCCTGGGCTCGGCGGCGCTCGGGACCCACCCCCACACGGCGCCGCTCGCGGTCACCGCGACGACCTGACCCAGCGCAGCGACGAGCGGCGCCGACACGGGCTCTGGCAGCGAGGTCCTCGCGCGCTCGCGACCGTCGGCGTCGAGCGCCACGACCTCGCGCGCGGCCGCCACGACCACGCCGCCGTTGGGAAGCGGCAGGGGTCCGGGGCGCACCGCGTCGCCCCGGGCAAAGCGCACCCTCCAGCGTACTCCGCTCCGCCGCACCGCGACCGCCTCGCCCGAGAGCGTCGCGAAGACCACCGTATCGTCCACGAGGAGCGCCGCGGGCCCGGGCTGGGCGATGCCCGTCGCCTCTCTCCACCGCTCGGTTCCGTCGGCGGCGAACGCCACCACCTCGCCTTGCGAGGTCACGGCGTACGGGGAGGCGCCCGCACCGACAAGGGGCGGCTGGTCGAGGAGGCCGCCCGCGCTCCCCCGCCACGTCACGCGGAGATCGGACGCCGGGAGCGGATCGCCGGCGCGACCACTCTGGGCGACGTCGACCCGCTCGGTGCGCGACCCGCGCGAGGGCATGCCGGAGAGCACCGTGGCCGCGCGCTCGACGTCGAGGGTCTGTCCGCGCAGGCCGGCGCCCGTGATCAAGGAGGCGACGCCGATGCCGACCGCGCCGGCGCGTGCTGCCGCGCTCATCGCCGGGCGCGAAGGGCGAAGTCAGCGTCGACCTCGGGGACCGTCTCACCCGACGGCGCGGCGACGGCGCGGCCCACGCGGCCATACGCACGCAGCCCCACGCCCGGCGCGAGCGCCATGTCCTTGCCGATGATGACGCGGACCTTGCACGGTCCCTTGGCGCAGCCGCGGTGGTCGTCAACGAGGGCCAGCGTTCGGTGACCCGACCCTCGTGACTCGATCACCTCGCCGTCCACCACGATGGGCTGGCCGACGCTGGCGGCGATGTCCTTCTGGACGGCGTCGTAGCCGACCAGTCGTTGTTTCTCGAATGTTCGCGCCTCGTCGGTCAGGTGGGCGACGCGCTTGACGACGAGGCGCACCTCGCGCGGCGTCAGCACCGCGGTGCCGCTCCGGACGTCGATGGTTCGTTCGGCGAGGTCGGGCAGCGGGACGGTGGTTTCGAAGGCCCCGTCCGCGCCGACCGTCACCGTCGTTCCTGCCACCGTGACCTGCGCCCCTTTCGCCGCGCGGCCCGCGACGAGCGCGTGGTCCTCGTCCACGACGGCCCGCGGGCCTGGCGCGTCGACCCGCAGAGGCGCGATCGCCACGCGAGCGCTGACCGTGCCGGTCTCCGCCGCCCGCCCCGGAGGCGTAACGACGTAAGGAACGTCCGCCGATACGACGCGCGACTCGTCCGCAGGGCCCTCGGCCGCCGCCGACTCGTCGAGGGCGTACGCGCCCAAGCCTTGCAGGTCGAGCGTCACAGGCTTTCCGTCGACGATGACTTCGGACGCCGGCAGCGCCTGGACCCGGATCGTCACCGCGGGATGATCCGACGTCATCGTGGTGATGTCGGCGCGCACGCGGTAGGCGACGGGGACCGACAGCTTGAGGATCTCGTCCCGGCCCATGCCGGGGCGATCGATGCGAAGGGCGAACGGGTTGTCCCCCACGTTGAGCGGCTCGGCGAGCGCGAGGTCGCACTCGCCCGACGCGAACGTTGCCTGCGTGCCGCCGACGTCCACGACGGTTCCGTCCTTGCAGCTTCGCGCGTCGCAGGTGAGGTGAAGGACGTCCTTGCCGTCGGGGGAGACCCGCGGCTGCACGGTGATCGGCGGCGCGCTTCCATAGAGGTACGCGATGGCAATGCCGCCCACGATGACGAGGCCTCCCGCGACCAGCGCGACCGCCGCCAGCGGAGCGCCCCTGCGACGGACGAAGCGTGGCCGCGGGGGCGCGGGCAGATCGGCGAGGGGCTCCGGCGCAGGAACGATGGGCAGCTCGGGGCCGGCCAGAAGCGGCGGTTGTCGGATCGACGGGGGAGGCGAAGCGGTCTCGTCGCCCGGCCGCAGCGGCGCGATCCCGGGAAGGGCGACCCCCAGCATCGTCTTGTGGGCCAGCGCGGGGTTTGCGGTCAGTCCCGGCGCCCGCCCCGAGGGCGGCGCCGGGACGGCAGGCCGCGGCTGCAGGCTCTCCGCGCTGGACATTCCCAGCATCGTTCGGTTGAGCGGCGCGGCGGGTGGCGCAGGGGCAGGGGGCCGCACCTCGGGCGGGACGGCGGAGAAGCCCAACATCGTCTTCTTCGCGGAGGCCGGCGACACGGGCGTCGGAGCCGCGACGGCGGAGGGCGCTTGCGGCGACGCGACTTGCAGGATCGTTCGGGCCGCCGCCGGGGGCGGGGGACCGGCGGGGCTCTGCGGTTCCGCCACGGCCCCGCACTGCCCGCAGAACCTGGCGTTCTCCGGGAGCTCCCGTCCACACTGCGCGCACGTACGCGTCGTCGTCGTCATCCGATGAGGCAGCCCCGGACTCGACCGGGGCGTGGTCAAAGCCACGAAGCCGTGTGCTGATGATACACGCGCCGACCCCATTTGGGATCGACACGCGCTGGCGGCGACGCTAAGTCGAGATCATGTTCACGGCGGCCGCGCGGGCGCGCCGCCGATGGTGGAGCGGTTCGGCGTGCGCGTCTTCGTCTTGGGAAGCGGATCGAGCGGCAACTGCCTCGTCGTAGAGGCGGAGGGGGAGCGCATCGTCGTCGACGCGGGGATCGGCCCGACGCTCGCCTGCGAGCGGATGCGCGCGCTCGGCGCTTCGCTCATCACGGCCAAGGCGCCGCTCGGCCTCTTCGTGACGCACGAGCACGGTGACCATGCCGCGCACGCTTCGCCGCTCGCCCGCGCACTCAAGGCGCCCCTCTACGCGCACGATGCGACGGCACTACGCCGCGTTCGCCGCAAGCTGGACGTGCGTTCCTACGCGCCGGGCCGGGCGATGCCGCTTGGCCCGTTCCTCGTCGAGGCCGTCGCCGTTCCGCACGACGCGCCGCATGTGGCGCTGCGCGTCACGGTGGGGCGTCGACGCTTGGGGCTCGCCACCGATCTCGGGCACGCGACGCGCGAGATCCGGGCGTTTCTCGGCGGCTGCGACACCGTGCTGCTCGAGGCAAACTATTGCCCCGGGTTGCTCGAGACGGGCCCCTATCCACCCCGGCTGAGAGAGCGCGTGAGGGGCCCCATCGGGCACCTGGCGAACGAGCAGGCCGCGGAGCTGGCCCGACAGCTCGAGGACGGCAGGGTGTCTCGCCTGGCCTTGATTCACCTGTCGCGCTCGAACAACTCCCCGGAACGGGCCCTCGCGGCCGTGGCGTCTCGGGTCCGGCGGCTCCCGGTCGAAGCCGTGCCCCACGGCGAGCCCCGCCGCTTCGACGTCCCCGAGGGTTCCAGCATGGCGGGGGCCGAGCAGCTCGGGTTCGCGTTCGCCTGACGATCGGCGACGACTCCTTGGCCGCTCGGCGAACGTGCGGGCATGCTTAGGTCGTTGCGTCGCGCTGCTCTCGCATCGCTGTTATCGCTGGCCGCGGGCTCCCTGGACGGGCCCCTGCGCGCCGACGAGCCTACCCCGGAGGCTCCGCCCGTCGTCCAGTTCGTCGGACGGTTCGACACCTCGGATCCGTCAGGACCGCGCTTCGCTTGGTCGGCGAGCGCCATCTCGACGCGGTTCTCGGGTACGTCCGTCTCCGTTCGGATTCGCGACGACGGCACGAACGAGCTCCAAGTGCTCGTGGACGGGGCACCGAGACCGGCCGTGGCGACCGTGCCTGGGCGGGACCTCTACGAGCTTGCTACGGGTTTGGCGCCGGGTCACCACGAGCTCACGATCTCGAAGAGGACGGAGGCCGTCCTCGGCGAGATGCAATTCCTCGGGTTCGTGCCCGAGCCGGGCGGCGCGCTTGAGCCCCCGCACACCAAGCCCAGGAAGCGGCGGATCGAGTTCATCGGCGACTCCATCACCGCCGGCTATGGCAACGAGGGCACGAGCCCGACGTGCCCGTTCAGCGCGAAGACAGAGAACGAGTTTCTGACGTACGCCGCCATCGCGGCGCGCAACCTCAAGGCCGATCACGTCACGCTCGCCTGGTCGGGCAAGACGATCGAAGGGATGGCGCAGCTCTGGGATCGCACGCTGCCCGCTCGAGCCGACAGCCGCTGGGATTTCGGCTCCTGGGTGCCCGACGTGGTCGTGGTCAACCTGGGTACGAACGATTTCTTTCGCCCCGATCTGCACGAGCCTGCCTTCGTGACGCCGTACGTCGCGCTGCTCGGGCAGATTCGAACGCGCTATCCCGGCGCGTTCATCGTGTGCGCGATGGGACCCATGGTGCTCGACACGTACCCGCCCGGGGCGAACAACCTGTCGCGCATGCGGCGATTTTTGCGCGCGACCGTCGACGCGGTCCACGCCCAAGGGGACCGGCGCGTGGCGATGATCGAATTCCCCGTCCAAGACCCGGCCACGAGCGCGTGCGGCTTCCACCCGAGCCTTCGCGTGCATCGGCAGATGGCGCGGCTGCTCACGGGGGAGATCAAGCGAGATTTGCGATGGTGACGAGATCCGCCCTAGGGGCGCCCTAGTCCGCCAGGTGACAAAAGGGACAAACGAGCTATCAGGGACGCCATGTCGGAGCGAGTCGTCCACTGCCGCCTGCTCAAGAAGGACCTGCCGGGTCTCGACCGGCCGCCCTACCGAAACGAGCTGGGCCAGCGCATCTTCGAAGAGGTGTCCAAGGAAGGGTGGCAGCAGTGGCTGAAAGATTCGGTCAAGTTCATCAACACATATCGCGTGGACCTCGCTTCGCCGGAGGGCCAGAAGTTCATGCTCAAGCAGTGCGCGATCTACTTCGGATACGAGCAAGGCGATATGGCGCAGACCGCTTGGACGCCGGGGGAGGACGAGAAGACGTGAAGCTCTCCCCGGCGCTCGCCGCCCCCGTTCCCCGGTCGTCTCGATGACGGATCCCACCCGTGGCCCGAACCCGTCCGGACTCGACGCCACCATGCCCCTCGGCGTCGGGGAGTTCGTCTACGCGGACCTCTACGATCCTGCGCGGCTGGAGGCGCTGAGCAAGGCGTTCGACCGCTGGTTCTCCGATACCGCGCCGGAGCCGCACGCACGGTT
>DATGJA010000413.1:0-6104 GCA_035295445.1 Polyangiaceae bacterium | reverse complement strand
ATGCACGCGGGGGGGCCGCTGCTGCCGCCCTCGCCCGTTCCCCCTTCGCCGGAGCCGGTGCTGCTGCCGGTGGTCGTCCCGGAGGTGCCGCCGCCGTCGTCGCCGGGCGCGCTCGAGCCGGTCGTCGAGCCGCTGTTCGTGTTGCTCCCGGTGGAAGCGGAATTGCCGGAGCCGCTGATCGATCCGCTGCCGCCCGTGGCCGTACCGGTGGAGGTGCCCTTGTTGGGGCTCGGTGAGTTGCCCCCACTGCAGTGGACAAGTGCAAGTGTTGACGAGGCCGCCAGCGGCAGAACCCACGTCACCCAAGCGAGTGTGCGCTTCATTTCGAAGACCTCCTCCGCGTCTCTTGCCCGCGCCCTCGCGCGGCAAATCCCCGTTTCGCGCGCACTCTATGGCTCGCGCTCAGGTCGCGTGAGTCTCAAAGGGGCATCCCAAGTCGGCGGAAGTGCCGGCTTTTTACCGCAAGAACAGCATTTGCCGTTCGCCAGCGGGTGCGTCGAGCCTGGTACGTCGTCGGGTCTGCGGACTATTCTGCCGCGTCCGGGGCGCCGCCGTCGGTCGCCTCGGCTGCCGCGTCGCCGGTTGGCGGGGAACCCGCGTCCCCACCCGCGTCGCCGGCCCCCCCCGGGGGCATCCCCGCTCCGTAGCCGCGACAGTCGGCCGACAGGGTCGCGAACGTGAGACCGGTCGTGCATATGTTGTTGGCGTAGGGGTCGCAGTACGGCGCAGCGCTCGGGCAGTCGTCGTCGCTCGAGCACGCCCCACCCAACATCGCGCGAACGGCGCAGTTGCCGTTCACGCAGCGGTCCGCGCTCACGCAGGGTACCATCGCGCTGCACGCCTCCCCCGGCTGCGCGGCGGGCGAACATTTCGCGACGGGGCCGCCGTCGGGGACCGTGCAATACGTGTCCGTCGCGCACTTCGACCCCGGATCCGCGCACGGATCGCCGGCGTTCTTGTTCGCGACGTCCGCGCAGACGAGGACGCTCGAGCCGGGCGTTGCCTGGGCGCACACACGCGAGCTCGCGCAGTCGTAGTCGGTCGTGCAGGTTCCGAGCTTGTCGACGTTGCCCGAGAACACGCGCTCGCACTTGTCTTCGATCGAGCCGCTGCCCTGAAGCTGCGCGAACGGAATGGCCATGTGCCCGCCGCCGTACGCGCCGTTGAGCGCGTCGATGCACGCCTGCGCGTTGTCGGGGGTGTACTTGCGCGAGCCCGACGCGGTGGCCGCGGAGGCGGCCATGTTGCACGCGTCGGTTCGGACCATCTGGCACTGCGTTACGTCTGCCGCGCAAACGGCTGCGATCTGGCACTCGGCCTTCGCCTTGGCATTGCAGAAGGTGGCCACGTCCGGGTACGGCGACGAGGGGGCGCTCGCGGTGCAGGCCCAGAGCGCGGTCGCCACGGCGGCGGAGGAAAGACCGATCAAAGTACGGAAGGAAAAACATCGCATGATGCGGGAAGACTACGTCGCTCGCCCCTGCGAGCGCAATTTTGGAGCACCGGCGTTGCCCGGGTTCACCAATATGCTATTGTCTTCCTTCAATCCCAGTGCGTCCTTTGACGACGCAGGTCTTGGGGGGAGATCCTCTCGCCCCGACCCCCCCCATGTCGAAAAACGGTCACGCGCTCAAGCCGACGCGTAAAGAAGTCACCGAGATCACGCGACGGAAGCTGATCGACGGCGCGATCGAGATCCTCCGGCGCGAAGGCGTTGCGGCCG
This sequence comes from Polyangiaceae bacterium, assembly GCA_035295445.1. Classification (GTDB taxonomy): domain Bacteria; phylum Myxococcota_A; class Polyangia; order Polyangiales; family Polyangiaceae; genus Palsa-1150. Next base: position 4,381 of record DATGJA010000413.1, on the reverse strand, counting down.
CCACGACGGGTCGAATCGCCGCCGCGGCGGGGCTCAAGCAGCCGAGCTTCTACGTCCACTTCAAGGACCGCGACGAGATCATCGGGGCCGCTGCGGCCGAGATCGGCCAGAGAATGCTCGACCGCCTCCAGCGGCAAATCACCCGGTACGACCCGGCCCACGCCCGGGCGTCGTTGCGGCAGGCGTGCAACGCGATGTTCGGCGCCTTCCTTGCCGAGCCGGAGCTCACGCGCATCTTCCTCCGGCACCGAAACGACGACGAGACGGTGCTCGGTCGCGTGTTCGGCCGCTTCGTTCAGGGTGCGCGCGCGCAGCTCCGCGACGCCATTCTCGCCTCCCCCAGGCGCGTCGCCCGGGTCTCGCCGCAGACCGCCGACGCATCCGTCGAGGTCGTGGTCGCCGCCCTGCTCGGGTTGCTCGAGGGCCTCGTTTACGGGCGGGTGGACGACATCGACGTCGCCGCCGACGTCATGACCCGCATGACCGCCGGCGTGTTGCGACCCCTCTTGGCCGCCCCGGCCGCCGCGCCTTACGAGAGGGTCTCTGCGGCCGCCCGAAGCGTCGAGCGAGCAACGAAAGGAGCCAGGTAATGGACCGCCGCCCGGGCCTGCGCATCGACCGACTCACGGGGGCCTCGCTCTGGGCGTTGACGCGGCTGGGCGGGTCCGCCCTGGCCGCGCGCCTCGGCCTCGGGCGCCCCCTCGAGAAGGTCGTTTACGAGGGCGTGCGCGTAGGCGCCCATGCGATCCGGGCCGGCCGGGAGGCCGCGAACGGCGCCCCTTCCGGCGACGCGCGGCGGCTCTCGTCGGCGAAGACCCCCGCCCTCTTCGATCTGGCGCCGACCGAGGAGCAAGCGCTCGTCGTCGACGCGATGCGCCGGTTCGCCGACGAGGTGCTGCGCCCGGCGGCCCGCGCGGCGGACGACCAGGCGAGCCCTCCGGAGGCGGTCCTCGCGCAGGGGCACGCGCTCGGCCTGGCCGCGCTCGCCGTCCCCGAGGCCCTCGGGGGCGCCGCCGGCGAGCGATCGTCGGTCACCAACGTTCTCATCGCCGAGGAGTTGGCGCGCGGGGACATGGGGTTGGCGACCGCGTTGCTCGCGCCCGTCGCGGTGGTGTCGGCCATCGTCGCGTGGGGTACGGCGCACCAGCAGGCGCGCCTCCTCCCCGCCTTCGTCGGGGACGCGCTCTACCCGGCCGCGCTGGCGCTCCTCGAGCCGCAGCCCCTCTTCGACCCCCTCCGCCTTCGCGCCGGTGCGGCTCGGTCCGCAGACGGTGGTTGGGCGCTCTGGGGCGAGAAGGCCCTCGTTCCCCTCGCGTCGATGGCGCGGACCTTCCTCGTCGCCGCGGACGTGCGCGGGCTGGGCGCGCGGCTCTTCGTCGTCGATCGCGACGCGCCCGGTCTGTCGATCCAGCCGGAGCCTTCGATGGGCCTTCGCGGCGCGGCGTTGGGCCGGCTGAGCCTCAAGGACGTTCGCGTGAGCGACGACGACGTGCTGGGGGGGACGGGCACGCAGACCGATTTCGATTTCGGGCAGCTCGTCGACCGCTGTCGAATCGCGTGGGGCGCCATGGCCGTCGGCGCCGCAAAGGCGGTCCTCGACTACGTCATCCCGTATTGCAACGAACGGGTCGCCTTCGGCGAGCCCATCTCCAACAAGCAATCGGTAGCTTTCTTGATCGCGGACATCGCGATCGAACTCGAGGGCATGCGGTTGCTCGTGCTTCGCGCCGCGAGCCGCTCGGACCTCGGGCACGACGTCGGTCGCGAGGCGGCGATCGCCCGTCTGCAGTGCGCGAACAAGGGGATGAAGATCGGGTCGGACGGGGTCCAGCTCCTCGGCGGACACGGCTTCGTCAAGGAGCACCCGGTCGAACGGTGGTACCGCGACCTTCGCGCGATCGGCGTCGTCGAAGGCGCCCTCATGGCCTGAGTGGGCCGCCTGCGAGAACACTGAGATGATTCACCTCGACGTCCCGAAGAAGCTCAAGCCGCTCCTAGAACAAGCGCACGCCGTCGGGCGGTTCGCGCTGCGCCCCATCTCCCGCAAGTACGACCTCGCCGAGCACACGTACCCGAAAGAGCTCGACATGCTCGCGGCGATGATCAACGGAGCGAACGACGCCGGCGCCGGGGCCTCGGCCAGCCAGCTGTCGCGAGAGGACAAGGCGCCGGACAACGGTGAGCCGAAGAAGAACAAGAACGGGGGCAACCTGGCCACCGTGCTCGGCATGATGGAGCTCTGCTGGGGAGACGTTGGTCTGGCCCTCACAATTCCGCGCCAGGGCCTCGGCAATGCAGCCTTGAGCGCGGTCGGAACGCCGGAGCAGAAGGAGGAGTTCGGCAAGCGCTGGATCTCGATGGCCATCAGCGAGCCCGGAGCCGGTTCCGACTCGGCGGCGATCCGGACCCACGCGCGTCTCGACGGCGACGAGTGGGTCATCAACGGCGAGAAGATTTTCGTCACCGCAGGCGAGCGCTCGGAGGCGGTCGTCGTGTGGGCGACGCTCGACCCGTCGCTCGGACGGGCCGCCATCAAGTCGTTCCTCGTCCCCAAGGGGACGCCCGGGATGCGGGTCGTTCGCCTCGACCACAAGCTCGGGATCCGCGCGTCCGACACGGCGACCATCGCGTTCGAAGACTGCCGCGTACCCAAGGGCAACATCCTCGGGAGCGCCGAGATCGACACGGGGAAGTCGTTCGCCGGCGTGATGAAGACGTTCGACAACACACGGCCCGTGGTCGCGGCCATGGCTTGCGGCGTCGCGCGGGCCGCCCTCGAGCGGGCCCGCGAGATCCTGGCGCGGGCGCGACCGGCGAGCGCCGACGGTCGTTCTCCGTGGCTGGGATCGCACGTCGAGACGGAGCTCGCGCGCATGGAGGCGGAGCTCGACGTGGCGCGCTTGCTGACGCTCAAGGCGGCGTGGATGGCCGACAACCGAATTCCGAACTCGCTCGAGGCCTCGATGGCGAAGGCGAAGGCGGGACGGACCGTGACCGAGCTCACCCTCCGCTGCGTCGAGCTTTGCGGCGCGGCCGGATACGACGAGACGGAGCTCCTCGAGAAGTGGGCGCGCGACGCGAAGATCCTCGACATCTTCGAGGGCACTCAGCAGATTCAGATGCTCGTCGTCGCGCGACGCGTGCTCGGCAAGACGAGCGCCGAGCTTCGCTGAATGAGCGGGACCCACACCATCCCGGCGCCACCCGGCGGCTTCGTCGGCCGCGCGATCTATCGCGTTCGGCCGCGCGAGAAGCGCGCCTTTTCGACCGTGCTCGACGCCCAGCGCGTGGTGGGCGGTTCGAGCCGCCCCTTCAGCGAGGTGTCGTTCACGAGCGAGGACGGGGACGTCGTCCTGGCGATGGACAACCCAGTCGCCGAGGGTCGCATGCGGGAGGAGTTCCGGTTCGGCCGGGAGGGCGACGGCCTCGTCTCCCGCCGGCTGTCGCGCGAGGTGTTCGACGGGTCGGGGCGCGCGGTTCGCACGGAGATCGTGCCCGACTTCCGGCACGATGCGCTCGGCCTCCCCCGCGCCACGTACCCCGAAGTCGCGCTCCCGTTCATCCTCGGGTGGATGCCCCACGACTCCGCGCGACGCAGCGTGTATGCATGGATCAACGATCGCTTCATCGCCAAGGTCTACGTCGAGGTCACCGCGCGCACGTCGTTGTCGATCGCCGGAAAGACGCATGACGTCGTCGAGACAGTCATGTACCCGGACCTCAACGACTGGGTGCCGCTCGGCGCGATGATCACCCGTCTCGCGAAGCCGTTCCTGCCAAAATACCACATGTGGTACGAGCGGCGGGCCCCCCACGCCCTCGTGCGCTTCGAAGGACCGTACGGTCCGCCGGGCGCACCCGAGGTGGTCCTCGAAGCGTCCACCATGAATGCGTGACGAGTGAGCGGATCAAGAAGCTAGACTGGGTTCAATGGGCTCACGCTCTTGGCTCGCGCTGGCGTGCTGGCTCTCGGGCTGCGGCAGCGCGTTCACCGCCGCGTCGGGAGGGCCGGACGCGTCCAACGACTCCGTCGCGCCCGTCGACGCTTCGGTCGCGAAGGACGTCGGCCTCGCAGAGACCACGATCGAGGCGTCGCCGCCCCCGATGGAGAGCGGCAGCGCCGACGCCGGGGCCCACTTCTGCGCGGGGCGTTCGGAGCTCTTCTGCGCCGATTTCGACGAGGGGCAGAGCGCGACGATGGTCGTCAGCTCCGGCCCGTGGATGACGTTCTCGCAGCTCGGAGGGCAGTTCGGACTGGCGACGAGCCAGGACGTCCCCTCGCCGCCGAACGCGCTGACGGTTAGCGGCGGCAACAACGCCGACGTTCTGGTCACCCGAACGTTGGCGAATCCGGCCACCGCCCGCCCGTTTCGCGCCCGGC
>DATGJA010000412.1:0-2122 GCA_035295445.1 Polyangiaceae bacterium | reverse complement strand
CCGCCGTGGATCCAGACCATGACCGGGAACGGCCCTGCCCCGACCGGGGCGTAGACGTTCAAGTAGAGGCAGTCTTCGTTCGTCGACCCCGTGCCGAAGGGGTTCTGATCTTGGACGCACCCGCTGGCGAACTTGGTCGCGTCCAAGGGGGCCGTGAGCGGGGCGGCCTTCTGCGGCGGCTTCCACCGCAGGGGGCCGATCGGCGGCTGGGCGTAGGGGATGCCCTTGAAGCTCCGCATCGTCGCCGTGGCCGTGCCGTTGATCGTGCCGACGTTCGGCGCCATCACCGTGCCGGATGTCCCACCGCCACCGCCGCCGTCGTCCCCCGCGGGCGGCGTCGCCGACCCCGGGTGCTCCGGCGCGCTGCTGCATGCCTCGGACGCGACTCCCGTGCACGCGACGACGAGAAGAGCGACCGCAAAGCGATAAGCATGGTGCGTCATCGGAAATCCTTTCGTCCTCAACAAGCCAGTGCCCGACGGCGGCACGACATTTCCCGCGGATCGAGCAAGGTGTCAACCGGCCGCCTCGACGTTCGCCGATGAGGTAGGCTGCCCGGGTGAGCCTGCGTTTCCCGGCAGGATGGCTCGTCGCGAGCGCGTTGACTGCCTGCGGCTCGCAGGGCTACTCCGGGAGCTCGCACGCGGGCCTCGACGCCACCGCGCAGGACGCAGAGCGCTCAGCTCCGAGCGCGGGCTCGTCGGCTCCCGGCGACGCGGGTGGATCGGACGCGCCCGGGGACCTGCCCGCGCAAGACGCAAGCGAGCCTGCGGCGGAAGCCGGGGAAGCGAGCGCCACCCTGGCCGCAATGCACCCCTGCGATCGCGGCATCGCCTCGGATCCCGCGGTCGTCTGGGTGGAGGACTTCGAGGAGGCATCCGTCGGCGCCGTGACTTCCCGCTACGACAGCGCCAACGACCCGCAGGGTATGGCGCTCGTCGGCGACGTGCCCGCGAAGAGCTGCGGCAAGGCGTCGCTGAAGCTCACCTCGGGAACGAGCGCGAACGCCACCGACCTTTACAAGCGCCTCCCCGGCCAGAACGAGCTCTTCGTGCGCTACTACGTGAAGTACCAGGCGGGCACGCAGTGGCATCACACGGGGGTATGGTTCGGCGGATACGACCCGCCCACGCCGTATCCCAACCCGATGGCGGGGCTCAAGCCGAACGGGGACGACCGATTCTCCGTCTCGATCGAACCCGTCTACGGCGTCGGTGCCGCCAACCCGCAGCTCGACACGTACGACTACTGGATGCAGATGCACTCCTGGATGGACGTGCCGATGGGCAATACCGCCTACTACGGCAATGCCATCGTCCACGACTCGTCCTTCGTCGTCGACGACGGACAGTGGATGTGCCTCGAGGTGCACGTGAAACTCAACAGCGACCCCGCGTCGTCGGCGGGCGCGGAGTTCGACGTCTGGAAGAACGACGCCCTGGTCCGCCATTTCGATGCGAAGGCGCCCGTGGGCTGCTGGATCAAAGACAAGTTCTGTCCTGCCGGCACGGGCGCCGCCGAGTGCACGGCGTATCCGAACCTCTGCGCGATGCCGTACGTGCCGCTCGACCAACAGTGGCGCTCCACGACGGCGCTGGAGCTAAACTACTTCTGGCCGCAGAATTACATCACGCAGGGACCGGACGGCAGCGTCCAATACGACGACATGGTCGTCGCGACGTCGCGGGTGGGCTGTCTGCAATGACGGCGAGCGCAGAAGGGAGCGTGGCATGACGAGCGTCGCCAAGGAGAACCAGAATTTCGTCGCCTGCTGGAACGAGATCCTCACGCCGAAATGGCTTCGCTTCCGGCACCTCTTGTCGGGCAACGGCAAGCGCCACAGCGACGTCGCCATCCCCCGCTTCGGTTTGCGCGCCGGAGACCGCGTCCTCGACTTCGGCTGCGGCTTCGGGGAGACGAGCCTCGAGCTCGGCCGCCTGGTCGGTCCGTCGGGTGAGGTTCTCGGCGTCGACTGCACCGACGCGTTTCTCGAGATCGCCAACCGAGAGCGCGACGAGGCCGGCCTGAGGAACGTTCGTTTCCAGCTGGGCGACGTGCAGGTCCACCCACTCGAGCCGCGGCACTACGACGCCGCGTTCTCGCGCTTCGGCGTGATGTTCTT
>DATGJA010000411.1:0-8404 GCA_035295445.1 Polyangiaceae bacterium | reverse complement strand
GCGAGAGTTCGGACGACACACCCAAAGGTCCGCAAACCCAAACGGGCCGCCTTCTACCAGGCGTACTTCTTCCAGAAGTCCCACTCGAGCTGCGTCGCGCTCGCGTACGTCGGCGCCCCGTACGCGACCAGGCCGTTGCCGGCCGGTCCGCCGGCCCATACGTGCATCATGCCGTTGAAGGTGCAGAGCTCGACCTGGCCGTCGGCAGGGCAACCGTCGTAGAGGTAACACTGGCCGGTGCCCCCCCCCATGCCGTTCTCGGGCGACATCGTCGATGTCGTCTTGCACCCGTTCTTGGCGGCCCATAGCGTCGCCGACGGGGGGAAGCCCGACTGCGCCGCGCTGTTCGGGTCGTCGCATCCAGGGGCGATGAGCGGATCCGCGGTGCCGTGGAAGATGATGATCGGCATGTGCCCGGTGGCGCACCCGCTCAGGTCGGCGATGGTCCCCCCCGAGTGCGGCGCGACCGCCTTGACGTCCTTCCGATCGCAGCCGACGTGGTGCGTGAAGTAGCCGCCCATCGAGAAGCCCGTCACGAACGTGTGCGCCGCGTCGAGGCACTGGTCCTGCGAGATATCGGCCTTGATGGCGTCCATGAACTCGAAGTCCACGGCGTTCGTGTTGTTGACGGCGTTGCCGTATCCGCACACGGCGGCCCCGTTGTCCGAGACGTTCCAGGGATCGAGCAGGTTCTGTCCCGCGGGGAACGCCACCGCGATGCCCTGGGCGTCCGCCAGCGTCGAATACTGCGTCACGTCGTACATGTTCTGCGGCGTCATCCCGGTACCGTGAAAGACGTAGACCAGCGGCACGGGCTTCTTTGGGTCGAGGTTCCGCGGTAGGTACGCCATGTACTGGCGCTGCTGGCCCCCCGCCGTCACCATCCGCATCGTCTGCCCCGTCATCCCCGTGCGCGCGCCGCATGGGCCGCTCGCGGCCGGACCGCTTTCCTCGCCGCCGTCGGCGCCGCCCGAGGGCGTGCCATGGTTCGTCTGGCTGCCGCCGCAGTGGCTCACGGCGAGGATGGCCGCAGCGGTCGACGCGAACCGGAGAACGCGGGAAAAGCAAGTCATGGTCAAGGCTCCGAGCGTGAAGGGGCCGACAGACTACGGCAAGGATCGTCACGCGCTCAAGGGCAGGTCGGGCCAATGTGCGGCTCGATCGCCATGACGTTCGCCGCGTAGTTGGGCGGCGCCCCGCTGACGTTGACCGCCACGACGCCGTTCGCGATGAGGGCGTCGAGCGTCGTGGCGCTCTGGTTGGACCAGGTGTCGCTCTGCTGGGACATCCCCGCGCTCTCGTCGACCAGGATCTTCTTGCCGGTGAGGCCGTGCAAGAACGCGTAGGTCGCCGTCGCTCCGTTGTAGCTTCCGCCGTCGGTCCCGGCGCTCAAGAAGCCGGCGTTGTTGCCGACCCCGGTCGTCCAGACGAGGTCGTAGTTCGCGCCGCTCATGGCCGACCAGAAGGACTTGGTCACGTCGTCCGAGTTCCAAGTCGAATGGTCGATCGCCACGACCGCGTTCGGCATGTTCGACTTGATCGCCGTCGTGATGAGGGCCGCCAGCTGGCCGAGCTGCGCGTAGGTGAGCGGGTGGGACTGGCTCGTCGCCGCGTACTGCACGAAGTCGCCCTCGAGCAGCCACACGAGCGGCTTGGTCGGCCAGGCGGCTTGCGTCTGGCGCGCATAGGTCGCGTACATCTGCACGATCTTGTTCTTGTCGCAGAGCGTCCCCGAGGGGCACGCGCCGTTGGCGGTGCCGAGGATGAGCGCGCCGCCCCCCGTCGCGAGGTTCGGGCCGTTCGGGTTCTGGTTCTGATCCTGCAACCCGTTCGCGTGGCCGTAAAAGCCGATGAAGTACGCGTAGAACACCGGGACGAGCGCCGTCGCCGCCACCGGGCCTGTCAGCCAGCCGCACGCGCTGCACGACGAGACGCTGCCGTCGGCGGCGACCTCCGAGCCGACCCAGGTCGTCACGAAGCGCAGCCAGCCGAGCGACGCGAGCGAGCTCGGGGCCGGCTCGCCCCACGCGAAGGTGCACCCGAAGGGGGAGCTCGCAGAGGCTGCGGCATCCGCCGGGGTGGGGGGCGTTCCCGCGTCCCCCGGCGCCGGAGGGGCGCTCGTCGATCCGTCGAGCAGACCGTCCGCGGCGCCGCTCGTCGTCGCGCCGGTGGAGGCGGTCGGCGATCCCGGCGCCCCCATGCCGCTCCCGGACCCCCGGTTCGATGCTTGCCCCGGGGACGCTGCCCCTGCCGGCGTGGCGCTCGGAGTCGGCTGTCCGGACGCCGCAGCCCCCGATGTCACGGCCCCGCCGGGTTCTGGCGATGCCGTCGATGCGCAAGCGGCCAGAGTAACGAGAAACGCGCCGACGGCAGCCGATCGGGCCATGGTCCCGGGGGTATGGACGTCCCCTGGGCGGCCCCCGGCTCATCCGAGTGCCGGTGCTACCTTCCACGGGCGACCGCGGTGGCCAGCACGACGACCGAAACGAAGGACCGTGGAATTGAAGTCGAGTCGCTGTACGCGGGATTGCCCGACTGAGGCGCGACATCAGGTCAGAAGGGAATGTCGCGTCCATCCTTCCAGTTCTTTCCCGTGGTCGAGAAGGGCAGGGTGACCACGTCGAGCGCGCCCGCCGCGGAATCGACTGGGCTCCCCGGCGCGTTGGGGCCGCCGAGATCCGTCTTCACCCAGCCCGGATCGAACGCGTTGACGGCGACCTTGCCCGCCAGGTGGGTCGCCAGGAGGATCGTCATGCCGTGCAGCGTCCATTTGCTGAGCCGGTAGCTCGCGATCCCCGTCAGGCGGATCCCCTCGTCCGACCCGGCGCCGGAGCCGACGTTGACGATGCGCGGCTCGAGCCCGCGCTCGAGGAGCGGAAGGAGGCTCAGGACGAGGCGATGCGGCGCGATGACGTTCGCCTCGAGCGTGCGCGCGAGCGTGTCCGGCGGCTCGTCCTCGAACGTGCGCGGGTCGCCCCGGTTCACGAGGATCGCGGCGTTGTTGAAGAGGACGTCGAGGGCCCCCCAGCGTAGGCGCACCGCCTCGGCGATCCGCCGGGGCGCCGCAGGGTCGTTCAGGTCCTCGTGAAGGGGCTTGAAGTCGCCCAGCGGTTCGAGCAAGCCCGCCGCGCGCGCCAGCCGTCGCCCGTCGCGGCTCACGCCGACGACGCTCGCTCCTTCCCGCAGAAAGACCCGCGCCGTCTCGTATCCGACTCCCCGCGACACCCCTGTGAGCAGGACGCGCCTGTCTTCGAGCCTTCGAGCCATGTCGTCCCAAGGGTCGCTCGGGAGCACGCGGACGGCTCGCCGATCGACCGGTCCCGCGTCAGCTGCCCCGTACCGAGAACCGATCCCGCACGAGCGCCTGGAACTTGGGCAGGCCGAGGCGCTCGAGCAGCGGCAGAAACGCGGGCTCGACGCCGTCCTCGCGCGCCACCTCACCGAGCGCTCGAACCCCGACGTCGTGAGACGCGAGCACGCACGGGACGACCTCCGTACGCCCCTCGTCGAAACCTCCGAAGAGCAGCGACGCCTTGAGGTAGGCGGCCCCCACGTCCGCGAACGACGGGCGCAGCCCGCGCACGAAGCGGCTGTACGGCTCGGCGATGACGCGCTTGCCGGGGTCGTCGTGGAGGCCCGCGCCGGCGAGCTGGCGCTTGAGGACCTCGCTCGCCGAGAGGCCCTCCTGCTTTCGCCGTTCCTCCTCGTAGCCTTCGGCGACGAGCACGAGCGCGTAGTCCGCACGCGCCAGCGCTCCGGCGATCTCGGCGAGCACCTCGTCGGTGAAGCGAAAGAAGGGCAGGACGACGAGGTGCGCTCGCGCGGCGACCCCGCAGTGCAGGGCGTGACGTCCGCTCCGGTTGCCCATCATCTCGAGCAGGTAGATGCGCTTGTGGGTGTACGCGTCCTCGAGCAGCCCGCGCGCGACGGCCGCCCCGGCCTCGACGCCCGACAGAAATCCGACCGCCCGGTCCCCGGCGAGATCGTCGTCGACCGACACGTTGACGAACCCAGTCGGCGGCCGGACGTCGAGCTCGGCGACGAGCGCCTTGGTCCCTTCGAGCGTCCCGTTGCCCCCCACGCAAACGAGGTGGGTGAACCCCTGGGCGCGAAACATCTCCGCGGCCTCGCGCCGTCGCTCCTCCTCGTAGAACCCGACGTAGCGCTCGCTGCGGAAGTCGCTCCCGGCGTCGAGCACGCGCCGCCCCATCGACCGGGCCGGGATCCCCTGCCCGAGCAGGGCGTAGCGCTCGCGGCGACCGACGATGAGGCGCTCGAACCGCGGCTCCGAGGTCGCGTCGCGCGTCAGCGACCGGAAGCCCTCCGCCGCCGCCCAGACCTCGTACCCGCGCCGTGTGCCCTCCTCGGTGATCGCGACGGCGACGGACGCGTACCCGGGGGCGTCCCCGCCGTCGAACACCACGAGGAGGCGACGATCCGAAGCGCCCGCCGCGCGAGGCGGCGCGAAGTGAACCACTTCGCTCATCGGTACGCCCATAGCACCTCGCGCCTCGCCGCGGCACGCCGCGGTGCCGACTCGTGCGAGGACGCTGCCGGTGCGGCGCGGTAGGTTGTCGGTGCATGTTACGAAAGTCCTGGCTCTTTCCGCCGTTTCCGACGGGTCTCAAGGGTCGTCGCACCGAGCTCGCGGTCCTCGGGAGGCTCTTGTCGTCCGCGTCGTCGTCGCGCGTCGCCCTCGTCGGCCCCGGCGGGAGCGGCAAGAGCGTGCTCGCGTGCGCGCTCGGCCACCGCGTCGGGAGCCGCTACCCGGGGGGCCGCCACTGGTTTCGTTCGGGGCCTTGGGACGTCGCGACCCTCGGCGAAATGCTCGCCGTCCGCTTCGGAACCTCGCGCGCGCGCGGCCGGCGTTTCGCGTCGCTCCGCGCGTTCTTTCGCGCACGCGGGCCCACGCTGGTGGTCCTCGACAACCATGAGAACGACCGCGCGGTCGCCTCGCTCCTCGACGCGATGAAGGACGCGCCGGTCGACTGGGTGATCACCGCGCGCCGCTGCCTGCTCGCGGGGGTCTACGTATTTCCCGTGGTGGCGCCGCTCGCGACGACCGGCGTGGGGCCCTTCCGACGGGTCGTCGCTCTCACGCGTCTTCTTCGCCACAACCCGCTGGCGCTCGACATCGCCGACGGGCTGGTGCGATCGGCCGCCGTGACGGTCCGCGCCCTGCAGCGCTGGCTGGTGGACGAAGGGGTCGACCGCGTGCGCGTCGTCGCCCACGAGGACGACCTGCCGGAGGTCGCGCTCCTCGTCGGGTGGGCGTGGCGGCGCCTCGGCGTCGACGAACGCCGAATCCTCGCGGTCCTGGCGCACTCCGGAGGCGATCACGTCGACGCTTCCTCGCTGGGTGTGCTGGCACGGGTGCCCGCGCCGTCGCTCCGCCGCGCCCTGTCTCGACTGCGCGCCTGGCGCCTGGTCCAGTGTCCGTTCACGGACCGGTACGCGCTGCACGCGGTCGTCCGCCACGCCCTCGTGGGCCGAACGCGCTTCTCGCCCCGCCGGTTGCTCCGGCACTACCTGTCGATGCTCGAGGGCGCGCCCGAGCGGCTCGACCTCGAGCAGACGCACCTTTACGCGGCCATGGACCACGCGCACGCCACCTCCGACTTGGGCGCCATGCTGCGGATCGACGCCCTCCTGGCCAGGCTGCAGCAGTGACGACGGCTGGCTGGGAAGGACGAGCCGGCGGCGCGGTCTCGGGCCACTATGCATGCGTGAGCCTCTCTCGTTGGATGCGCGTCATGGCTTCCTTGGCGCTCGGCTCGGCCGTGGGCGGCGCCGCGGCGGTCGCCGGTTGCGCTTCGACCGGGGACAGCTGCCCCCCTGGGGCGGCGTGTCACGGGGGAGGCGGGTCGGGCAGCGGCGGCGGCAGCGGCAGCTTCGGCGACGACGCGGGCGCGCAGTCGACCTGTCCGCCCGGAATCACGAAGATCTCGGTCGCGCCCGCGTCGACCAGCATCGACATCACGCTGTCTTCGACCATGGCGGCGGCGACGCAGACGCTCACGGCGACGGGCACCTTCTCCGACGGCCACACCGCGGACGTCTCCTCCTGCGCGGCGTGGCAGATCGACCCGCAAGGGGCCTACGTCTCGAACGGCATGTTCTCGACGACCTCCCCGGGCCAGTACACGGTGACCGCGGCGTCGGGCAGCGCCCAGAGCTCGGCGATGATCACGGTTCGTCTCACCGGGACGGTGAACGCCAGCAACGTCGACGCGACGAAGCTCGACGGCGCGGCGAACGGGCCGGCGCCGCGCATCGCCTATCCCCTCGACGGCGCCCTCTTCCCTGCGCAGTTCGGCGACCTGTCCTTCCAGGTTGTTCCCGGCGCCGCCGCGCAGTCGATCGCGCGGATCGCGCTCGAGGGCACCCTCATCGACGTCAAGGTGTATGCCCCCTGCGCTCCCATCGCGTCGGCCGCGATCGCGGGCGCGTGCTCCGTCGCGATTCCCGGGTCGCTCGAGGGGCCCCTGGCCGGCGCGAGCGAGGCCGGGACGTTGACCGAGACGGTGCGCCTCGCCGCCCCCGACGGCTCGAACCTCGGCGAGAGCGCGCCGATCAGCGCGGCGTGGTCGTCGGCGTCGCTGACGGGCACGATCTACTACTGGAGCGCCCCGCCCGGCGGGATGACCGGGGCGAGCGCGATCCTCCGGATGAACCTGGACATGCCCGGAACGGCCCCGGAAATCTACCTGACCAACGACGACGACACTTCGTACGCGCCGCCGCTCAGCGGGGGCTGGGCCTGCGTCGGGTGTCACGCCATCTCGCAGGACGGCACGAAGATGGGCATCACGATCGCCGGGTCGTCCGTCAACACGAACGGCGACGGGTACGGTTCCCTCTTCGCGCTGCTCGACATCGCATCCAAGAATCGGACCGCGAGCCGCATCACCGACGACGGCGGCCAGCAGCTGCTCAACTCCGGCTTCGCGACGTTCACGACCTTCTCGCCGGACGGCAACGACATGGTCCAGGAGCTCCAGGGCCAGCTCTTCGTGCGGTCGGCCGACGCGACCCTCGCCAGCCAGGGTCCGCTCTTTGCCACGATCAACGAAAAGCTGACGCAGCCGAGCTGGTCTCAGATGGGGGACCGCCTGGTCTTTGCGAGCTGGGTCCCGGATCTGTCAATCCCGCACAACTACGACTCGAAGGACCTGAACGGCAACGAGACGCCGAACGCGCAGATCTGGATCGCGTCCGCGAACGGCACGACCTTCGGGACGCCGTCGACCCTCGTGCCGCGCGTGACCAACGCTTCCGAGTACTACCCGGCGCTGTCGGACGACAGCGCGCTCGTCGTCTTCAACGAGTCGTCGTGCGCGGGCCCTCCCACGCCGACCGCGGACGGCTACGGCGGCAGCCCCTGCGACGGCTACGACGATCCGTCCGCGCGGTTGCGTCTGGTCGCCGCGACCGGCGGCGCGCCCGTCGAGCTCGACAAGGCGAGTGGCCGCACGCCTCAGTGGCCCAACGCCGCCGGCGGCACCTGGACGAACTCGTGGCCCCGGTTCTCCCCGCACCACAGCACGTTCCGGGGCAAGACGCTTTACTGGGTTGCGTTCTCGTCGCGGCGGCCGTACGGGGCCACGTTGCCCGGCTCGACGGACGGGACGACCGCGCCGCAGCTCTGGTTCGCCGGGGTGACGGTGGATCCGAGCGGGAACCTGTCGGGGGACCCCAGCTTCGCGCCGGTATGGCTCCCCCAGCAGAACTCGGCGTCGCCCGAGCCGCTGCGGGACGGCGGCACGTTCCAACCGTTCAAGTCCGGTGGGCCGACGGGGAATCACGTCCCGCAGTGGGTCGTCAAGTACGTGAAGTACATGCCGATTCAATAGGGCCCGCCGGGCGGCGCGCGATCTTGATGACATTTTTAGTGGGGGCCCGCTAAGCACCCGTGGCGACGCGACGCGCGTCGTGCCCATGGCGCCGCCGCTCCGAGTCGCTCCCGGCCAGACCGTCGACGGCCGGTTCCTCATCCTCGAAGAGATCGGACGCGGCGGAATGTCCGTCGTCTTCAAGGCGCGCGACCTCGCAGACCACGGGGGCCTCGTGGCGGTGAAGGTGCCGCTGCCGCAGTACGCGGGCGGCATGGGGAGCTGGTCCTTCTTCCAGCACGAGGTCGAGATCGGCCTGCGCCTCCGGCACCCCTACGTGCTGCGGTTCGTCCCGCCCGGCGCGAACCCGCGGGGCCTCGTCGTCACCGAGTTCGTGTCCGGTACGACGCTCGCCGATCGCATCGGCAAGGGCGATCCGATGCGGGAAGCGGAAGCCCTGAGCGTCGCGAGCCGCCTGTGCGAGGCGGTCGCCTACCTGCACGGCCAGTCGGTCGTCCACTACGACCTCAAGCCCGGCAACGTCATGCTGTGCGACGACGGCACGCTCCGAG
>DATGJA010000410.1:0-6696 GCA_035295445.1 Polyangiaceae bacterium | reverse complement strand
CGTCAAGGGCGGTATCAAGGAGCGCTTCGCCGAGCTTCGCCGCATGGGGATCAAGACGGTGATGATCACCGGCGACAACCCGATGACCGCCTCGGCGATCGCCGCGGAGGCGGGGGTCGATGATTACCTCGCGCAGGCGACGCCCGAGACGAAGCTGGACCTCATCCGCGAGCACCAGAGGGGGGGACGACTCGTGGCGATGACGGGCGACGGCACGAACGACGCGCCCGCGCTGGCGCAGGCCGACGTGGCCGTCGCGATGAACACGGGGACCCAGGCCGCCAAGGAGGCCGGCAACATGGTCGACCTCGACTCGAACCCGACGAAGCTCATCGAGGTCGTCGAAATCGGCAAGCAGCTCCTCATGACGCGCGGGGCCCTGACGACGTTCAGCATCGCCAACGACGTGGCGAAGTACTTCGCGATCATCCCCGCCGCCTTCGCGACCACGTACCCGGCGCTCGGCGCCCTCAACGTCATGCGTCTCGCAACGCCACAGAGCGCGATCCTCAGCGCGGTCATCTTCAACGCGCTCGTCATCATCGCCCTCATCCCGCTCGCGCTCCGCGGGATCCGCTACCGCGCCGTCGGCGCGTCGCGCCTCTTGCGCGACCACCTGCTCGTCTACGGAGTCGGCGGCATCCTCGTCCCGTTCGCGGGGATCAAGGTCATCGACGTCGCCCTCGCCGCGCTGCACCTCGCCTGAAGGAGTCCTCCGATGCTCAAGCAACTGCGAGCCGCGATCGTTGCCCTGGCCGCCCTGACCATGATGACCGGCGTGGCGTATCCCCTCCTCGTCACGGGAATCGCCCAGGCGGCGTTTCCGCGACAGGCCAACGGCAGCGTGATCGTCCGCGACCACGACGCCGTCGGCTCCACCCTCATCGGTCAGTCGTTCGACGATCCGAAGTACTTCTGGGGCCGGCTCTCGGCGACGACGGACGCGGATGGAAAGGCCCTGCCCTACAACGGCGCGTCCTCGCTGGGGTCCAACCTCGGGCCGACGAATCCGGCCCTCGTCGACGAGGTCAAGGCGCGCATCGACGCGCTGCGCGCGGCCGATCCGGACCAGACGGTCCCCGTGCCGGTGGACCTCGTCACCTCGTCGGGCAGCGGACTCGATCCGGACATCTCGCCGGCCGCCGCGGACTACCAGGTCCATCGCGTGGCCCTCGCGCGCGGGATGAGCGAGGAGCGCGTGCGGGCGCTCGTCTCCAAGTTCGCGCAGGGCCGCCAGCTCGGCATTCTGGGCGAGCCGCGCGTCAACGTCCTCGAGCTCAACCTGGCGCTCGACGGCGTGTCCGCCGAGCTACCGCACTAGGGATATGGATCCGTCCGCGGAGACCTCGGCGGCGCGGGCGGGCTTGCCGGCGAGGCCCCTCGGCAGCTCGACGCGGACGACACCCTCGCGCACCGCGGTCGCGCGGAAGCGCTCCACGGCGCCGCCGGCCGCGAGGAGACCGATCTGCGACGGGGCCGTCCAGAGCGCTTCCCCCTGCAAATCGTAGCGATGGGCGAGCAGGCGATCCCCGCCGATCGCCGCGACGCGCTGCACGACGACGAACGTGGACGCCGAATCGAAGAGGAGCGTCGCCGGCCCCGCGGCGCCCGAGGCGCCCACCGCCACCCCGTCACGTCCCCACGCCACGGTCGCGTCCTCGCGCATGCGCTGGGCGCGCGTCTCGACCGCGGACGAGCACGCGACAAGCCACCCGGCGCCCGGGGCGTACGCCGCCGACAGCGCATCGCACGCCGGCGGTGCGAAGAGCTCGAAGTCACCGAAGGGAAAGCTGTCCTCCGCCCACATCCGTGCCGCGACCGTTCGCAGGGTCGCCACCCACCCGAAGACGGCGAGCCCTCCGTCGGGTCGCGGGGCGATCGCGAGATGCTCGACCGGGGGCACGATGCCGGCCGTCGGCCGCGGCTTGCTCCAGTCGATGCCCTCGCGGTCGACGACGATCGCCATCGGATCGCCCCCGGACGCGCGCGTCAAGAGGAGCCCCGTGCGCCCGCCCACGAGCGCCGTCGACTGCAGCTCGAACGGGCCCGGCGCGGCGGCACCGAAGTGCTCCCGGAGCGCGGCGAGATACGGCCGAAGCGAGGCGTCGGCCTCGAGGCGAGGGAGGGTGGCGCGCTGGGCTTCGCCGGGGGCGACGCCGACCGGAGGCCATGCGGCGAGGGGGTGCGCGGTCGCCGGCGACTCGGGCGCAGGCCGAACCTCCGGCGACGCAGGCGACGGCGCAACCACATCGGCGGCCGCGTCCGTCGCCGCCGTCCGCGCGCCCCCCCGAGCGCACGACAGCCCGCACGCGAAAAGCCACGCCGCAGCTCGCCTCGGCGGCCCCTTCGTCACGAGGGGCGTCCGAAGCGGACCGCCACGCCGAGCCAGCCCCGCGCGAGATAGACGCCGTTGAGCGCGAGGTAGATCCACATGTAGACGTCCATCCGCCCGCCGATCGCCCAGAGCCAGATGTGACTCGGGTAGTGGTTGCACCAGCGCAAGAAGGTGGCGACCAGGCGTCCGATCCGCAGGCGCAGGGGTGCGGCCGTCGCGCCCCCTTGCACGTCGTAGTAGGCCTCGACGGTGGTTTCGCGCCCTGAGATCTCGGGCCTGCGCACGAAGTTGGTCAGCGAGATCGCCGACGCCACGATCGCGACGCCGGCGGCGCCCCCCAAGAGAAAACGCGCGTCCTGCGCGGGCCACACCTTCGCGTCGAAGCCGAACCCACCCGAGCGCCAGACGCGGATAGGGAGAGCGAGCGCCAAGAGGACTGCCTTGAGCTCGTCCGTGAAGAAATCGAACAGGTGGCCCTCTTTGGACGCGATGTTCTTGTAACGGGCAAGCATGCCGTCGGCGCAGTCGAGGCAGTAGCTCGCCTCGAGCACGAGCACGGCCCAAAGGCCCCCTTCCCAGGTGGGAAGCGCAACGAGCAGCGCCGCCGCAGCTATGAACAGCGCCAAATTGAGGAGCGTGAGCTGGTTGGGCGTGACGCGCGTCCGGGCCACGGCGGCCACCACCACGGCCGCCAGGGGCCGCATGATGTACATGTTGAAGACTTGGTCGTGCTTTTTTCGCGTCTCCCGATAGACCCGGACCGCGGACGGCGCCTCTGCCATGGGGCGCGTCATGGTAGGGCATGGCCCCCCCCGAGTCCGCATGCTCGAGCGAAGGAGAGAGCGGACTGGAACACCCCCCCAGGCGTCCCCGGAGAGACGAGGCGGCTCCCCAGCGGTACGGATCTGCGCTACAGGGCGGATCGCCATGTCGATGAAGCGCAGCAAGCAACGAAGCTCGGGGTCGAGCCGCTACGCCGGTCAGGAAGAAGATTCGGCCGGCTGGGGCAAGCCAGCCGAGCCGGAGCCCAACTGGGCCGAGGTCGAGTCGAAACCGGACGCCTCTTTCCTTCCCTTCGCGCTCTCGTCGCGGTACGCGAAGGGCGACCTCATCGCCCACCCGAAGTTCGGCAAGGGCCTGGTGGTCGGCGTCGAAGGCGCACGCATTGAGGTCCTCTTCCAGGACGGAAAAAAGAAGCTCGGCCACGCGGCCACGTAGTAGCCGGGTCAAGTGGCGAGCTCGAGACTACTCCAACGCGATGACGCCCATCGTGGCCAGGTCGCTCAGGATCTTGAGCGCCTCGAGCCGCCGCATGGCGCATACGTCCAAGATGGTCTCGACGTCTTGGACGCCGTCGATGAGCGAAACGATGAAGCCCGCCCGGTGATCCAGCGGCGCGGCGAGGAGCTCGTCTCGAGGGACGGCGATGCGCGGGATCATCTCGGGCGTGACGCGGCGAGCGAAGACGCCCGATGCCGCTTCTTCCCCGTCCGGTGCGCCGTGCTTGAGCGCTGCGGCGCGCGCAAACACGCGAAAATCATAGGTTGCTGCGCGCTCGGGACGCCCCACGAGGCCACCATGCTACGCCTCGCGCGACAAATGCAAAGGGTTTCGCCACGGACTTGGGATACGTAGTCGGGCCTGCCATGCCTGCCGTGGCGCCCGGGGCCGAGGCCCTTACCACCGCCGTCTTCGGCCCGGAGATGGACCTTTCGGGCCTCTT
The DNA here is from genome assembly GCA_035295445.1 of Polyangiaceae bacterium. Lineage (GTDB taxonomy): Bacteria > Myxococcota_A > Polyangia > Polyangiales > Polyangiaceae > Palsa-1150. The sequence goes on along the minus strand of DATGJA010000410.1, from coordinate 2,638 downwards.
CGCCGTCGCGCTGGCGTGGGCGCGGGCGGCGCCGACCGTGGCGATCGTTCCGGCTTTTGGCCTGCAGGCCCTCCCGGCACCCGCGCGGATGGGGATCGCCCTCGTCCTTGCAGGCTGCATCTTTCCATCCGTGGCGCCATCGACCGCGTTCGCGGGCCCTGGGGCCGGCGCCGCGTCGTGGGCCGCCCTTGCGCTCATCGAGGTCGCGCGCGGCCTGCCCGTCGCCGTCGCCGCGGCGGTGCCGCTGTGGGCGGCGACGATGGCGGGGGGTGTCGCGGACGCGCTGCGCGGATCCAACGAGACGCCGAACGCGGCGGTCGTCGAGGGGAGGCCGACGCCGCTCGGCGTCCCACTCTCGATCCTGGCGTCGGCGATCTTTCTCGCGATGGGTGGTCCGGCCCGCGTCGCGGCGGTCCTCGCCTCGCGGCCTGTCCCGGACCACGCGCTGCTCGCTGCGGCGGCGGACTTGACGGGAGGGATCTCGCTCGCCGTGGCGCTGGGCGCCCCGCTCCTTGCGGCTTCGGTCGTCGTGGAGGTGGCCGCGGCGCTCGTCGCGCGCGCCGCCGCGCCTGCGCAGGTGCACGCGCTCCTCGCGCCGCTTCGCGCGACCGCGACCCTCGCGGTCCTGGGGATCGTCCTCGACGGGATCGCACGAGTCCTCGCGATCGCCGTGCGCGCGGTCCCGTAGAGTGAAGAATTCACCGCCCGGACGCCAAAATCGCCAGGAATCAATCCGGCCAATCCTCGACGTCTCTTCGCTTGGCGTCCCCGATGTCCTGGCGGTTCCTTCTCTCTCATTCCTCGAGGCCACACGCGGTCGACGCTACGGGGGTGAAGGCCCACGCGACCCTTGCGGCGGTCCGCGACTCGGCCGGCGTGGCGCACGGCCAGCCGACGTAAAAGTGCTTCAGCCACGGCACGACCAGCCCTCCCTCCGGAGGCCCCCCGGACGCGGACGGAGTCCACGACGCGGGACCCGATGCGCGCGCGGCCGCCGGGCACGGCGGCACGCGATGGCGCAGCGGACCCTGTCCGCCGCCGGTCGCGCAGCCGTCCTCGCCGTTGGCGATGACGTCATGGATGCCCTCGTCGCCCGTGCTTCCGAGCTTCGGGCCGTTGGCCAAGCCCGCGCGAACCGACGCGCCGCAACCGGCGACGCAAGGAACGAGCGACCACGCGGCAAGTAGGCGCCATCGCGACATGACAGCCTCCGTTGTGTGCCGTCCAGACTCTCGCTTCGCTCGAGCGTACGGACGGCGCGTTCGGGTATCCGCCGCGACCCTCGGGGGCCGCGTGCGTTCGAGCTCCCTCGGATCGTAAGACCGACCCGGCGAGCGTCCACTCGGGTCGGGTCGAATTTTCAGAGCGGGATGCGGTAGCCCAAAGTCACACCTACCTCGAACGCTGCCACGCTACCGGTCAGCGTCGGGCAATCGCCGACGGCATCGCATGAGCTCTCCTGCGAAAAAGGCTTCTGCGTCGGCAGGAGCCAGCGGTCGGCGCGCAGCGCCAGGCCGACGACGACGCTGTCGGTGATGAGGTAGTCGGCCCCCATTTGAAGGCCCAGGGAGAACCCCTCAGTGCTGACCGTGACCTCCTTGGTGCCGAGCAGCGACGGAACCTGGGGACCTTCGTCGGTGATGAATCGATCGGCGATGATGAGAGCGCCCGCGGTGGCACCCAGCCACCCTTCGAGCCACTTGAGGCGAAGTGGAAAATAGCGGACTTCGCCACCCAGGAAGAGGTAGCTCCGTGAGTGCGTCCGGTTGAGGGTGCTCGCCCCTCCGTAGTTTTTGTCCGTGGTGGGCGAGGGCGCGAAGATCCCTCCCGCTCCGAACGCCCAATCGCGGCTCGCACGATATACGAGGTGGACGCCGGTCTCGACCGTGGCGTCCCCGTTGCCCACGGTGCCTAGCGGCGTCTGACCCCCGCGGTTGGCCTGCGAGATGGGCGCGTTGGGCAAGACCAGGAGTCCCGCCTCGAGCTGCGCCACGGTGTGCGCCCGATCGAGGAGTGAGACGTCGTGCGGGGGCGCTGTCTCTTGAGCCGTCGCGACGCGCATGACGGAAAGACAGGCGGCGAGCGTGCCGAGGCAGGCGAGCCATGCGAAGCGCATCGTCGTCCTCAAGAGTACCCTCTTACAGCCACTTCGAGGTGTCGCCCGGGGGCGCCGGCGGAGCGACGGCGGTGGGGGCCGCCGGCGGCGCCTCATGCGGCTCAACGGTCGCGCCTGCGGCTGGCGCAACCTGAACGATGCGCGCCGCGTGCACCGGCGTCCCGTCCGCACGCGCGTTGAACGTGACGTCGAACCGGCCTCCCTCGAGGAACGTGAAGGTCGTGCGAAAGGTCCCCGATCCGTCGTCGATCGCGGCGACCTCGGTCCCGCTCGCGATGCCGGGACCCACGATGCGAAAGCGCGCGCCTTCGACCTTGGGTCGCGCCGCGCCGATGAACCGCGCGACGAAGTCGACCGGCTGACCGACGCCGGGCTTCGCGTTCGAGGCGTCCAACACGGCGTGGGGGCCTCCTGCGGTCGACGGCTGTCCGGCGCCGCCGTGGGCGACGCTGAGCGGAGGCACAGCGGGCGCGGAGGCCAAGGGCGCGGCCGTCTCGACCGACAGCTCGGCCAAGCCGCGAG
>DATGJA010000409.1:0-21000 GCA_035295445.1 Polyangiaceae bacterium | reverse complement strand
CTCCCGATGAACGCCCCCGCCTCAATCGTCGTGGTGTGCTTCGTGACGCCGTCGTAATTGCAGAAGATCGTCCCCGCCCCGATGTTGGCGCCGTCGCCGATGATCCCGTCGCCGAGGTACGCCAGGTGGTTGGCCTTGGCGCCCCGCCCCATACGCGTCTTCTTCGTCTCGACGAAGTTGCCGACGTGGGCCTCCGCTCCGATGTCGCTCTGCGGTCGCAGGTGCGCAAAGGGGCCGATCTGGGCGCGCGGCCCGACGTTCGCGTCGGTTGCGATACTGTACGGCTTGACGACGGCCCCCTCTCCCACGATGACGTCGGTCAAGACGCACCCCACGTCCACCGTGGCGCCCCTCGCGACCTTCGTGCGTCCGCGCAGGACGGCCCCCGCCTCGACGGTGCAGTCCTCTTCGAGCACGACCTCCGCCTCGACCCGCGCACCGTCGCGGACCGTCGCTCCCGCCAGGCGCCACGTGCGGACGATCCGCGCCTGCATCGCGCGGTCCACCTCCGCGAGCTGCTGGCGATCGTTCACCCCGGCCAGGACGTCGGCCCCGAGCTGCGCGGTCTCGATTCGCTCGCCCGCGTTGCTCGCGAACGCGACTACGTCCGTCAGATAGAGCTCGCCCTGGGCGTTGTTCGGAGTCAGCGTCGCCAGCGCCTCGCTCCACTGGGCCACGGCAGCGGCGTAGATGCCCGCGTTGATCTCGCGCGTCGCACGCTCCTCGTCCCGACGCAAATCGCGGTGCTCGCGAACCTCGACGACGCGCCCCTCCCGACGAACCACGCGCCCGTACCCGGACGGATCGTCGACGACGCACGTGGCGATCGCTAGGGCCGGGTGCCGCTCGCGGTCGTCGAGCAGCCGGAGCACGGCGAGCAGATCCTCCCCCCGGACGAGCGGCACGTCGCCGTTGACGACGAGGACCCGTGTCGTACTCGGGCCGACCGCGTCGAGGCCCACGCGAGCCGCGTCGCCAGTGCCTCGCTGGGTCGCCTGAACCGCGGTCGCAACCTTGCGCCCCTCGAACGCCCGCGCCAGGTACTCCTCGACCAGGGCGCGACCGTGTCCGACGACGACGACGACGTCGTCGCACCCCGCGTCGAGCGCCGCACGTACGACGAAATGGAGGATGGGCAGGCCCGACACCCGGTGCATCACCTTGGGCACCGCGCTGCGCATGCGCGTCCCCTGCCCTGCTGCTAAGACGATGGCGGTCGTTTTCTCCATGGGTCCTCCGCCCGTGTAGAATCCTCGGCTTGCGGTATAGGGCACCTCGCGCTCCGAGGCATGCGCGCTCGATGGACAAGTGTAACGCCATGCAAAAGCGCGCGCTTTTCGGACGGCTGCGACGCGCCGGCGGACCCGTTGTCGCCGCCGTCGTGGCGTCGACGGCGTGCAGCGACACCTTCGACGCCAGTCGCGGCGCGCCGCCCCGCGGGACCCTCGGGCAGGAGATGTTCGGCGTCGTCTGCGATCGGGTCGGTGCGCAGTCTCTCCACGAGGACCTGACGGGTGCGTCGTATCGATCCATTTGCCATCCCGGCGCCGACGGCACCTTTGCCGACCCCCCCACGGTCGAGTCGACCTCGCTGCCGCCTCTCGATCCGAACGCGCGGGACGTCCAGGGCAACCCCGTCCCGCTCGATCGGCAAGCCGCCGACCGCGCCTACGGCGTGGCGCGCATCGAAGCGCTGGGCCGGCATCGGGCCGACCTCGTCGCGGCCCTCGACGCGACCTTCCCCGACCAGCAAATCCCGGTCCTGGACGGCACTTGCCAGAATACGGTCCCCGGCGGGCTGCACGCGGAGCTCGCCGGCCTTTTGCAGCGGCTTCAGGCGCTCTACGGCGACGGCACTCTGCCGCAGACGTCGCAGGCGCTGGCGGCGGTCGCCGACGCGCTCGGCGCGACGAGCGACGCGCAGAGCGCGTGGGCGCGGCTCGACGCACGGGCAGGGTATCGGCCGCTGGCGCTCGCGCTCGGCGTCGCTCGGCCCGCCCTGTCGTACCCGCGGTTGCGTGAGTGGACGAACGCCACGATGACCCTCCTTTCGGCAGACTCGGATCCGTACGCCACCCAGCCGCAAATCGGGCCCGACGGCCGCCGGGTCCCCGTGCCGGGGGCGGCCTACGCCCAGCTCGCCGCGCTCGAGCAGGTGGCGCACGCCGAGCTGGCCAACACGACGATCGACCCGACGCTCGGCGCCCTCGCCACGGTCGCCGATCCGAACGCCGGAACCGTGCTCAATCGACCGCGAACGAGCCTCGAGGTGGTCCAATCCGTTCTCGACGCCCAGGACCCCGCATTCGGCGCGGGGACGCCGCGGTACATCGTCGAGCGGGACGGCCGCGGCTACGCGCTCGTTCCGCCCGTGGGCGGCTCGCTGCCCCCTCCCTTTCAGGACGAGGGGGACGGCTTGCCGAAGGTGGACCCCACGACGGGCCTCTTCGTCACCACCGGGACCACGACGGCGCCGTCGCCGCTGCCGGTCGGCCCACCCGACGCGCTCTTTCTCGCGAGCCCTGACTCCGCCCCCCGCGACGCGCTCGGCCGGGCGCTGATCGCTCCGGGCTCGTCGCCCCTCTACGCTTACGTCGACACGAGCCGGACGTTCGCCGCGTCGGTCCTGCGGCACGTCGGCGCGTTCGTCGACCCCGACCCGGCGCACCAGCACGAGACGCTCATGGATGCCCTCGCGGGGTTGATGGTGATCGCCGGCGCCCGGGACGGCAGCCCGGGCACGACTCGCGCTTATGCCGACGGCGAGACCGTCGCTTTCAAGTCGTTCCAGGCGAGCCACTCGCCCTTGGTCGACCTCGTCTATGCGCTCGGGCAGGTGCTCTCGGACCCCAGCGCCGACGACACGCTCGCCCTGGCCGGTTCGCTGGCGACCCAGCGCGCAGGCGACCTGGCCCGAACGCTGGGCGACGTCCTTTACGCCAAGGACCTCGCGAACGCCGACACGGCGGCCCACATCCCCGCCACCTCGACGCTGTGGGACGAGCTCATCGACCTGGCCATCCAAATCGAGCAGGAGCCGGGGTTGCTCGCGGACGTCCTGCGCGCGTTCGGTGACGACGCGAGCCTCGGGCTCGGTCACGCGTTCGGCGACTTCATGATCAAATCCGACGATCTTTCGTACGACCGGAACGACGTCAACGGCCCAATCTTCAATCTCACGACGAAGGACTCGTCCCCCCCCAAGACCCCCGTCAACCGCGCGCAGGCGGACTCCGGGAGCAACCGGAGCCTGATGAGCCGCTTCTTGCAGACGACCAACGACACCTGGGGCGTTGCCACCTGCAACAAGGAGGGCGCGATCGTCCACTCATCGCTGACGCTCATCCCGGGCAACCCGACCGCGCTCGACCTCTGCGCGTCCACGGGCGGCGGCGGCAACATCGGGGTCGTGTGCCCGACCGGCTCGGAGTGCACCCCCGCCAAGTGCAACGGCAACGCCGTCCGGCCCTTCCACGAGTGCGAGGTGTTCAAGATCGACAACCTCGCCAAGTTCTTCATCGACTCGATCGTCGGCGAGGCCGAGCTCTATTTTCGCCCGGCGCTCGCGCGTGCGGCCGGAAGCGTGTCGTCGGTGGAGTTCTCCGGGCTCGGGAGCGACGCAGGCAACGGCCCCGAGCCGGACACGGTGGGGTTCTGGGACCCGAGCAGCAGCCTGACGCTGCGGCCCAAGCCGGCATGGCTCAGTCGCCTCGTGAACTTCGACCTCTCGACCGACAGCCCGAACATGGGCGACAAGAACTTCGCCATCAACCAGTTTGTCTCGGATCTGCAGGGCGCCGACACCGGCACCGCCGTCTGCCCCGAACGCGCCATCGCGGACCCCTGCAACAACGACTCGCAGTGCGGCAGCACCAACACGGTGGCCGGCGTCGCCTCCGACGGGATGGTGCACGGTCTGCGCGCCTGCGCCGACGGCGACTGGCTGTTGCAGCGCGACAAGGACGGGACGTTCGTCACCGAGGCGGACGACTTCTTGCGATCGCTCACGCCACTCGCGACCGCGTTCGTGAACCACGGGCGCGAGGACCTCCTCGTCGGCACGATGCAGGTCCTCGCCAAGCACTGGCAAGGGCTAGGGGCCTCGACGGCCGAGTGCAGGGTCGGGGTGGACGCGGGCGGCAAATCGATCCCCTGCGCGCGCGACGGGGCCGACACCTACGAGCCGCTCGTGTCGAGCATCCTCTCGTCGGACGTCTTCGCGGCGCTCAACGCGCTCGTGAAGTCGATCGCCAACCTGCAGGTCCCGGCGTGTGCCGCGGTCGACCCGAAGACGCACAAGTGCTCGCAGGCGGCGACGAAGGACGGCGTCACCGTCCTGGCCGACGCGACGGTCGCGCTCGTCGACCCGGGCCACGCCAAGCAAGCGCTTACGCTCGCGGACCGAACCGGCAGCGTCACCTCGCGACGCAACGACGGAACTACGAACCCGCAGGTGACCCCCCTCTACCTCGTCCTCGAGGCGCTCGACGAGGTGGACTCCGCCTTCGCCCAGTACGCGCAGTCCAACCCACAGGACGCCGGCCGTCAGGCGCAGTGGCGCCGCGCTCGCTCGCAGCTGATGGACGAGCTCTTCGCCACGACGGCTCCGAACGCGCCGTCCCAGGCTTTCAAGGATCCCGCGGCGTCCAAGATCCTGCCCGTCATCGTGGATGCGCTGCGCGCGCAGCGTCGCGCGAGGTGCACCGGGCAGCCGGCCGGCCCGTGCGCGTGGGCCCACACCGACCTCGCGAACAACCTCGCTCAGACGGTGGGCGGCCCGACCTTCGCCACGCTGCTCGACCTGGCCGAGGCGATTCGCAAGGACGACCCCGCCCGGACCGAGCTCGATCGGCTCGTCGGCTACCTCGCCGCCGGTACCTCACCCGATGACGCCGCCGCATCGCTCGTCTCGACCGTCGACGACCTCGTCCAAGTCCTGCGCGACGACACGAACCTGGTCCCCCTCTATCACGTGCTCGCGGCAGCCGCGCAGCCGGGGACCGACGACGCGGGCAACCCCACGCGGAGCCTCATCGACGCGACGACGGCGCTTCTCTCGCGGACCGCGGGGCACGCGGTCGACGACAACGGCAACGAGACCTGCGGGGCGGAGCTCGATCCCAACGGAGTGGTGAGCGTCGCCCTTCGGAACCTCGTCCGCCCCATGGGAGCGCCCACGAGCGTCACCCCCCTCGAGGTGATCATCGACACATTCGCCGACGTGAATCGGGCGGCGGGGCACGGTCCCACCGACAAGCTGGCCGCCGGAGACTACGCGAACATGTCGGGCGAGCTTTCGGCGTTCCTGAAGGACAAGCAGAGCGGACTGCCCCAGCTCTACGAAATCGTGCGCCAGGGGACCGTGCACTGATGGGCAAACGACGATCGGTCACGGCGACGCTCGCCGTGCTCGCCGCGGTGCTCACGGTCGGCCGCGCACACGGAGCGGGCCTGTACGTCTCCGATCGGGGCGTACGGCCGCTCGGCCGCGGCGGGGCTTTCGTCGCCGGCGCCGATGACCTGGGCGCCATCTGGTACAACCCGGCGGGTATCGTCGACGCCCCCTCGAGCTTCCTCGGGGACCTCTCCTGGATCGACTACCAGACGACGTTCGCGCGCCAGGCGCTCGTGACGACGGCGGCGCCGACCTCGACGACGCTGGTCCAGAGGTTCCCGGCCGTCACCGGTACGACGCCGTTCTTGCCCATCCCGACGGCCGCCGGCTCGATCCGCTTTGGATCGCGCAACCAGTACGCGGTGGCGCTCGGGGTCTACGCGCCGGATGCGGCGCTTCTGAAGTATCCGGATCAAGTCGCGGGGCAGCCCGCGCCGCAACGTTACTCGCTCATCTCGCTGGACGGCTCGCTGCTGGCGGTCATCGGCGCCTGGTTCGCGTACAAGCCGACCGAGGCGCTGCGCCTGGGCGCGGGGATCCAAATGCTCACGGGTTCTCTCAAGACCACGATCGACTTCAGCGCGTGCCCGCCGGACAATCTCCTCTGCGCCTCCGAGGACCCCGACTACCAGGCGTTCAGCGCCCTGCGCGTCGGGCCGATCTTCGCGCCGAGCGCGAACCTCGGCGCGACGTGGGTGCCCCTGCGGGCGCTGCACGTCGGGGTGAGCGGACAGGCGCCGTTCGTCATCGACGCGCCGGCCACGGTCGACGTCCGCCTGCCGACGGCGGTCGAGTTCGACAGCGCATACCAGCAGGGCCGGAAGGCGCACTTCCACATGGACCTTCCGCCCGTCGTGCGCGTCGGCGTCGAGGTGCGGCCGCTGTCGGGCAGCGACGACCTTCGCATCGAAGTCGCCTACGTGCGCGAGTTCTGGTCGATTCAGAAGTCGATCGACGTGACGCCCGAGGACATCGGACTCTATCAGATTCTCGGATTCCCCAGCCCCTATCGCGTGCCGGGGATCTCCCTGCCGCGTCAGTTTCGGGACTCCGACTCGGTGCGTCTCGGCGCGGAGTACGGGTACGACCTGCTGGGCCTCCACTTCTTGACCCGAGCGGGGGTGTCGTACGAGACGAGCGCGGTCCCCGAACCGTACGTCTCGGCCTTCACGGTCGACAGCGCCAAGGTGCCCGTGTCGATCGGCGGGAGCCTGGTCATCGGCACCCACCTGCGCCTCGACGCCGTCTTCTCGCACACGTTCGCGAGCGACGTGACCGTGCGCCCCGAGGAGGCGGCGCTCTATCCTGTAAATCCGGTCAACGGGAACCCGACGCGGAAGGTGGCGGTGAACGGGGGGACATACGGGCAGAATCTGAACGTGGTCGGGGTGGGGATGGAGTACCGGTTCTAGGGCGCGGGCGCGGGCGCGGACGCGGACGCGGACGCGGACGCGGACGCGGAAAAGAGTACGCATTTTCACCACGCGTGCGCGCGCTCGCTTTTCTCAGCTTGCCGTCGTGCTCCGACGCGTCAAGCACGCTTCGCGCCGCTGCTAGGCTTCGCGGCAATAGCCGCTCGCCTGCTTGACCCGCGGAGCCTGCGACCGCATCCACGACGCTGCACTACGGCAACAAATCCGGCTCGGGCGCCACCGGGAGCGGCCCGTTCCCCACGGGGTCCCCGGCCACCGCGACGGCGCTCGACCGCGGCGCCGCGGTTCCGTTGGGCACGTACACCACGACCGGTTCCCCGGGCGCCGGCGCGTCCTTCCGGGATCGCCGGTTGATCCGCTCCATCGTCTTTGCGGGCACGCCGAACCGCTGCCCGATGGACCCGATCGTATCCCCCGCCTGCGCCGTGACGGTGACGCGCTTGAAGCCCTTGTCGCGCTCGAGCGCCGTGAAAAACTCGTCCGACCCGATCGGCAGCACGTGCACGTCGGCCTCGGTCAGCACGGCCACCCGCGTGAGATCCGCGTCGTTCGGGACGAACGCCTGGAGGGTCATACCCTCTTGAAGCCTCCCGCCCGGATCGACGTCGTTCCATCGGCACAGATCGTCCTGCGTCACGTGCAGCGCGCTCGCGATCTCCTTGAGCGTGTCCGCCACGAGGACGCGATAGAAGACCCGTCTCCGATCGGGGAAGACGAAGAGCGCGGCCGGCACGACCACGTTCGGCTTGCCGGCCGCGGACGGCGGCGGCACGGCGTCCGCGACGGGGCCGGCCCCCTTGGGGACGAGCAGCACGGTACCGCCACGGATCGCCTCTCCGGGCGCGATCGCGTTAAGCTCGATGAGCTTTTGCGCCGTCGTGTGGTGGGCGGCCGCAATCTGCTCGACCGTCTCGCCGAAGCGGACCACGTACCGTTCGAAGGAGCCCTGATCGCGATGCCACCGCGAGAGCCCCTGCGAGGCAGCAGTTCCCTTGCCGGGGGGGACCTTCACCGGGTAGGCGGCGTCGGACAGCGTGACCGGCGGCGTGCGCGACGCCCGCAGCTCCGGGTTCAGGCTCTCGACGTCCTTCGTCGGACAGCCCGCGGCCTGCGCGACGAGCGCGAGGGGCGTGCCGGGCGATGCGCTCACCTCGTCGAACTCGACCTGCGGATCCACGACCACGTCGCTCAGCCCGAAGACGCTCGGGTTGTGCGCGGCGACCGCCAGCGCGAGGATCTTCGGCACGTAGACGGTCGTCTCCCACGGGAGCGTTCCCTCCATATGAGCGAGCGCCCAGAAGTCGTTCGAGTTGTAGCGGTGGACGACCGACGACAGCCCGCCGTATCCCATGTTGAACGCCGCGAGGGCGAGCTCCCAGCTCCCGAAGCGCCGGTGTAGGTCTCCGAGGAAGTCGGCGGCGGCCTCCGTCGACAACGACGAGTCGTATCGCTGGTCGACCCACCGATCGATCGTGAGCCCGTAGAGCTTCGCGCTCTCCGGCATGAACTGCCAGAGCCCCGCGGCGCCCGCGACGGAGTGGGCAGCCGCGTCGAAGCCGCTCTCCAGCATCGAGACCCACACGAGGTCCTCGGGCAGCGCCTTGCGCCGGAGCGTGCGGCGAATCATCTCGCGCCATCGACCCGAATGCCGATAGAGGGTGACGAGCGTCGAGTGACCGCGCGGATCGTCACGGAAGAACTCGATGTACCGAATGACTCGTTCGTCCCAGCGAACGGGCAAATCCGGCAGCTCGAGGCGCGCCAGCCAGGACAAGTCCCTGCCCCCCTCGGCGGGCGCGGGCGGCGCGAGCGGCGCGGCGGGCGGCAAACCAGAGGAGAGCACGAGGGGCTTCTCCCCCGGCACGAAGAGCGGCAGGTCCGACGGCCAGGGGTTCCCCGGCGCGGGCGCGGCCGGGGGAAAGAGATCCCTTTCGGCCTCGCGGAGGGCGCGAAGCTCAGTCGTCTCGACGCCGGTCGACGCGTCGTCGACGGTCGGGCCTCCCGCGACGCGGCGGCGCGAGCCGGCGTCCGCCACGCGTCCCGAGCTTGGGTGCGCGGATGACCCCGACTTGCCGGTCGGGGCGCGGGAGGCGTGGGGTTCCGCGGCGTTCGCCACGGAGAGGCCTAGGACCAGTGCGCAGCCGACGGACGCGGCCGCCGGCCGTACGGAGCACCTCGCCATCGGCGAGACGGTCGCATGAGCCCCGAAAAGCGTCAAATTCGCGAAGGTGGAGTGCGATGTTCGGCCCTATAGTTCCAAACGAGAGTGGATACTCCCCAGTGCGTCGATTGCGGCGCCAACGTCCCGGAACATCAGCCAGGCGATACGCTCATCAGCGTGACGCTCGGATGGCGGTTGACGCGGACGGTTCTGGCGGACGGCACGCGGCAGGCCGAGTGGCGCTGCCCCGCCTGCTGGCGCAAGTACAAGACGAAGGCGGTTCCCACGGGCGGCTCGCCAGGCCGGTGAACCCGCCATTCCTCGATCTGCGCACAAATACGGCGACAGCGCCGCGGGCGACCGGCGCGGGCCCACGGGAGCCAACTTTTGGCCCTAACTGAGGATGCCAAAGGTCGCCGATGAGCCCAAAGTGCCTTTGGGTACGCAGCGAAGTCAGTAATTTCAACGACTTTGCAACAATCAACGAATAGCGCACGCCAAGCGCTTGGTGGGCGGTGGTTCGTCGTCCAGACGGAGAGGCACCGATGACACAGCATCCGAAACTCTGGCTCGCCCTTGGGAGCATGGCGGTCACGGTCGGCGCCGCCATCGCGTGCGGGACATCTTCTACAGGCGGCGGCTTGCCCGGCGCGAACGGGAGCGGCACGGGCGCGGGACAAGGACCCGGCACGTCGCTCAACGGCGGGAGCGGGCAGAACGGAGCCATCGCCGGCAACGGCGGGGGCGACTCGACCGGCAGCGGAAATGCCGGAGGGAGCACCGGGGCGAGCGGCGGTGCCGGCGCCACCGGCGGCTCGGCGACCGGCGGTATGAGCGGCGGAAAGGGCACCGGGGCGTCGACGGGATCGGGCGGCGGAACGGGCGCGGCCGACGCGGGGCCGCCTCCTACGCCGCACATGGGCAACACTTGCCTCAAGCCCGGCGGCGGCGACTACACGAAGGCCGGGCCGTACACGGTCATGATGCAGACGGGGGTCGACCTCGGGGCGAGCGAGATGCTGCCCGACGCGGGGCCGACGACATACACGATTTTCTATCCCCAACCGTTCGAGCAGAGTTGCAAGCACCCCGTCGTCGCCTGGGGCAACGGCACCGGCGTCACGGGTTATCAGGTATACCAATTCTTCAATAACAACGCGGCGAGCTGGGGAATGGTCGTCATCGCCTCCGACAACTCGAACGTCGGCAGCGGCCAATATCACAAGGCGGCGATCGACTACATGATGAAACAGAACGCCGACCCGAAGAGCATGTTCTATCAAAAGCTCAGCACGCGCGTCGGCACCTCCGGGCATTCGCAGGGCGGTATCGGCGCCACGCAGGGCGCGGGCCTGATCGGCTCAGCCTGCGAGGCGGAGGTCTGCGTAGCGGGCGGCGGGCTACCGGCCAAGACGAACGCCTTCATCTGCCTCACGGGGAGCGCGGATCTGGCCGAGCAGGGATGCACCTCGGCCTACAACATGGCGCCCGGCCAGGCTTTCCTCGCCGACTGGGACGGCGGCGATCACACGACGACGGAGACGGTCGCCGGCTACATCCAGATGCAGCCGGGATCCATCCAGATGATGCGCCTCTACGCCGCCTGGTTCCGATGCTTTCTCGCCGACGATCAGGTGGCCTGCAAGCTCTTCGAGGGCGGTGCGCCGAACAACTGCGGCATCTGCAAGGACCCCGGCTGGCACGTGCTCAACTCGAAGAACCTCTAGACCATTTTAGGGGTGTCCGTCATCACACCCCTTGCACAAAGCCGGGCAATCGGGTGGGCTCAGGGTGGGACATGGGTCCCACCCGGGCGCTGCATGAAGGCCTGCCCTCAGTGCCACATTCGCTATCCCGCCGACGCCGTCTACTGCTTCGTGGACGGCGCCAGTCTGGCGACGATCCGCGACCCGCTCATCGGCAAGACGATCGCGGGCCGCTACGTCATCGAAGAGATCCTGGGAGAAGGCGGCATGGCCACGGTCTACCGCGCCCAGCACAAGCTCGTGGACCGGCCGTGCGCGGTCAAGGTGATGAACCCGTCGCTCGCCACCGACGCCAAGGTCCGCGAGAGGTTCCGGCGTGAGGCCAAGAGCGCCCAGGCGCTGGCCCACCCGAACGTCATCGAGATCTTCGACCACGGGGAGATGGACGACGGGGTCCCCTACATGGTCATGGAGCTCCTGAACGGCCAGACGCTGTCCGCGGTCGTCGACGCCGGACCGTTGCCGCCGGCGCGCTCGGTCCCCATCATGATCCAGATCGCGCGCGGCATCGCCCGCGCCCACGACCTCGGCGTCGTCCACCGCGACCTCAAGCCGGAGAACATCTTCGTCTGCCCGCGCGAAGACGGGTCGGACCTCGTGAAGATCCTCGATTTCGGCATCGCGCGATCGCGGAGCGACACCCGCCTCACCAACGCCGGGGAGCTCTTCGGCACCCCCCAGTACATGGCGCCGGAGCGAATCACGAGCGGCGAAGCCGGCCCCAGCGTCGACCTCTACGCGATCGGCGTCATCTTTTTCGAAATGGTCACCGGCACGTTGCCGTTCGAAGCAAGCGACGCGCCAAGCTTCCTCATCAAGCACATGAAGGAGGCGCCGCCCTCGCCGCGCGAGAACAACGCTCGGGTGCCGAAGGAGCTCGATGTCCTCATCCTCAAGCTCCTCGAGAAGGACCCGCGGGCACGGCCGGTCGACGCCCACCGCGTCGAGCACGATCTCGTTGCCATGGCGCGCGCGCTGCGTGTCGCCGTGCCCCCGGACCCGGAGGTCGACCCGGCGAGCTCCCGCCCGGTGGCCAAGACGCTGCCGGGCATTATCCTCGAGCAGTGGGGGGCTCGAATCATTCTCTTCGAGCAGATGTTCGCGCGGGCGTACGGCGGCAAGGCTCCGGCACCACAGGAACGCAGACTCGCCGACCTGAAGAAGCTCGTCCGTGAAATCGCCGAGGTTCGCGCAGCCGGCTCCAAGGCCCAGCGGACCCTCGAGGAGATCGACGCCCGCGGCCGCGAGGGACGACAGCGCTTCGGCTTCGCGGTGGATGCGCTCGGTGTCGACGCGTCGAAGGCCAAGGAGGAGGTCCGCGCCGCGAGGGCCGAGCGGGATCGCCTGGCGCTCGAGTGCGCGAAGAGCGCCGAGGCGTACCTCGGGACGCAGCGCGAGCTTTTGACGTGGGAGGGCCGGTCCGGCCAGAAGGAGCCTTACGCGCAGCTCGCCGACGCGCACCGCGCGTGCGCCTCCGCCGTCGACCGGTGGCTGGAGGCGCGCAAGCGGGAGCGAGCCGCCATCGTCACGCTCGAGAAACAGGAGCGCAACGCAAGCGACCTCGAGTACCAGATCGCCGAGCTCCGGACCGCCCTCGCCAATCACGGACAGGGCATCGATCGCGACCGCGACGCCGCGCAGAGCCGCGCCGTCGAGCTGAGCGAGCGCGCCGACTCGATCGAACATCGACTGCTGCAGCTCGCCACCGAGTTCTGCGAGCCTCTGCGGACCCGTCCGGATCTCGGTCCGCTATTCCAACAGCTCGAGACCGACGCCGTCGCCCCCAACTGAACGGGCGCGTCCCGACGCTCTGCGCGGTACGATGCCCGCCTCGATGAAGCCCCCGGCGCTCAATTTCGATCAGAACGAGGTGCTCGTCATGGTCCTCGCGGGCGGCGAGGGCCGGCGCCTCTTCCCGCTGACCCTCGACCGCGCCAAGCCCGCCGTCCCCTTCGGCGGCCGGTACCGCATCATCGACATCGTACTCTCGAACTTCGTCAACTCGGGCCTCTCGAAGATCAAGGTCCTCACGCAGTACAAGAGCGCGTCGCTCGAGGAGCACATCGCGCGAAACTGGAGGCTCGCGCCGATTCTCGATCAGTTCATCGAGGCCATTCCCGCCCAGCAGCGGACCGGGAAGACGTGGTATCGCGGGTCGGCGGACGCCGTGTGGCAGTGCCAGCACGTCATCGACGACGAACGGCCGGAGCTCGTGTGCATCTTCGGCGGCGACCACGTCTACAAGATGGACGTCCGGCAGATGCTCCTCTTCCACCAGGAGCTGCGCGCCGACGCGACGATCGCCGCCATCCCGGTGCCCCGCGCGGAGGCGCGGTCGTTCGGAGTGCTCGAGGTCGACGAAGGGCACCGGATCGTGGCGTTCCACGAGAAGGTGGACGACCCTCCCCCGATGCCGGGGGACTCGACGCGCTGCCTCGCGTCGATGGGCAACTACGTCTTTCGCCCGGACGTGCTCTTGCGCGAGCTGCAGGAGGACGAGAACCTCGAGAGTAGCCGCCACGACTTCGGGCACGACATCTTGCCCCGCCTCGTTCGCAAGGGCGCCGCGGTCGTCGCGTACGACTTCGCGACGAACCTGGTCCCCGGCGAGGACGAGCACAATCGGGGCTACTGGCGCGACATAGGGACCATCGACGCGTATTGGGCGGCGCAGATGGACCTCATCGAGATCCATCCTCAGTTCAACATGTACAATTTCAGGTGGCCCATCCGGACCGGCGCGACCCACGACCCGCCCGCGAAATTCGTCTTTCGCGACGAGGCGCAGGCCCGCGTCGGCATCGCGACCGACTCGATGGTCAGCCACGGCTGCATCATCTCCGGAGGCCGCATCCATCGCAGCGTGCTGGGCGTGGGATGCCGCGTCAATTCGTTCAGCGAGGTAGAGGAGTCCGTGCTGTTCGAGGGGGTACGCGTGGGTCGGCACGCGAAGATCCGAAGGGCAATCATCGACAAGGACGTCGAGATCCCCTCCGGGACGGTCATCGGCTACGACCGCGACGCCGACACGCAGCGATTCTTCGTGACCGAGGACGGCACGGTCGTCATCCCAAAGCGTGCCAAGCTCGACGGCTTGGTGTAAGCGTGGGGATCCGATCCGGTGGGGAGCTCGAGGAGAGCGGAGGTCGCTCCCCCTCGAACGAGACTCAATTCACCGCGCAGGCGTTGACCTTGCAGACCGGCGTGGCCATGGGGCAGTCGGTGTCGGTGACGCACTGCACGCATTTGCTGCCGGGGCCGCAAATACGCAGGCTGCCGCTGCAATTGCCGTTGCCCGTGCATTGGACGCAGGCGAACGTCGCCGTATTGCAGATGGGCGTGGTTCCTCCGCACTGACCGTCCGACGTACACCCCGAGCGACATGCGTTCGTCTTCTGGTCGCAAACGGCCCCGGATCCGCAGTCGGCGTTCGACTCGCACTGCACGCACGCGCCCTGGCTGGCGTTGCAGTGGGGGTGGTCTTGGGGACAATCGCTGTCGACCATACAAGAGACGCACTGCTGGCTGTACGGATTGCAGACCCCCGTCGGGCAGTCCGTGGCGGCCCAGCCGGGGCGGCAACCGACGCAGATGCCGGGACCGGTGGTCTTTTGACAGATGTGGGAGCCCTGGTTCGGGCAGTCCGAGTTCGTGTTGCAGGCGAGGTGACAGTTGTGATCACTCGGCCAGCAGACGGGGTCCGACGCGGAACAATCCGCGTTCGAGAGGCACGCGCCGCACCGACCCAGATTCGGTACGCAGAGGGGAGTCGGCCGAGAGCAATCCGCGTTGATCGTGCACTCGACGCAACCGAGGATAACGTCGCACTTTTGACCGCCGGGGCACGTGTCGACGCTGCAGACGGGCGGGGGATCCACGCTCGTCCCCACTCCGCACGCGACGATGAGAGTCACCATGATCACGCCCCCCCCGACCCATCCTCTCCAACCACACCGCATCCATTCCTCCGTCGAGCACGCTCAAGGCCTGACGACACGGGTCGTCAGGCCTCTCATCTCCTAGGTCTGGGGGGGGGAGCTCTACTCCGCCCGAGGCCCGCCAACGGTACCGATCGTCACACGCTCGGGGCCATTCTTCCTTGCGCAAGTAGGTCTGTCGAACGCCGAGAATTTTGCAGGGGTAGCGATTGTCAAAGAGGCAAGCGGCACCCGAGAAGGGGGGACACTCTATTTCCCCAAGCCGCCGGATGCCGCAAGAGGTGAGTGCGCGCACCATGCAAAGGGACGCGGGCCTATGCCTGCGAGGTCACAATTTTCCTCCGCAGACCCCTGTTTTGGGTGTTTATGTCGGGTGGCACGAAGCACGTCCAGGGAATGGCGCAAAATGGGCCGCACGGTAATCATCGGCGACGTTCACGGGTGCAGCCGCGAGCTTTCGACGCTTCTGCGCCGCCTTTCTTTCTCCCCCAAGCGCGACCGTCTCGTTCTCGTGGGAGACGTCGTCGCGCGCGGCCCCGACTCGCGGGGGACCCTCGCGCTGCTCGAGACCCTTGGCGCTTGCGTGGCGCGGGGCAATCACGAGGAGCGGCTCCTTCTCGGACGCCGGGGACGAATCCGCCTCGGCTCGGAGCACCGCCGCGTGGCCGACTCGCTCTCCGCGGACGAGTGGCGCGCCCTTCGGGCCACGCCGTATTGGCTCGACCTGCCGGAGCACGGCGTTCGGGTGGTGCACGCGGGGGTCCTCCCGTGGTTGGACGTCCGCCGTACGCCCCGACGCGCGCTCCTTCAAATGCGCACGATCGACGCGTTCGGCACGTGGAGCGACAAGCGAGACGCCGGCGCGCCGTGGGCGACGGGGTACGCGGGGCCGCCGCACGTCATTTTCGGCCACGACGCCCGCCCCGAGCCGCGGCTCTACCCCTGGGCCACCGGGATCGACACGGGGTGCGTTTACGGAGGCCGGCTGACGGCGGTCGTCCTGGACCGGGGCGAGAAGATGCCCCGCGGCAGGGCGGCGGCGGAAAAGCTCGTCAGCGTGAAGGCTCGCGAAAAGTACTCGTAGCCGCATGCTGCTCGCTCGAGCGAAGCTCGAGAGTGCAACGAATACGTCACGGACTCGCGTTCGGCGCCGTGGAACCTCTTCCCGGTCGACACGCCCTGACGTCCGACGCCGCCGACCCCCTCTCCGAGGCGCAACGTGCAGAAGGTCGGCGTATTTCGGTCGAGACCGACGGGATCGACCGAAAGACACCGACCTTCTCAGAATGTCCAGCCGGCGGCCACATCGACGCGGGGCTCGAAACCCGCGTGCGGCGCGCCGGATACGAGCGGCGCGGCGTAGGCGGCGCCGGCGGCGAGGCGCAAAGCGGCGCCGACGGGCCACGTCCACGCGTACCCCGCGAGGAGCGCGCCCGCGATGCGCCACGGCGACGTGACGTCGTCGAGCGGGGACGTCCCTTCGACGCGCGTCAGAAGGACCCACCCATGGAAGGAGAACCGCGCCGGGAACCAAGCGAGCCCCGCCGATGCGTGCGCGAAGGCGCGCGGCCCCGAGACCCCGCCGGCGACGGCGAGGTGGGCGGCGAGGCCGTCGACCACGAGCGCCTCCCCCTCTACCCCGAGCCAGCCGCGAGAGGTCGCGAGCACGTCGACGGCGAGGGTCACGATCCGGGGGCCGCCGTCGTCCAGCGCGTCGACGTGGTCCGTTTCGACGTCCGCGGCGGTCTCTGCGGCCCGGGCCGGACCCGCGAGCGTGAGCACGAACGCCGCCGGCACGAGCTGCACCGCTGCCCTCATGCCCCCCCGTCGGCCGTCCGCGCGCCCGGGTTGCTCGAAACGGTCGTTCCATCGAGTCGGGTGCGTCGCCCGCTCTCTCCCCTCGGTCGAGCGTGGGGGCTACTCTCGACTCCATGGCGTCCGCCGAGACGAGCTATCCGTACGTCGCCATCGACGTAGCGGAGGACGAGGCCGACGAGGCCGGCGCCCGCCTCTTCGAGCTCGGCGCCCGCGGCGTGGAGGTGCGCGACGAGACGACGCTGCACCGGGGAGTTTCGGGGAAGGTCACCCTCTGGGCGGGCTTCGCGTCGGAGGACGAGGCCCGCGCCGCGATCGGCGAGCTACGGGCGGCATGGCGACCGCGCGCTGAGCACGTCGTCGGGGACGCGTGGCGGGACGAGTGGAAGAAGCACTTCGAGCCGTTCCGGATCTGTCCCGGAATCGTCGTTGCGCCGCCGTGGCGTCAAGCGCCCGAGGGCGCTGGCGAGCGGGTCATCGTCCTCGAGCCCGGGCGGGCCTTCGGGACGGGTCTTCACGAGACGACCCGCCTCGTGGCCACGATCCTCGCCGAGCGGGCTGCGAGTGTGGCGGCCGGTCCGGTCCTCGACGTGGGCTGCGGCAGCGGCATCCTCGCGCTCGTGGCGCTCGCGCTGGGCGCCCCCTCGGCTCGAGCCGTTGACGTCGACCCCGAGGCCGTCGGCGTCACGCGCGAAAACGCCAAGAGAAACGGCGTGACGGACCGCCTCGCCGCGGACGATGACCCCGTGGCGGCCGTTCCCGCCCGGTACCCGACGGTCGTCGCGAACATCGAGTGTGCCCCCCTCGTCGCGATGGCGCCGGACCTCGCCCCCCGCGTGGCGCCGGGCGGTCTTCTCATCCTCAGCGGCCTCTTGGCAGAGGAGGTCGCGCCGTCGCAGCTTCCGGACATTCGACGAGCGTACGCCGAGATGACGATGGAATCCGTGCGGCGCGACGGCGAGTGGATCGCGGTCGTCCTCCGCGCCCCGGCGCTATGACACGGGCGCCCATCGCGGCGCTGGCCCCGGGCGAGCGGTCCCTCGACGGAGCCCTCGGGCACTACCTGGCGACCGTTCTGCGCCTTCGGGTAGGCGACGCGCTCGTCGGCTTCGATCCTGCGAGCGGGAAGGAGGCGGACGCCGTGGTCGTGCGCGCGGACCGCCACCCGGCCGCCCTCACGGTGCGCTTCGGCGCCCTGCGCGACGGGGCGGTGCGGCCCGACCGACGCATCACGTGGATCCAGGGACTGGCCAAGGGCGACAAGTGCGAAACGGTCGTGCGCGATGCGACGGAGCTCGGCATGACCCGGTTCGTCGTCGCGGCGACGTCGCGCAGCGTGGTCCGGCTCGACGCGAAGAGGGGCGCCGCGCGCCGCGCGCGCTGGGCGCGCATCGCCCAAGAGTCGGCGCGACAGTCGGGGCGCAGCGAGGCGCCGCGGGTCGACGCCCCGTGCGCGTGGTCCGAGGCGCTGTCGCGGGGCGCCGAGTGCGTCGCGCGATTCTGCCTCTGGGAGGGGGCGACCGAGCCCCTCGGCCCGCTGCTCTTCGCGGCACTCGCCTCCGGCGCGTCGCTGGCGTTCGCGTGCGGACCCGAAGGCGGCCTCGACGAGGGCGAGGTGGCGCTGGCCGCGGCGCAGGGATGGGCCATCGCGTCGCTCGGCCCGCGGGCGCTCCGCACGGAGACGGTCGCCGCCGCGGTCCTCGGCGCGGTGCAGGTGTGGGGGTGGGGGCGCTGAGCTACGTTGGGGGAGGCCTTGCTCGAGCGGATCGCCCTCCATCAGACGCGTCTGAACACGCCGGGCCTGGGCCTCGACTCGAAGGGCGTCGCCCTCGGCGCGAAGGGGCTCCTCCTCCTGCCGTCTGTGGATCGGCTCGTCGCGCTACTCGCGGCGTACACCCGGGAGCGATCGCTGGAGGATCTGCTCCCCGCCCTCGCGATCCACCTCGCGCATTCCAAGCTCGGCACGCGCGAGGTGGTCGTGGAGTTCCCGGCCGAGTCGAGCGACCGTATGGACCGGATGGCCGACGTGGCGCGCCTCGTCGGCGGGTTCGCCTTCACGGGGACCTCCCGGCACTTCGTTCAATACCGCGACGCGGCGGCCCCGTTCGGCTACGACGCGACCGACCTTCTCTCGACGGACGCGCAGCTCGCCCTCTACCACGGTCGTTTTTCTCAGACATACGACCTCGAGCGACCGATCGACCTGCGTTCTCTGCTGATCCGCATCATGCCGCGGCTCGAGCCAGGGACCCGGTCGCTCGCGGGTCCGCGGATCGTCGTCGTCGAGCCAGGGCTCGGTGGGACGCTCGTGTCCTATCTGCTGCGCAGCGGCGTCGACGGGGTGGTCTGTATGGTCGAGTGGCCGCCCGCGAACGCGTTCGACGACGCGCCGGTGCGTCGGTGGATCCTCCGGCTCCCATCGTTTCCCCCGCGCATGGGCTCCCTCCTCCACGAGACGCCCGGCCTGACGTCCTTCGTCCCGACGGCCACGGGGGTGGCGGTGGAGGCCGGGTATCGCCATCCCATCGAGCTCCAGGCGTGCCCGGTCTTCGGCGGCGGGGGCCTCGTGCTGCTGCGAGGCGGCGGCGCCGAACCGTGGGTGGTCGACCACCTGCCGATGCTGGCTCCGCTGCGCGCGTTCGCGCGCGTCGGGTTCGCGACGACGCCCGGTGAACCGCCCGTGGGGGCCTCCGTCGGCGGCGGCGAAATCCTGCGCGTCCCCCTGCGGGTAGTCGCGTCGGGGAGGCCGTGGCGCAACGTGACGGCGACTTGGATCGCCTCCGAGCAGCTCCCGCTGCTGCGCCGACTCGCCTACGCGCTCCCGCACGAGATCGTGACGCGCGCGCTCGTGGCCATCACCCCGCGCGGCGCCTTCCTCCGGTCGCCCGCGGGGATCGAGGGCTTTCCCGGGGTGTTCTACGTCGAGGTGCACCCGGACCTGTTCGTCCCCGCGGGCCACGACGTCACGCCGTCGGTGAGCTCGGAGGCGCTGGCGAAGGCCGTGGGCGCTCCGGCGACGCACGTGACGTTCATCGGGCCCGACTCGCGGGTGGTCGCGATCGAACGGACCGCGTTCGCCCCGCTCGAGGCCGCGCTCGTCGAGGCTGCGCCGTGGGACGCGCTCGTGGCCGAGCAGATCGCCGCCGCGCTCGACGAGCCGATCGAGCTGAAGGTGACGACGATCGGGCTCCTGCCGATGCGCGGGGTGGAGCCGATCCCCGAGGGCGGTTGAGTGTGACGGACCTGGGCGCCGTGGCCGAGCGTCTCTTCGAGGGCGTCATGGCGCCTCTGGTGCTCGGGGGACCGCTGCGACCGTGTCACGCGATCGGCGAGCGCGCGGCGCTGTCGCTCGGCGAGAAGCGCTCGTCCTCCGGCACGGATCTGGCGGCCCGCGTCGAGGTCGCCCGGGTGCGGGCCGTTCGGCGGATCGTCCCGATCGACAATCTCCCCGGGCCATCGGCGGCCGACTGGGCGCTCGCGGCGGCGCTCAACGACGTGCTGCAGGCGACGAACCCGGGCTTTTGCACCGCGCTCCGCCGGCCGCTCGCGCGCCGCATCCTGCGCCTGGCGTGCGCGACGATCGAGCGCGTCCCGCCGCCTCGCACGGTCGGCGAGGCCGTGGCCCGCCACTCGTGGCTCGCGCGTCTGATGGAGGTGGCGCGCACCGACACGACAGTGTCGTGGTGGACGGGATCGCGGACGTTCTTCGGGGTGGACGCGCCCGGGCGGCTGACGGCATGGCCGGGCCTGCGACGGGTGCGGGTGACGCGGACGGCGGTTCCGGTCGCTTCGCTCCAGCCGGTGGCCGTGGAGTCCGCGGCCGTAGAGGCTGCGCTCGCGGGGATCCTCGCACGGACACCGCTGACCGACGTCGCGACGTGCACGCGCGAGGCGCCGCGGTTCGTATGGACCACGTGGACGCTCGGGCTGGTGTCGTCGCGGGGCGGGCAGACGCTGGCTCTGAGGGCAGTGGCGCGGCTGGAGCCGAGCGAGGTCGCGCAGACGCTGGAGAGGGCGACGCGGGAGCTTCGGGAGAGGGGCGGCGCGGGGGACCCGGGCGGGGCGGCGAGCGCGATGCTCGAGGAGTGGCGGGTGCGGAGCGCGACGCGCGCGCGCACACGGCCTTGAAGGCATGGCGCGGTGAGATGGGTTCGACGCTCGCGTTTCGGGTCGACGATCTCACGGGCGCGGCGACGCGGGCCCTTGTCGCGCGGCACCTGACGGGAATGCGCGAGCACTCCCCTCCGGGGAGCGTCTTCGCGCTCGACGTCGACCGGCTGCGTGAGCCGGACGTAACGTTCTGGTCGGCTTGGGTCGGGGAAGAAGTGGCGGGATGCGGCGCGCTCAAGGGGCTCGACGCCGAGCGCGGCGAGATCAAATCGATGCGCGTCGCCGACGCGTTCCTCGGACGGGGCGTCGGGCGCGCGATCCTCGAGCACATCGTGGGCGAGGCGCGCACGCGCGGCATGCGGACCCTATGGCTCGAGACCGG
>DATGJA010000408.1:0-5122 GCA_035295445.1 Polyangiaceae bacterium | reverse complement strand
GGACCCCGGCGAGGCCTGCAAGGTGAAGGATGGCCTCCGCGCCGTCGGCCGCGGCTGCCAGCGCCGCGCGATTCGTCACGCAGCCGCGCTCTACCCGAAGACGCGGAAACTCCGCGAGCAGGTCCGCTTCGTTGCGGAGTTTTTCCGCGCGAGGGTAGGGCGCGTCGGAGAAATCGTCGATCACCACGACGTCGTCGCCCCGAGCGAGCAGCGCTCGGGTCGAGTGGTACCCGATGAAACCGACCCCGCCCGTGACCAGTACCTTCACCGGGTCGCTGCGCGCCTCAGCGGAGGGACGACTTCGAAGAGCGGTCCGACGACGCCGTGACGGCCGGAACGCCGATGCCTTGATAGCGGAGCCCGGCTTTCACGACCTCGGACGGCCGCCACACGTTGCGCCCGTCCACGACCACCGGCGGCCCCCCGCCGTCGGTGTCCCGGAGCCGCTTGCGGATCTCGGCGAAGTTGGGCGCGCGGAAGCTGCGCCACTCGGTGAGAAGGACGAGCGCGTGTGCGCCGTCGAGTGCGTCGTAGTCGCGATCGGTGACTTTGACGCGGGCGCCGTGGGAGGCCATCGCCTTTGCGAAGTTCTTGCCCCCCTCCGGATCGTGGCCGACGACGTTCGCGCCGCGCGCCAGGAGGGCCGCGGTCAGCTTGATGGATGGGGACTCGCGGATGTCGTCCGTCTCCGGTTTGAAAGCGAGGCCCCAGAGCGCCACCGTCTTGCCCTGCAGCGGGCCGACCGCCTTCTCCACGAGCTGCGCCAAAAAGACCGCCTGCTCCTCGTTGGCGAGGTGGGTCGCTTCGGCCATTCGCATGGGCACTCCGTGGGAGCGGCCGAGGTGGAAGAGCGCCTGCACGTCCTTCGGGAAGCACGACCCGCCGTAACCCGGGCCGGCGTAGAGGAACCGCTTGCCGATGCGCGTGTCGCTCCCGACGCCCATGCGCACCGCGTGCACGTCGGCGCCCGTGGCGTGGCAGAGGCGCGCCAGCTCGTTCATGAAGGAGACCCGCATCGCCAGCATCGTGTTGGCGGCGTACTTCGTCAGCTCGCTCGAACGCGGATCGGTCACGACGACCCGCTCTCCCGAGAGCTGGAGCGGAGCATAGAGCGCCCGCAGCATCTCGCGGGCCTCGTTGCTTGTGGCGCCGAGCACGATGCGATCGGGCCGGAAGAAGTCTTCGACCGCGGTGCCCTCCTTCAAGAACTCTGGATTGGACACGACCTCGAGGGCGATGGTCGCCGTCTTGTCGATGCGCGCCTGAACGGCGTCGCACGTGCCCACGGGCACTGTGCTCTTGACGACGACGAGCGCAGGCTTCTTGGCGATTTGGCCGATGCGATCGCTCACCGCGAAGACGGCGCTCACGTCGGCGGCTCCGTCGGGCCCGGGGGGGGTGCCGACGGCCACGAAGTAGGCGTCGGCGCTGTCGAACGGGGTAGAGACGGACGTGGCGAAGTGGAGCCGCCCAGCGCGCACGTTGCGCCGCACCAAATCGGCGAGGCCGGGCTCGTAGATCGGGATGATGCCGTCCTCGAGTTGACGGATTCGCTCCGGGTCGATGTCGACGCAAAGGACGTCGTGCCCCAACTCGGCGAGACCCGTACCGCTGACCAACCCGACGTAGCCGACTCCGAATGCAACGAGGCGCATAGGGCGGTCAAACTACGCCGAAATGGTCGGGCGCGCCAGCCTCAAGGGTCCCTCCGTCGTCTTGACGACCCAGCTGACGCTAGGGTCTAAGCACCGCCGCCCGCCGGGGTGTCCTGTCGACGAAAGAGCCACCAGCCCCCGCGATGGATGGCCAGCGAGAGGGCGCCGGGAACGTCGGGGCGAGGCGCCTCAGGGCGCGTCCGGATGAGGACATAGTCCCAGTCGCGCAGGTCGTACGCGGGCCAGTCCACGGAGCGTAGATCGCTCTCGCTGTAGGTCGCGGGCAGGCGCAGCGCGGGATTCTCGGAGGTCGGGTAGATGCCCGACCCCTGGTGGAACCATACGTCGCTCACGACGGTGGGGCGTTCGGCGAGCGCGAGCTTGTCGTAATGGACGAAGGGGTGAGCCGTGAAGACGACGCTGTTCGGCTGCAGCGGCAGGTTGAGCAGCCGCGCCTCCGCCGGAACCGCGGCGAGCACCTCGCGCCAGCCCGCCGCCTCGCGCTGGAAGAGGGACGAGGCCCCAAGCGCGATGCCGACCATGGCGCACGCTGCGAGCGGCGCGCCGATGCGGAGCACCGGGCCGATGACGGGTCCGAGAGCCGACGCCCGCAGGGCCATCAGCCCCAAGAGCAAGAGCAGGGGCACCAGGCGGCCATCGACGAACCCGAACCAGCCGATCGAGTGCGGCAGGGTCAGGAACGTGATCGCGATGAGCACAAGGGCGACGAGGAGGGCGCGCGAGTGCGATCGGGACGCCTGGTCCTGGTCGTCCGGCCAATCGTCCGTGCGGCGCCGCAGCGAGCGCGCGGTCACGACGACAGCGGTCACGATGACGCCCCAGACGAAAAGCCCGACCGCCGCGTCGAGGCCGGTACGCGTGATGAGCGTCGGCGTGATGAGGAGGCTCAGTTTGTCGCACAGGCCTTGAAAGTGCGTGGAGAAGACCGGGTTGGGCGACGGGACCGATCCGACAGGGACGACCGACATGCGCTCGCGCCACGCGGCCAAGGCGGCCAGGCCCAGGGCGGGGCCCAGTGCGCGGAGGCGCAAGAGCCGAGCCCGACGCTCGCCCGTGGCGACCGCGGTGACGAACGCGAGGGCGACGAATATGACGAAGGCGTGTCCGTGCGCCACGAGCATCAGCGGCGCGAGGAGGAGTACGGCAACCTCTTGCTTGCGCGCCGGCTCGGCCCGGTCGGCGGCGACCATGAGCTCGAGCCACGTCGTCAGGACCACGAGCAGGAGCGCGACGCCGAGGAGGTAGCTCGCGAAGCCGAGCAGCGTCATGAAGCCGAACCCGAGCGCGATCCCGAAGTAGGCGGCGGTCAGCGAGCGATCGCCGTGCAGCCTGCGGCGCGCCCAGAGCAGCGCGAGAGGCGTCGCGATGGTCGGGAGCGTGGCCAGCGCCCGGACGGCGCCGACGGGCCCGAGGGGCCCGATGAGGAACTCTCCCAGCATTCGAAACAGGGAGTACGGCCCGAGGTGCGGCGCCACGACGAAGAAGCGCTGCTCGAAGGGCGAGTGCGGGAAGCGATGGCGCAAGGCGATGAGGCCGGCATGCGCGGGGAGATCCTGGAAGGGAAGGGCGTCGAAGGCCCAGAAGACCAGCGCGCTCGCGGCGATGAGGACCCCCAGCCCGATCCACGAAGGTACGACCCGCCGTGCGGTGCTTCCGGCGGAGCCCGCCGCAGAATCGACGCCGACGTCGTGCCGGGGAAGGGCTCCCGATTGGGGGGGGGCGCTGGTGGCCATGCGCGCATCAAGTTCAAGGCGCCGGGAAAGGCCGACCTTGGGTCTCGAGTGTAGCGGTTCGAGCCCCGCCGCCAAGAATGGAACACGGGCGGCATTCGCGCGAAGCCGTGGCTCGGCCGTGAAGGAAGGTTGTGCCCCAGTTGGGCCGAACTTGGCCGGCGCCGCCCGGGTGGGCTCCAATGACGCCGCCCCCATGCGCCTGCTGCCCGAGTTCGCGCACGCGCTCGAAGCCTACCGACGGGCGGCGTGGACGGCGCATGGCGCCGCAGCGGTTCGGGGCGGCCTGCACTGGGCGTCGCGCCACACGGGCGTGCCGACGGTGGTCCTCGCGGCCCTGGGGGCCGTGGTGTCGTGGCGGCTCCTGCGCCGGGGCCTTCACTTCGGCGTGGAGGTCTTTGTCGTTCTGGCGGCCCTCTTGGCGGCGGCGCGCCTCGGTTGGGTCACGTGGTAAAGAGCACTCCGGGAGCAAGCGATGAAGCTTCAAGAACTCAAGGCCGTCGTGTCGGGGGGCGCTTCGGGGATGGGGCAGCACTTCGCCGTCCGTCTGGCCGAAGAGGGGGCCCACGTCGTCGTCGGGGACGTCAACGAAGCCGGGCTGAAGGAGACGGCGGCCCTCGCCGCGCGCGCCAAGGGGCGGGTCAGCACGCGGCGCGTGGACGTCTCCGACGAGAAGGACGTCGCGTCGTTCGTCGACTGGGCGCACGCCGAGATGGGCGGGCTGAACGCGCTCGTGAACAACGCGGGCATCCTCCGCGACGGCCTGCTCGTGAAGCGTGATAAGGAAACTGGCGAGATCAAGCGCCTCTCGAAGGAGCTCTGGGACGCCGTCATCGGCGTGAACCTGACCGGTGCCGCCCTTCTGGCGCGCGATTGCGTCGCGAAGATGGCCGCGGGCAGGACGGTGGCCGCACCCGGGACGTGCTCCGGGGTCGTCGTCAACATGTCGAGCGTCGCCCGCCATGGCAACCGGGGTCAGAGCAACTACAGCGCCGCTAAGGCGGGTCTTGCCGCGCTTACGAAGACGTGGTCGCTCGAATGGGCGTCCTTCGGGGTGCGGTGCGGTGCGGTGGCGCCGGGGATGGTCGAGACCCCGATGACGCGAGGGATGAACCAGAAGGCCCGCGACGCGCTGGTGGCAGTCGTCCCCGTGGGACGCATCGGAACCGCC
The DNA here is from genome assembly GCA_035295445.1 of Polyangiaceae bacterium. Lineage (GTDB taxonomy): Bacteria > Myxococcota_A > Polyangia > Polyangiales > Polyangiaceae > Palsa-1150. Next base: position 545 of record DATGJA010000408.1, on the reverse strand, counting down.
GAGGACCTGTGGCTCGCCGTGAAGTTCGTGCTGGAGTGCGATTACTTCAACGGCCGCACCATCGACGTCGATGGCGGCCTGGTGCTCTGACGGTCATTCGGCGCTCGGGGCCTTGGGGGGAGAGGCCCTGTTCCCGGAGGTCGGGGCGGCGCCGGATTCGGCCAGCTCCTTGGCGAGCTCGCCGCTCTGGTGCAGCTCGGTCACGATGTCGCAGCCGCCGACGAATTTTCCTGCCACGTAGAGCTGCGGGTACGTCGGCCAGCTCGACACTTCCTTCAAGGTCTGCCGCAACTCCGGATCGGCGAGGATGTTGTACGTCTCGAACGGTACGCCCTCCTTCTTGAGAATCTGGACGACCGCGTTCGAGAACCCGCATGCCGGAAACTGGCGGGTGCCCTTCATGAAGAGCATCACTTTGTGGTTCTGGATGAGTTCCTCGATCTTCGCGCGGGTGTCATTGGACATGGCTAGTGCTTCTTTCATGGGGGTGGACGCGTGACCCTTCCGCCCCGCGTCAGGGATTGGTGGCTCGGGTCGTCAGGGCC
>DATGJA010000407.1:0-8348 GCA_035295445.1 Polyangiaceae bacterium | reverse complement strand
AGAGCCCAGCCACGGCGCGCGCGTTCCGCCGGGCACGGATCGCGGCCTCCATCAAGGCCCGACCGCCTGGAGGGCGAGCTCCATGTAGTAGGCCGCGCGCTCGAGGACCCGCGGCGCCCCGCTGCCGGCGCCGTCCACGGTGCCCTGGTTGTTCTCTCGAATCTGGTCGACGAGGATTTGTTCCTCCGGATCGACGACCGCGCCGCGCAGCGCCGCGCGGCCGTGCCAGGCGAAGCGCTTCCAATCGCCGTGGCCGTCCCATCGTTCGCGTCGCGTCGAGCCGTCGGCGGCGACCAGGTCGACCTCCACTGGAAACGAGAGCGTCCCGCGGCGGCGCACCAGAGCGGACCCCGACCATGAGCCGTCGGGTGCCGGACCCGCGTCCGAACGCAGCTCGTCCACGGCGTAGTCCACCCACCCCTTGTCGAACAGGGCGCCGCGCAGGGTGGCGCTCGCCTCGCGTCCCAAGACCGATTCGAACGAGTCGACGAGCTCTCGCGGGCCGGGGTGGCGAAAGCGAAACCGCCGCGTGTAGTCGCCGAGTGCTCGCGCGACGGCATCCTCGCCGTAGACGCCGGCGAACGTGGCGATGAGCGCGGCCGTGCGCGAGTAGACGAGCCGCGCATAGTCGGCGCCGCTCGAGAAGGAGCTCGCCGCCTGCGCCACGGCCTCGTCGTGCACGCCGCGGTCGCCGGCGACCGCCTGGATGGCGGCGTCGCTCAGGGAGAGGCCGAGCGCGCTCGACGCCGACCCCGAGCCCAACCAGGCGCCCATCGCGTCCGTCTCGGCGTACTGATTGATCCCCTCGTCGAGGAAGGGCCACGCGGCCTCGTTGGTCGCGACGAGGCCGTAGAACCATTGATGCCCGAGCTCGTGCACGGTCACGATCTCCGGCAGGCGAACCGACGGCGGCGTCCACCAGGGAGAGGTAGTCGTGATGAGCGTCGGATATTCCATTCCGCCCGCCTCGCGCGCGGCGTCCTCGGGATGAACGACGGTCAGGACTCGATACGGGTAGCGCCCGTAGCGCAGGGAGTCGTACGGGAGCGCGAAGCGAACGGCGGCGAGGTCGCGCCGTGCGATCGCGTCGAAGCCGCGCGGATAGAGGATCTTAACGTCGACCTCGTCGACGTTCGCCTCGAGGGTCTGCCAGCGGTCCCAGGCGGTCCACGCGAAATCGTGGACGTCCGCCTGCACGTGGCGCTCGCGGACGCGCCCCCCTTCCTCGCGGCGCTCGACGACCGGGCCGGTCGCGCCGACGACGTATCCCGCGGGCACGTCGATCGTGACGTCGTAGGTGCCGAAGTCCGCGTAAAACTCGGAGAGGTGGTGGAAGGGAAAATGGGCCCAGGTGCCGTCGGGCTCGAGGCGCGCGAGCTTGGGGAACCATTGGCCGACCATATAGAAGGTGCCGGCATAGCCCGTGCGCTCGACGATCGACGGCATCGCGTCGTCGAACGCGACTTCGAGGTCCACGCTCTCGCCCGGGGCGATTTCGCTCGGGAGCGGGACACGCGCGTCGGTTTCGTCGGTCTCGTCGGGTCGGTGGAGCTCGACGGAGGGCAACAGATCGCGGGCGCCGGTGGCCGAGCGGAGCGCCAGCCGCCGGAGGTCGATCCGCCCCCATTCCCGGGGCGCTTCACTGCCCCGGCCGCCGACGCGTTCGCGCATGAAGGTGCTCGACGCGTCCTTGAACGCGTTCAGGTAAAGGTGCAGCCAGAGCTCTCGCAGCGGGGCGGCGCTCGCGTTCCGCAGGTGGATCGTGCCTTCGCCATGAATCGAGTGCGTCGCGGGATCCAGCGTCGCGCGGAGGGAATAGTCGGCGACGTCGTCGGCGTGGTCCGCGAGCCGTTCGTCGAACGCTGGGGGGGGCCCGGGAGCGACCGGCGGCGGATCGGCCTCGACCCCGAGGGTGAGCAGGGCCGTGATGACGACGAACCTCGAGGGCAAGGGAGACCGGGGGCATCATCGACCGGCTCGCGCGCGGGCGGCAAGTCGGCTCGATGGTAAAAGGTCCGTGGGTGGACGCGACCGAGGTGGTCCGGAGGGCTCTGGCGGGAACGGGGGTCGACGTCGTCGGCTCCTCCGGCGTCGACACGTACGACGCGCGAGCGCCCGAAGGTCTCCGCTCGACCGCGCTCTTTCCCCGCGCGCGCGGGGTCGTCGTCGCCGCGAGCGCTGGCCCTGCTCTGTGGCGCCGCTTTCGCCAGGCCGCGGCAGAGCGGCCCGATCGATGGCGCCGACCGCACCCGTACGACGACTTCGTCGCCGAGATCCTCGGCGAAGCAGACAACGCCCTCGGCGCGGCAGGCGTCGCCTTCCGTCGGTTCGATGCGGCCTTCGCGGCGCCGGTCCGGTTGAGCTTCGCCGCGCTCGGCGAGCTCGCCGGTTTGGGTTCGCCGGGACCCTTCGGGCTTCTCATCCATGCGCAACACGGCCCGTGGTGGGCCTTGCGGGGCGCCTGGCTCGTCGACGCCGACGTCGACGCGTCCCCCGCCGCGCCGACACCGTGCGCGGGGTGCGCGGCGCCGTGCGTGGGCGGGTCGGGCGGCCCCGGTGGACTCGCGCTCGCGACGCCCGAGGTTCGGGGCCGATGCGTCGTCGGGCAAGAGTCTCGCTACGACGACGACCAGATCGCCTACCACTACGCCGGCACGCGCCCGCGCTGGTGACGGGGTCCTTTCAGATCCGGTGGGACTAGAGAAGTGCGAGCTGTCCGCGAGGGCGAAGAAACGTCGTCGGCGCGTCGTCGTTCCAGGGGCGGGTCTCGAACCCGAGCCGTTGGGCGGTCTGGTCGAAGAGGGCGCCGATGGCCTCCGCGTAAGGTCCCTCGCCCCGCCCCCGGACGCCGAAGCGCGCGTCCGACAGCTTGCCCCCCCGCGTCTCGCGAATGCGCCGCAGGACGCGGTCCGCGCGAAGGGGAAGAGCCTCGCGCAGGCGGCCCTCGAACACCTCTTTCACCGGCCCCGGGAGGCGCAGCAGAACGCGGCTCGCGTGCGATGCGCCGGCGTCGCGCGCGGCGCGAAGCACGTCGCCCATGTCCTCGTCGTTGAGGCCCGGGATGACGGGGCCCACCATCACCCCCACGGGAACGCCGGCGTCGGCGAGCCGGCGGATGGTGCGGATGCGCCGGACCGGCGTTGTCACGAATGGCTCGATGGCGCGGGCCTTCGCCTCGTCCCAAAAGGGAACGCTCACGGTGACCACGACGCGCGCCACGCGCGCGAGCTTGACCAACATGTCGACGTCTCGTTCGATGAGGGGCGCCTTGGTGATGATTCCGACCGGGTTTCTGTACTCGACGCAGGCCTCCAGGCACGCGCGCGTCAATCGATAGCTTGCCTCGAGCGGCTGGTAGCAGTCCGTAACCCCGCTGAAGACGAGGAGCTCGCCCTTCCACTGGGGGTCGTCGAAGGCTTCGCGCAGGAGGTCCGGCGCCCGCCTTTTCACGACGATCTTGCGCTCGAAGTCCGTGCCGGCGCCGAAGCTCAAATATTCGTGCCCCGGCCGGGCATAACAGTAGGCGCACGCGTGGAAGCAGCCGCGGTACGGGTTGACGCTCCACGAGAAGCCGACGTCCGGACTGTCGTTGTGAGCGAGGATGCCGCGGGTCGCGTCCTCGTAGACTTCGAGCTCGGCGACCGGGGCCTCGCCCTCGAGGTACTGGACGTCGGTCGACGCCCAGGGGTTCGGCGGGTTGCGCAGCGGGCGCAGGGGCGACGACACGCAGCCAGCCTGATACTGAACGGACGTGCGGTCAAGGCGGACGGCGCCTCGGCGCGTCCGCCCCTCGGGAGGGCTACGCGATGACCGACTCTTTCAGCAGCTTTTCGGCCTGCGCCTTGCGCCAAGCAGCCAACCGGTCGCCCAGGTCGGGCCGCTTGCCCGCCAAAACGGCGACCGCGAAGAGTCCGGCGTTCCCGGCGCCCGCCTTGCCCACCGCGAAGGTCGCGACCGGAATGCCTTTGGGCATCTGGACGATGGCAAGCAGGGCATCCAGGCCCAGGAGGTGCCCCGAGGGGATCGGTACGCCCAGGACGGGCAGGCGCGTTTTGGCGGCGACCACCCCCGGCAGGTGGGCGGCACCGCCGGCCCCGGCGATGAACACTTCGACGCCTCGCGCCGCGGCGTCGTCGAGGTACGCGAAGAGGGCGTCCGGCGTGCGGTGGGCGCTCAGCACCCGCACCTCGTGGGCGACGCCGAGCTCCGTCAAGGCGTCGCGCGCCGGCTGCATGACTTCGAGATCGCTTTTGCTCCCCATGAGGATCGAGACAAGCGGCTGTGTCATCGCGACAACCATTGCCACAGGACGCCTCGAAGCCGGCAGAAATCGATCTCAGGCCGGCTGAAGGACGGGCTCGAACCGGAAGACGAGCTTGTCTTCCGCCGCGTCGATGACGACGTGCCCGCCTCCCTCGAGCGCGCCGAACAGCAGCTCGTCACTCAGCGGTCGCTTGATCTCGTCTTGCACCACGCGGGCGAGCGGCCGCGCGCCGTTGTCCGGATCGTACCCCTTCTTCGCGAGGTGTTCCGTCGCCGCTTCGGTGAGCTCGACCGTGACCGAGCGGACCGCGAGCTGCTCGGAGAGCTCCTTCATAAACTTGCGCACGATGTCGCGCATCACGGCCGGGTCGAGCGCGTTGAAGGCGATCTTCGCGTCGAGCCGGTTTCGGAACTCGGGGCTGAAGAGCTGCTTGTACTCGCGGTCGATCCCAGGCTTTTCCCGGTCCTCGCCCCGCGGACCGCCGAAGCCGACCGCCCGGCGCTGCAAGTCGCGGACGCCGATGTTGCTTGTCATGAGCAAGATGACGTGGCGAAAATCGGTCTGTTTGCCGTTGTGATCGGTAAGGCGGCCGTGGTCCATCACCTGCAAGAGGATGTTGAAGATCTGCGGGTGCGCCTTCTCGATCTCGTCGAGGAGCAGGACCGCATGGGGCGTCTTCGCGATCGCGTCGGTGAGCAGGCCGCCCTGATCGAAGCCGACGTACCCCGGCGGCGCGCCGATGAGGCGCGATACCGTATGCGCTTCCATGTACTCGCTCATGTCGAACCGGTGGAACGCCACGCCGAGCACCTTGGCGAGCTGCTTGGCCACCTCGGTCTTGCCGACGCCGGTCGGTCCCGTCAAAAGAAACGAGCCGATGGGCTTCTCGGGCGCGCGCAGGCCGGCGCGGGACAACCGGATGGCGGCGACCAGCTGGCGGATCGCGTCGTCCTGCCCGAAGACAACGGTTCGCAGCTCCGCGTCCAGGCCCTTGAGGCGCTCGCGATCGCTCGTCGAGACCTCGCGAGGCGGGATCTGCGCCATCTTCGCGAGAACTTGCTCGACGTCGGCGACCTCTACGACTGGGCGCTCATCCGCCGGGGCGGCGGAGTTGCCGGCGGTCGCAAGTGGCCCGGCGGCGGCGAGCTTCTTGGCGGCCCCCGTCTCGTCAATAAGGTCGATCGCCTTGTCGGGCATCTTTCGATCGTGCAGGTACTTCGATCCGAGCTCGGCGGCTGCTCGCAGCGCATCGTCGGCGTAGCGAACGCCGTGGAATTGCTCGTAGTGCTTGCGCAGCCCCTCGAGGATCTTGACCGTGTCGTCGACGCTCGGCTCTTCGACCTCGACGCGCTGGAACCGGCGCGCGAGGGCGCGATCTTTCTCGAAGTGCTGGCGGAACTCCTGGAAAGTGGTCGACCCAATGCAGCGTAGCCGCCCGCTGGCGAGCGCCGGCTTGAGCAGGTTGCTGGCGTCCATCGTGCCGCCCGCGGCGGCGCCGGCGCCGACGATGGTGTGGATCTCGTCGATGAAGAGCACCGCACCGTCGAGCTTCTGCAGCGCCTTGATGACCGCCTTGAGGCGTTCCTCGAAGTCTCCCCGGTAGCGCGTCCCTGCCAGGAGAGCGCCCATGTCGAGCGCGAACACCACCGAGCCGAGCAGGGCCTTGGGCACCTCCCCGCGCTGGATCTTGAGGGCGAGCCCCTCGGCGATGGCCGTCTTGCCCACCCCGGCGTCGCCGACGAGGAGCGGGTTGTTCTTCTTGCGCCGCGCGAGGATCTGGACGATGCGGGCCACCTCGTTCTCGCGGCCGACGAGTGGATCGATGCGCGCGCTCTTAGCCTCCTCGTTGAGGTTGACCGTGTAGGACTTGAGCGGGTCCTTCGCCGGGCGGGGCGGGTCGCCGTCCTGGTCGGGGGCGGCGGTTCGGGCCGGCTGATCGTCGTCGAGCTTGGACACCCCGTGCGCGACGTACGACACGAGGTCGAGCCGGGTGACGCCTTGCTCTTCCATCATGGCGACGGCGTACGAGTCCGCCTCCGCGAACATCGCGATGATGACGTTCGCGCCGGTCACCTCTTCCTTGCCGCTCGATTTGACGTGCGTCGCGGCGCGCCGGATGGCGCGCTGGACCCCGAGCGAGGGCTGCGGGGTGACCGCCCCTTCCTCGGGGAGCTGCTCGAGCTGCTCCGACAAGTAGCGCTCGAGCCGCTTCTTGAGCGCGGCCGGGTCCCCGCCCGCGTGCCGCACGACGTTGGCGGTCGCCTCGTCGAGCAGCAGGGCGTAGAGCAGGTGCTCGATCGTCACGTACTCGTGTCGCCTTCGGGCCGCGTCATTGGCAGCCACGGAGAGGGCGATTTCTACCTCAAGGCTGATTCGCATACGGCTCTCACTCGGGCTCCGTCGTCAGTAGCAGCGGGTGTCCGCGTTCGCGGGCGTCCCGCATGACCTCGACCACCTTGGTCTCCGCCACGTCCCGCGGGTACACGCCCGCCACCGCTTTTCCCTTCTTGTGGACCGTGAGCATGATGTGCATTGCTTCGGTCTCGGTCTTGCGAAAGAAGCGCCGCAGGACCTCGACCACGTATTCCATCGTCGTGTAGTCGTCGTTGTGAAAGATGACCTTGTAACGCTTGGGCGTTGCGGTCTTTTGTCGCTCTTCGACCTCGATGTCCTCGTCCCGCTGAGGGTTCTCCGGGGGCCCTGATGACCCAGGCGAGGAGTTCCCCCGGTGCGCCGACACCGACCGAAATGCACGCGGGCGGGCACCCGCCTGACGTTGGAGCGGCATGGCGTCCTTGCACAATAACGCCGCGCAGCGCGACTTCAACGCGAGCCGGTCGGGGCCGGCGTGGTACCGTGTGTGGCCGATTGGACCGCCACGCACGAGCCGCGGCCCTGGTGTCCGCCACGCTCTCCTTGGGCGACGGCGCGCTGCGTGCTCGCTACGTCGGAAGCGTCGCTGCGACGTGGCCGATCGACGACCTCGCGCGCGCGCTCGACGTCATCTGCGAGCGCGCCGAGCAGGCGGAGGCGAGTCCCCGCGAGGTGCTCGTCGCCATCGTGGATGCCCTCAACGCGAGCGACGCAGGCGATCTCGTCCAGCGCCTTCGCGAGCAGGCCGCCGGCGAGTCCCTGCTCGCGCTCGAGCGCCTCGTCCGCCATCCGGCCGGACCGACGTCAAGCATGCCCCCCGAAGGCCGCGTCCCGGACGCGAGCGCACCGCCCTTGGCCCTCGGCGGCGAGCGGGCGGGGCGACCGTTGACGCTTGGGGAGCGAAAATGGCTCGCTCGAAGGCCCGATCGGGAGACCATCCAGCGCCTCCTGGCCGACCCCCATCCCGAGGTGATCGCCCGCTGCCTGCGCAACCCTCGGTTGACCGAGGACGACGTCGTGCGCCTGGCGGCGAAGCGGCCCGGGCGTGGCGACATCCTGGCGGAGATCGCACGGTCGCGGTGGGCGCACCGCCCGAGGGTCCGCGTCGCTCTGGTGATGAACCCGGCGAGTCCGCTCGAGCTCGCGGCCCGGGTCGCCGGGCTCCTGCTTCGGCCGGAGCTCCAGCTCGTCGCGCGTTCGCCGGGCGTCTCGCCCGGGCTGCGCGCGCTCTGTCTCGAGCACCTCGAGCGGCGCCCTCCGACGAGCGGCCCCGGGGCCGACGACCGCGGCGGCATTCACTAGAACGCAAGCAACGGAAGGACGCTCTACGAGCCGCGGGAGCGGCCCCCCTCGGGGTTTAGCCTTCTTCTTCTTCGATTTCCCAGCGCGCGAGCGCCGTCATCCCGATGGCGGACGCGCAGCGGGAGCACAGCGGCGCGCTCTCGACGCGAACGTCGTCCCCGCGAGCCCAGAGGTACACGCCATGACCCGGCGGGTCGTACCCTTCGTCGTCCTCCCCCGGGAGTGGCCCCCCGCACGCGTCGCACGCCGGCGACTCGGCTTCGGCGAACAGGGCGCGGTGCGAAGCGACGCTGTACGACGTCGACGGCGCGGACCGCTCGGGAATGCTGCCGACCGCGGTGGCCGTTCCTCCCGCTTCTTCCTCGGTCAGGATCGCGGGGGGGCGTACCTTGACCATGCGCACGAAGAT
>DATGJA010000406.1:0-8012 GCA_035295445.1 Polyangiaceae bacterium | reverse complement strand
GCCCTCGCGATCCTCGCGCATCTGCCGTCGCCGGACGACATGATGCGCATGGACCTCGTCGGCGCCTTCGCCCCCCCGTGGCGCGACGTCCAGGCCGTCAAGGGGACGGTGCCGCCGTCCCTGTCGGGGCTGCGCGGCCGCGTCGTGCTCATCGATTTCTGGGCGACCTGGTGCGTGCCCTGTCGCATCGTGATGCCCAAGCTGTCGGCCCTGCAGGCTCACTACGGCGCGCAAGGGCTCACCGTCGTGGGCCTCTCGACGGAGGACGCCGAAGAAGTCCTTCCTTTCACGCAGCGCATGGTCCCCGGCTATTCGGTCGGGGTCGACACGCACGCCGAGACCGCGCGGGCGTACGGCGTCGTGAGCCTGCCGACCTTGGTCGTCATCGACAAGAGGGGCGTCGTGCGCGACGTCGCGGTCGGCTACACCCCGGGGGAGGACGCGCGCCTCGAGGACATGGTCAAGGCCCTCCTCCAAGAGCCCGCGCCGCGCGAATGACCGCCGGCTCCGTCGCGGCGAGCGTTCGTCCGCTCGCCGTCGTGCGCATCCTGGACGAGCTCCTCTGGGCGCTCCGTCGCGAGGGGTTCGTCGTTGCCCCGTCGCAGGCGATCGACGTGGCAAGGGCGGTCGAGGCCGTGGGGTTGGATCGACCGGAGCTCGTCCGCGCCGCGCTTGCGGCCGTGGTGGTCCAGCGCGCGGAAGATCGACCGCGCTTCGACGAGGCATTCCGCGCGTTCTTTGCGCCCGACGCGGAGGGCCTCGTCGTCCGTCCGACGTCGTTCTGGGAGCGCATGCGGGCGCTCGGATTCGACGAGGCCGAGCTCGACGTGCTGCGCCTCGCGCTCGAGCGCGTTGCGTCCACGGACCGCGGCGGCACCCTTGCGTCGCTCGACGAGTGGCTCGACGGTGGGGCCGACCTCGACCGGGCCATCGCCCTCGCCGGAGTCGCGCGGACGATCGACGCGGAGAGCGGGGCGCTGCTCGGGTTCCGTACGCACCAGCTCCTCGCGCGCCTCGGCGCGGGCCCGGCGGCCCGCTCGCTCGCGACTCTCCGCGGCCTCCTCGTCGGCGCCCTGGGCCCTCGCGGCGAAGCGTTGGCGGACGCGATCGGGACGGAGCTCGATCGGGCGCAGGAGCGCGTCCGCCTTCTGGTCCGCCGGCTTTACGAAGAGAGCGCCGAGCGCGGTGGTCGCCGGTCCGCGCGCGTCGAGGACGTGCCTTTCACGTCCCTCTCGGACGCCGAGATTGAAGAGGTACGCCGCGCGGTCCGCAGGTTCGCAGAGCGCCTGAGGGGGGGAGCTCGCGTGCGAGCCCGGCGCCGTCGAACGGGCAGGCTCGACCCGCACAAAGCGATCCGCGCGGCCATGCGAACCGACGGCGTCCCCTTCCGGCTCCCCCGCAAGAACCGAAGGCGCGACCGCCCGAGAGTCATGCTCCTCTGCGACGTCAGCGACTCGGTGCGGGCGGTCGCCTGCTTCTTGCTCGAGTTCACCTATGCGGCGCAGGAGCTCTTCGACCAGGCGCGGACCTTCGTCTTCGTCAGCGAACTCGGTGAAACGACCGCCCTTTTCGAACGCGAGCCCGTCCGCGCGGCGATCGCTCGCGCGTGGGGCGGCGGGGTCGTCCACCCGGGCGAGAACTCGAACTACGGCCGCGTCCTCCGGACCTTCGAGCGTCACTACATGGCCGGCGTGGACCGGCGCACGACCGTCGTCGTCCTCGGGGACGGTCGAACGAATGCCCACGACCCCTCTGCCGACGTCCTCGATCGAATTCGCGAGCGCGCCAAGGCCCTCGTGTGGCTATGCCCCGAGGGCAAGGCCCGGTGGGGGGTGGGCGATAGCGCGATGCACGTCTATGCCCCCAAGTGCTCCTTCGTACATGTAGTCCGATCGGCATCCGACCTAGAGGACGCCGCGCGGGCCCTGGCGTCGCGCTCGGGTCGCTTTGCGCCCCATCGGAGCGTCCGACGAATCACGGTGTGACTATTGATTCGGAAGCGGCGGGGCTGGTACAAGCTGAGATTGCCCCAATGCGCCACCTCCACATCCTCTGGGCCCTTTGCGTCGCGGCGTTCATCCTGCCCGTGGCGTCTTGCTTCAACGACAACAACAACCCGCCGCCGCCGCCGTCGTTCGACGCGTCGTTCGTCGTCGACTCGTCGTTGAACCTGCCGGACGGGGTGTCGCTCGACGGCTTCCAGGCCGACAGCCTGCCGCCTTTGTACACCGTGTCCGTCGTCATCAATGGACTTCAGGGTTCGGGTCTGACCATCGAGGGCGCGGCGATGTACGACGCCGCTTCTGGAACCGAGGACATCCAGGTTCCGTCGGGCGCCTCGTCCGTCACGTTCCCCACGCCGGTACCCGCCGGCACCCAGTATTCCGTCTCGGTGGTGGGGCAGCCGACGCAGCCGTCGCAGACGTGCACCGTCCAACCGGGGACGGGTATGGGCACGATCACGGCCCACTCCGGGGACGCCGCCATCCAGGTAGCCACCGTCAATTGCACGACGAATCTTTACAACGTCGGGGGGACGGTGTCGGGCCTTCTCGGGACTCACCTGCTCCTCCAGAATGGCAGTGACGTTCTCCCGATCAGCACCGACGGGTCGTTCAAGTTCCCCACGCAGGTCGCGAGCGGGGGCACCTATCAGGTCACCGTGGCCGCCAATCCGGTCGGCATCAGCCAGATCTGCACGATCGCGATGGGTACGGACGCGGGCACGGTGGTCGATCACGACATCACGAACGTGAGCGTGACCTGCGATACGAACACGTTCGCCGTCGGCGGGACGGTCAGCGGTCTCACCGGCACCGGCCTCGTGCTCGAGGACAACAACGGCTCCGACCTGACAATCACCGGCAATGGCGCGTTCACGTTCGTCAGCAAGGTCTCGAGCGGGTCGCCCTACAACGTCACGGTCAAGACCGAGCCGTCGGGTCCGGCCCAGAACTGCACCGTCAGCGGGGGCCAGGGCACCGTGGGCACGAGCGCGGTGAAGAGCGTCGTCGTCAACTGCGGGACGAACAGCTTCACTGTGGGCGGCGCAGTGGCCGGACTGGTGAGTCCCGGCCTCGTTCTCCAGAACGGCGCGGCGACGTTGTCCATCTCGGGCAACGGATCGTTCGCCTTCCCGCCGCAATCGAGCGGGTCGCCCTACGACGTCAGCGTGTTGACGCAGCCGATGGGGCAGACGTGCAGCGTCACGGGCGGCACCGGCACGGTGCAAAGCGTCAACGTCACGACCGTCGGCGTGACGTGCGCGTCGATGGGCTCGTTCTTCGTCGGGGGCACCGTCTCGGGCTTCCCGACCTCGGGCAGCATGGTCCTCACCAACAACGGGTCCGACAAGGTGACCGTCACCGCCAACGGGGCGTTCGAGTTCCCAATGCCCCTCATGGACGGGGCCTCGTACAACGTGAGCGTCCTGACGCAGCCGAGCGATCGCACCTGCATCGTGACGAACGCCACCGGGGCGATCATGGGCGGCGACGTCAACACGGTCGTCGTCCGGTGCGCGTTCACCGTCAGCGTCAACGTCAGCGGCCTGACGAGCTCGGGCCTCGTGGTGAACAACAACGACACGGACAACCTCAACATCAGCGGGAATGGGACGTTCCAGTTCCCCACGCAGGTTCCCGGCGGGGGCACCTACGACGTGACGATCAGCCAGCAGCCGGCAATGGACACCTGCAGCGTGTCCCGTATTAACGGCGCCGGCACGGTCAACGGAGACGTGACCGCGGACGTGACCTGCGCGCAGGTCGAGCCCGTCAGCGTCACCGTGACGCTCACCGGTTGCGGCCCCTTCAACGTCAACGTGAGCATCCAGGACACCATCACCGATTCGTCGGTGACGGCGGTCACGGCGGACTTCCAGAACGACGGCGGACCGCTGTCGCACACCTACCAGATCCCGCCGCTCGTGCAGGTCGGCAGCAGCTACACGATCCAGATCCAATCCAACAACGGGAGTTGGAACTGCGTCATGGACGCGGCGGCCGATGGAGGAACGGTCTCCGGCACCATGGGCAACGCCCCGGTGGTGTTGACGGCGACCTGCGCTTGCAACGGCTAGCTACGCTAGTCCGCACGCTCGAGCGAAGCGAGAGTTCGGACGGAACACCCTACGGGTCGAGAGCGCCGACCCGGCGCTAGGAGCTCATCAGGGGCGGTCCGTCGGTGGGTGAACGGACCGCACTTTGCCCTCGAGGCGCTGGCTCGTCCACACCTGGCCGTGCGCGTCGACGATGATGGCGCCGACGCCGTCGATCGATTCGACCAGCGCCAGGCCCTTGTCTTTACCGAGGATGAAGACCGCGTCGTCGAGCTCGTCCGCCAAAAGGGCCGTGGGTGCCCAGATGGTGACGCTGCGCGACGCCGTGGCCGGAAACCCCGTGCGCGGGTCGATGATGTGGTGGTAGCGCTTGCCGGCCACGACGTACGAGCGCTCGTAGTCGCCCGCCGTGCTGAACGCGTGATCGCTGACGGGCATGACGGCGAAGTAGTCGCCGTCCGGGCCGCGCGGGTCGCGAACGCCGGCGATCCAAGGTGACCCGTCGGGCTTGCTGCCCTCCGTATACAGGTCCCCGCCCGCCTGGACGAAGAAGCATCGGAGGCCGCCCTCGCGCAGCATCTTGGACGCCTGGTCCACGGCGTAGCCCTTCGCGATCCCGCCCAGGCCGATCTTCAGGTGCGGGTCGTCCAGGAAGACTGTCCGGGCGGCGGGGTCGAGCTTGACGTGCCGGTAGCCGACGTACTTCAGGCGATCGCGCACCTGCGCGGCGGACGGCGGGTGCGGGTCCAGGTCCTCGTCGAACTTCCACAGTCCGTGAAGGGTTTCGAACGTGATGTCGAACGTGCCCTCGCTGATGTCGCTCGCGTGGAGCGCCTCGGAGACGACGAGGAAGCTCTCCGGCCCGACCGCGACCGGGGCCTTGCCGGCCGCTGCGTTGATCCGCGAAATCTCGCTCGCCGGGTCCCACGTCGTCATGAGCTTCTCGAGGCGCACGATCTCCGCGGTGGCCGCGTCGAAGAGCGAACGGACGTGCGCGGGATCCAGATCGGGCGTGGTAAACGCGGCGAACGCCAGGTGGGTGCCCATCGCGTGCCCCTCGGCAGTCACCTTCTGGGCGGGCGCGCCCGGCGCCTCCGGGCTGCCGATCGTCGCCGACGGGGCAGGGGCGTCCAGGGGGGCGTCGAACGTCTCGCTCGCCACGGGTCGGGGCGCGACCGTGGGGAGCGGGGAGGCCGGCGACGGCGCACGGTCCCTGCACGATGCGATCGAGGCGAACCCCACCGCCAGGGCGAAGACGCGTCGGGAGCGGGCCATCGACGGCGCGAGGTTACATCATCGCCGCGCGCGCTGCCGTTTCGGGCGGGGCGAGGACGGTCACGTCGATCCGGAGGCGGTGGGCATGCCGGGCGATCGACTCGACGAGCTCGCGGCCCTTCGCGACCTCCGGGAGACGCTCGAAGCTTCCGTCCCAGAGCTCGAGCGCGACGCGGGTCCCGTCGATGACCACTCGAAGCACCTGCGGCCAGCCCCAGCGACGCGCGCGCGGGATGCCGAGCGGGAGCAGGTAGCGGGCCTCGATCCACTCTTCGCTCAAGAGGACGCCGCGCATGTGCGTCCGAAGGACCGTGCCGAGCGCGCTGACGACGATCACGGTCGCCAGCACGCCCGCCGAGACGGGACGGCCGCGGTCCCCCTCGACCACCCACCCGAAGACGACGGACGTCGACGGAGCGAGGGCGTACGCGTAGAGCACCACCCCCCCGAGAACGAGGGCACCCAGCATGTAGATGGCCGACGGGATCCGCGACCTGAGGGGGGGGCCGAACTTCTCCTTTTCGCCCGACGGGGGCGAGTACGTCATCTCGAAGCGCGCGACCGTACCGTTCACGTCGGTGACGCTCGGCCGGTCGCCGTCGTCCAGCGGGTCTTGGCCCTGCGACTCGAGGTTCGCTTCGGGGTCCGCTACGTGGGGGGGCACCTTGGGCGTCGGGGCGGGCACGTGCATCACCATCCTGACACGGGTGCGCGGCACGCGCTTGGATGTGCCGCGCGACCTAGGGAGAGGGCGTCTTGGCCGACCGTCGAAGCTCTCGCAAGCTCGCGACCTCGCTCTTGCTCGGGTTGATGACGAGCAGGCCGTGATCGCCGTCGAGCAGGGCGATGTCGCCGTCCGCCACCCAGCGGAAGAGGCCCTGAAGGTCGGAGACCGCCGGCACGTTCATCAGCTTGAGCAGCGCCCGCGTGCGAGGTCCCGAGGCCCGCTCGCTCAAGGCGACCCCGGCGGGCAGCGACTTGGCGGTCACGACCAGGTCGAAGACGGTCAGGCTGTCTCCGAGGAGGATCGCTTTGCTCGGGAAGGCGGGTGGCTCGTCCCCGCAGGCGAGCATCGTCATCGCGTCGCACAGGTCCTCGACGTCGCGCGCCCGCTCCTCGAGGAACGGATCGGGGGTCAGGGATGCGGCCGTCCGGGTCACGTCGCGAGCGACCCGCGAGAGGGCCTGCGGCACCCCGATGCCGGTGGCGGCGAGCTCGGTCGCCCGCTCCCGGAAGCGGCCGTCCTCGAGGATCTCGGCGTAGGTGGTCAAGAACTGGGCGTCCCGCCCGAGACCGATGGCCCCCGCACGGTCGCGCAGGCCCCGAAGGACGCGGTCGGCGACGTGGAACGCCGACCGGAGCAGCTTCACGTCGGCCTGCACGGACGACTTGCTCGTCCGCGCGGGCGACCTCCGCCCCGGTCGTCGGAGCGCGGCGACCGCCCCGAGCGCCCGCCCGACCATGATGGGCCTGCCGGTCAGCGTCACCTTATGCATCCCGCCGCCGCGGCGTCTCTTGCGCTCGCGGGCCTCGTCGGCCAGCTCCGCGTGGAGAATGCCCGCGGTGACGAGGCCACTGATCGCCGTGAGGAGCTCGACGTCCCCGCTCGTGAAGGGCGCTGCGCGCCGCTGCACGACGAGCGCTCCGACCGGACCGGACCGGCCGCGGATGGGCACGGCGAGGAACGCGGGAAAGCGCTCCTCTCCCAGCTCCGCGAAGTGCTTGTAGGCCGAGTGCTCCTCGGCGGTCTCGGTCGAGATGGGGCGCATGTACTCGACGGCTTCGCCCGTGATCCCCTCTCCGACCCGCAGGCGCACCTGGCCGATGGCGTCGCTCGAGAAGCCGACATTGCCCCGCATCACGAGCTCGCTGCGGTCGCCCTCGAGCAAGTAGAGCGAGCAGACGTCGGCCTCGAGGAGGGCTGCGATCCGCATCGGCGCCTCGTCGAGCAGCGTCCCGAGCGGCATCGGGCGGGCCGTGAAGGCGACGAGGTCCACGACCCCGTCCAGGCGCTTGTTGCCTCTCGAGTGCACCCGAGGGCGTGACGTCCCGCGTGCCATCTGACACCGGAAGTATCGCCCGCGGGGCGGGGAGCTCGCCAGGGGCTCCGTTCGGACTCGGGCTTGGGCCGGGGACCGTTCTTGGGGTAGGTTCCGCGCCATGACGACCCCGGCCGGTTCTCCGCTGCTCTTCCCCTCCGACGCTTGGTGCGCAGCCTACGAGCGCTCCATCAACGACAACCCGGCCTACGCCGTCGCGGGGAAGGATTGGACGCACGGTCCGGTGGCGATGGTCGTCACGGCCGACCCGGCGCTGGGCCTCCAGAACGACATGGCGATGTGGCTGGAGCTCGAACGCGGCCGGTGCACGGCCTGCCGCCTCGTCCCGCGCGAAGAGGCCGAAAAGGCGGCCTTCGTCATCGTCGCCACCTACGCGCGATGGAAGGAAGTCATCCGCGGGCAGCTCGATCCGACCAAGGGCATGATGCAGAACAAACTGAAGCTGACGAAGGGTCACATGCCCACGATGGTGAAGTTCGTGACCGCTTCGAAGGAGCAGGTCGTCTCGAGCTCGCGGGTCCCGACGAAGTTCTTGGACGAGTAGTCCGCACCCCTGGATCGTAAAGAGAACTTGACCAAGTGCCGCTTGTTCTTCGATCATCACGATCGTGAACGCG
>DATGJA010000405.1:0-7268 GCA_035295445.1 Polyangiaceae bacterium | reverse complement strand
AAGACCTCCGCGGTATCTGGGGATTCGGCGCGTCCGACGTTTGGGCGGTCGGCAACAAGGGCACGATCGTCCACTACGACGGGCACGCCTGGGCCGCGTCGCGGAGCGGCACGGAGGAGAACCTGACGAGCATCCAGGGCGCCGCGCCGAACGACGTGTGGGCCGGCGGTCAGGATGGAACCATCTTGCACTGGAACGGGGCGCTCTGGGTCGAGTCGTCCCACGAGGACAACACGACGATCCTCGGCGTGTGGGCCAGCGACGACAAGAACGCGTTTGCCGTCGGAATGGACAACGAGGGCGAGTCCGGCCACGTGCGCAAGTGGGACGGTACGAAGTGGCTGCCGCAAGGGGTCCCGGGGTCCTCGAGCGTCTGGCACATCACGGGCACTGGCCCCAAGGACGTCTGGATGGTCGGCACGACCCCGCAATCGCAGGGGCTCGTCCTTCACTCGTTCAACAGCGCCAAGTTTGACGCGGTCGGCTACAAGGGCGCTTCCGTCCACGCGCTCTGGAGCTCGCGTCCCGGGGACGTCTGGGTCGCGCCGTACTCCGGGCCCATCCAGCACTGGGACGGGAAGACCTGGACGAGCACTTCGACCACCGTGAGTCCTCTCGTGCACCTCGCCGGGTCGAGCGACGACGACGTCTGGGCCATCGGCTTCAACGGCGCGATCCTCCACTACCACGGCGGGCAGTGGTCCCCGACGCCCTCAGGGACGAGCGAGGTCCTCTGGTCGGTTTGGGCCGCCTCGCCCAACGACGCGTGGATCGTGGGCAATCACGGGACCATCCTTCACTGGAACGGGACGGCCTGGAAACGTTGAACCGTACTGGTTTCGTTCTCCAGAGCGTCGTTGCGCATCCTGTGAAAGGTCGGCGATGGGTGCCCTTCTGACTACAAATGACTATAGCGTGCTCAGCCTCAAGCGACTATCGCCAACCTCATGGGTGGCGCGCGCTTTCCGACGGGTCGTGACGGGGGTTCGCTGGGTTACAGGGTTTGGAGACGGGGTCGGCTGGCGGTCGCTGCCATTGCCGGGCTGATCGCCACGGCGGGGGCGTGCGTCGTGCAGAACGGCACGCCTCCCGAGGGCTCGAGCGGGGCGCTCGACGTCGTCCTCGAGACGGACATGTCCCTCCCAAAGGACTTTGATCACGTGTCGCTCCAGGTGACGCAAGGCTCCAAGTCGCTCCTCTCTGCGGACACCGACGTCGGACCGGGTGCGCTCCTCTTGCCGGCCACCTTCGAGGTCAAGTCGCCGCCGGATTCGTCGCCCGTGACGATCCACGCGGTCGCGTTCCGAAACCACGTCGCGGTCGTCGAGCGTGACGCGATCACGCCCATCCCCACGGACCACGTCGGGGCGCTGCACCTGGCGCTCAACTATCTCTGCCTCGGGACGGCGCAGCAGGACTCGGACGGCGGCGTGAGCTCGACCTGTCCGGACGCGCTCACCTGCGTGCTCGGCGAATGCACGACGCCCCAGGTGCCTCCCTCGGCGGTGGTCACGGTGACGCCATCGTCCGGCGGCGGGGGCGCCGCCGACGCGTCCGCGGGCGCGGGGTCCGGCGGCTGTTTCGACGTGGCCACCTGCTTCGCCTCCGCGATGCCGGCGACGGTCGACATGGCAAGCTGCACCGTCACCCTTCCGAGCGGGGCGAGCGCCGCGACGGTCAACATCGGCCTGCAGTTCCCCCTCGGCGGCACGGGCATCTGCGGCAGCGGCGCGTGCTGGGTGTCGCTCACGGGCTGGACCGCGAACGGGTCGCAGGCCGTGCTCCCGATGACCGCATGCAAGGACGTCGCCTCGCAAGGAGCGACGATCGTCGTCACGACGGCGTGCAACACGCAGGGGGCCGACATGCCGCCCTGCGGCGCATGGTCGTCGGTGCCCAACGCGGCCCCTCAGCCGCCGATGGGCCCGATGGGCCCCGTCGCCATGTCCTCCTGCATGCCCCCCGGGTCGCAATCGTGCGGTCAATGCGGGACCCAGTCGCGTCAGTGCGACAACGGAGTCTGGAGTCCCTGGGGCGCCTGCACGGGGGAGGGGCCGTGCAAGCCCGGCGCGACGCAGGCCTGCGGCACGGGCGGGACGCAGACGTGCGGGCAGAGCTGCCAGTGGGGCGGGTGCACCTGCGACAGCTCTCAGCTGACGTGCGGCTCGCCGGGCACGTGCGCCCAACCGGCCGACGCGCACACGTGCGGGTCGTGCGGCAACGACTGCACGGCGCTGCCGCACGTCGTCGCGAGCGGCGCCGGGTGCTCCTCGGGTAAGTGCTCGTACACTTGCGTCGCGGGCTTCGGAGATTGCCGCGCCACCGGCACGGGTTGCTCGACCGACTTGTCGACCCCGGCCGCGTGCGGGACGTGCGCGAACGACTGCACCAACCTGCCCCACGTCAACGGGCCGACGAACTGCGGGACGGGACACTGTTCGTTCCCGCCGTCGTCGTGCGCTGCGGGCTACGGCGACTGCAACGGGGACCCGACCGACGGGTGCGAGACGGCGCTGAACGAGGCCGCCCACTGCGGCACCTGCGCGACGACGTGCACCACGCCCTCGCCCACCTGCGACTCTTCGAACGGGTCCCCCTTCTGCTCGCCCGTTTGCAGCGGAACGGTGTGCGGAGGGACCTGCGTCGACGTCAAGACGAGCGACGCCAACTGCGGGGCCTGCGGCAACGTGTGCTCCACCCCGACGCATGGCCAGGCCGCTTGCACCGCGGGCAAGTGCGCCGTCACCTGCAACAGCGGGTACGCGGCCTGCAACGGAGCGTGCGTCGACACGACGAGCGACGCGAGCAACTGCGGCAGCTGCGGGCACGCGTGCCCCAGCGGCTCGAGCTGCCAAGCCGGCAAGTGCACCTGCCCCGGGCCGACGTCGCAGTCTTGCGGCAACTGCGGGACGCAAATGCAGGTATGCAACGACGGCGTGGCGACCTGGGCGGCGTGCACCGGTCAGGGCGCGTGCGCGCCGGGCTCGACGCAGGCCTGCGACGGCAACGGGGGGCTTCAGACATGCACGCCGGCTTGCGGGTGGTCGAGCTGCGCATGCAACGCTGGTCTCTCGATGTGCAGCAACAACTGCGTGAGCGAGCAGACCGACGTCAACAACTGCGGCGGCTGCGGGACGGTCTGCAAGGTGCCGAACGCGACGGCCGCGTGCAGCGGCGGAAGCTGCGCTGTGGGCTCGTGCACGACCGGCTTCGGCGACTGCAACGGGATGGCCGTCGACGGCTGCGAGTCGACCCTCGCCACCGACGTGAAAAACTGCGGCGGGTGCGGCAAGGCGTGCCCAGTACAGAACGACACGCCGGGGTGCGGCGGAGGCAATTGCACGGTGGCGGCGTGCAACACGGGCTTCGTGGACTGCAACGGCAACGCGATGGACGGCTGCGAGGTGAACACGAGCGCCGACCCTGGAAACTGCGGCGGGTGCGGCAAGGCGTGCCCCGCGCTGAACGACGTGCCGGGGTGCAGCGGCGGCAATTGCACGGTCGGGACGTGCAACGCGGGCTTCACGGACTGCAACAACAACGCGATGGACGGCTGCGAAGTGAACACGGGCGCCGACCCTGGAAACTGCGGCGGGTGCGGCAGGACGTGCCCCGCGTTCAATGACGTGCCGGCGTGCGGCGGCGGGATGTGCACGGTCGGGATGTGCAACACGGGGTTTGGGGACTGCAACGGCAACCCGCAGGACGGCTGCGAGGTGAGCACGAACACCGACCCGGGCAACTGCGGCGGATGCGGTCGCTCGTGCCCCGTGCAGAACGACACGCCGGGTTGCAGCGGCGGGGCGTGCACGGTGGGGACGTGCAGCACGGGGTTCGGGGACTGCAATGGCAACCCCCAAGACGGCTGCGAGGACAACACGAACGCCGACCCGGCCAACTGCGGCGGGTGCGGCAAGTCGTGCCCCGTGCAGAACGACACGCCGGGTTGCAGCGGCGGGACATGCACGGTCGGGACATGCAACGCGGGCTTCGGCGACTGCAACGGGAACCCCGCGGACGGCTGCGAGGACAACACGGGCACCGACCCGAACAACTGTGGCGGGTGCGGCAAGGCGTGCAACGTCGGGAACAACACGCCGGCGTGCAGCGGGGGCACGTGCACGGTGGGGGCGTGCAACCCCGGCTTCCTCGACTGCAACGGCGACCCGTTGGACGGATGCGAGGTGAACACGAACACAAACCACGCCAACTGCGGCGCGTGCGGGAACGTCTGCAACGCAGCGTCGAACTGCGTGGGCGGCACGTGCGCGGAGGCGTCGAATCTTGTCACCAACGCGTACCAGCCGAGGGGCATTGCGGTCGACGGGACCAACCTCTACTGGGTCGACAACAACGGCGCGCACACGTACCCGTATTCTTCGGCTGCCATCAATTCCTTCGGCGTCTCTCCGACCGACCCGAACGGGGTCGTCATGGAGCAACCCCTTGTCGGCGGCGCGCAGATCATGATCTCGTGGGACGAGGGCGCGCCCGTCGATATCGCGGTGGACGGTGACGGGTTCGTCTACTGGACGTTCCTCGACAATTCCGGTGGAGAGGTCAGGCGCGCGCCCGTCGTCCCCGCCGGAGGCCAGCCGCAGGTGGCGCCCACCAGGCTCGTCGTGAGCCAAGGAGCACCGACGCAGATCGCTCTCAGCGGCAACAACGTGTACTTCCTGGACGCGAACACGATCAAGACGGTGCCGAAGACGGCCGTCCAGGCCACCCCCACGACGATCCCGAACAGCTCGGGGGCGCAGGCCTTCGCTGTCGACGGCACCAACGTGTACTGGACGGTACCGGGAGGGCCGATGGGCGCGGGCTTTGTCTACCAGGAGGGCATTTCCTCGAGCACGGCGCAGGTGATCGCCGGCGGCCAAAACGCCAATCCGAGCCTCATCAACCCCTTCGGAATCGCCGTGGACAGCCACAACGTTTACTGGACGGACTTCTCGACCGGGACAGGGCAAGGACAGGTCTATCAGGTACCCATCGGGGGTGGGACGGTCACCTCCATCGCGAGCCGTCAGGATCCCGCCACCGTCGTCGTGGACTCGACGAGCGTATACTGGGTGGAGATCCCGACGAGCTCCATCATGACGGCCCCGATCGGCGGCGGTACGGCCACGACACTGGCCACCTTCGACTCGACGCTTGCCGTCGGCAGCGACTTCACGAACGCGGCCATCGGCCTGCGCGTCGACGCGACCAACGTATACTGGTCCCTCGCCGGCGGTGGCGACGCGGGCCCGACCAACGGCGCCATCATGAAGGTGCTCAAGTAGGGCGCCGGCAGGGCTCCCGATGATCAGCCAGGAGAGCGAGCTCTACGCGCAGGCGCAAGCGCGCGTCGGGAGCGTCATCCTCGGGAAGTACCGCATCGATCGCGTCCTCGGCATGGGCGGAATGGCGGTCGTCTACGCCGCGACGCACCGCAACCGGACGCGCTTCGCGGTCAAGATGCTGCACGCGGAGCTCTCGGTCCAGGCGGACATCCGTGGCCGCTTCTTACGCGAGGGATACGTCGCCAACAGCGTCGAGCACAAGGGCGCGGTGAAGGTGCTGGACGACGACGTCGCCGACGACGGGGCCGCGTTCCTCGTGATGGAGCTCCTCGACGGAGAGTCGGTCGAGCGCGTGTGCGAGCGGAGCGGCCAGCGGCTCCCCGTCGCGGCGGCGCTGGCCGTGGCGTACCAGGCGCTCGACGTGCTCGCGGCGGCGCACGCGCACTCGGTCGTGCATCGTGACATCAAGCCGGCGAACCTCTTTTTGACCCGGGAGGGCCAGGTCAAGGTGCTCGACTTCGGCATCGCCCGACTGCGCGAGTCGACGAGCACGGGGTCGACGCAAGGGGGCATCCTCGGGACCCCGTCGTTCATGGCGCCCGAGCAGGCGCTCGGGCGCTCGCAGGAGGTCGACGGTCGAACCGACGTCTGGGCGGTCGGCGCCACGCTCTTCTCGCTCCTCGCGGGGGCCCCCGTGCACGTCGGCGAGAGCGCTCAAGAGGTCCTGGTCCTCGCGGCGACGCGCCCCGCGCGTTCGCTCGCGACCGTCGTGCCGGACGTCCCGCCGCGCGTCGTCGCGCTCGTCGATCGTGCGACGGCGTTCGAGCGCGATCGACGCTGGAGCGGCGCCGCCGAGATGCGCGACGCGGCCGCAGCGGCGTACCTCGAGTGCGTCGGCTCGGCGGTGTCGGAGGCCCCGCTCCTCGCGCTCTTCGAGCCCGGGACGCTCGTGTCCGGGCCCCCGCCGGCGGTTCGCACCCCGTCCGCCGCGCCCGGCCTCGCGAGCGGGACCCGGACGTACGCGCCCCCGGCGGCGGTCACGATGCCGCGCGACCGCGACGCGCGGGGGATACGGGTCCTCGTCCTCTCGGGGTTCGCGCTTGCGAGCGTCGCCGGCGGGGCGGGTGTCTGGGTCGCCATGCGCGCCCCTGCGGCCACCCAGGAGACGAAGCACGATCTCGCGGCCGCGGCGGTCGACGGACGCGCCGCAGCGATCGACGAGGGTTCGGTCGCATCCGCCGAGACGGCCGCGCCGGCTGTGGTGTCCTCCATGAGTGCCGACGCCGCGGCCGCACCCCCCGCCGCCGCGGACGCGGGCGTGGACGCGGCGAAGAAGAAGGACGTGGTGAGGTCCGGCAGAGACAACGGAGGTCGCCTCCCATCGACCGCCCCCTCTCCCGCGGCGCCGGCCCCAGCCCCGGACGCCGCCAAGCCGCACTCCAACCCGCTCGACATGGGATTGCAGTAGGTCAAGCCACGCGCGTTCCTCGCCCAGCCTCGTGCGAGGACGTTCGAGCCACGCGCGTTCCTCGCGCAGCCTCGTTCGGGGACGTTCGAGCCACGCCCGTTCCTCGCGCAGCCTCGTGCGAGGACGCTCGAGCCACGCGCGTTCCTCGCGCAGCCTCGTGCGTGGACGTTCGAGCCACGCGCGCTCCTCGCGCAGCCTCGTGCGTGGACGTTCGAGCCACGCGCGCTCCTCGCGCAGCCTCGTGCGTGGACGTTCGAGCCACGCGCGCTCCTCGCGCACTCGCGCAGCCTCGTGCGAGGACGTTCGAGCCACGCGCGTTCCTCGTGCAGCCTCGTGCGAGGACGTTCGAGCCACGCGCGCTCCTCGCGCAGCCATGAGCGACCGGGCTCTCCCTTGACGATTTAGACCGGGTCCTTGGTTGACAGGTCCGGACGTTGACAAAGCACACTCCGGATCTGGACGCCACCCAAACCGGGCGAGGGAGCGACGCAAACCGGCAGGCCGTCGACACGAAC
>DATGJA010000404.1:0-2970 GCA_035295445.1 Polyangiaceae bacterium | reverse complement strand
GTCTGCATGAACACCATGGTGCGCCCCGTCGACACCTCGGTGCACGAGACGGTGAGCGCGCGAAGCGTCTGCCGCCGCAGGCAGCGCGAGACCGCCCTCCAGCTAATCTCCCGCTGGACGAGCTCGGCCATCGGGCGAAGGTCGAAGACCCCGTAGCCTTGTCCGCCGCCGGTGATGACGCGCGGAAGCGTGAGCACCTGGCGCAAGCCGAAGCCGAGGACCCGCGTCAGCTCGAGATCCGTCCAGAGCTCGACGAGCCGGCGCAAGCCGAGCACCGGATCGCCCAGGTGCGCCGCCAGGTAGCACGCGTTGATCGCGCCGACGCTCGTGCCGCTGAGGATGTCGATCCGAGGCGGGGCGCCCAGGATGCGCGTCAGATCATCGAAGATGTACCAGAGGACGCCGACCTCGTAGGCGCCACGCGCCCCTCCACCGGACAAAATCATGGCGACTCGCCGCCTCGCGGGCACCGGCCTGGACGGTCTCGTCATGCGGGCTCGGGGGAGTTCGTGGCGGCGGCCGGGTCGGGCTCGGGCAGCGGCGTGGTCTCGAAGAGCGCCCCGTTGATGGGCCGGTGCGGGAACAGCCTGCGCAGGCGCGGGTCCCGAATCGTGCTCACGAGAGCGGCCGCGAAATCGACGGCTCGCTGATGCGCCTCGGGGGCCTGCGGCGACCCCGCGCGCTTGAGCGCGTCGGCGCAGAGCGCGCGTATCTCGAGGCCGTACTCGCATCCCTGGAGGTTCTCCACGGCGCCAGCCGCCGTCGTCGCGAGCAGCGTCGCGGCGTGCATCTCGCCCACGCCGACACGCGCGGTCGCTTCGATCGCCATGGCGTAGAAGTGGAACGCGACGAGCGCCATGTTCTCGGCGTCCCGCCGCGCGTAGAGCGCTTCCTGAACGGCCTGCTGCGGCTGCATGCGCGCGAGCGCGAGCAGGGCCCGCACGATGCTCTCGTGCGTCCGGTCGTAGGCGTTCCCGGTCACCGCCGTGAGGGCGCTCGCGTCGCGCAAGAACGCCTCCGCCTCGTCCAGGTTGCCGAGCTCCGTCGCCACGAGGGCGCTCACCATGAGGGTCTCGGCCCACCCGAGCTGGTCGCCGTAGCGATCGTGGGCCTGGCGCGCCCGCTTCAGGTACGCGAGGGCCCTCGGCACGTCGCCCAGACGAAAGTACGCCTGGCCCACGTTCATGAGCGTCTTGGCGATCTGCGAGCGTCCCCCCATGGACAAGTCGATCTGAATCGACTCGAGGGCGACGGCGATGCCGTCCTCGTAACGGCCCTGGACGAACATGGCGTACGCGAGCGCGTTCTTGACGCGCGCCTCCAGGCGCCGCGCCCCGCACTTGCGAAAGATCGCGATGGCGTCCACGTACGCGTCGACCGCCTCGCGCACGCGACCCACGCGGCGCAGGAGGATCCCCCGAAGACGCAGGACCTCCCCTTGCAGGCGAGGCGGCACGTCCCCTCGGGAGGCCGGCGCAAACCCCGCCAGGGCGCGGTCGCACGCCGCCAGCGCGCCTTGGACGTCTCCGAGCTCGCGCAGGAAGTCCCCGACGAGCGCCTCGGCCTCGACCTCGAGCGCCGGGCTCTTCGCCGCGTGGGCGACCTCCGCCGCCTGCCGGGCCACTGCGGCGCCTCGGGCCAGGTGCCCCTCGTCGAAGTCGTAGCGCGCGCTGCGCAAGAGACCCAGACATACCACCTTCGGCGTCCCCAGGCGGCGCACGACGCGCCGCAGCGCCTCGAGCTCCGCGAGCCGCTCTCGGCGGCGCCCGAGGACGCGGTACGAGCCCTCGAGGGCCTCGTGCCCCCGGACCCGCCGCCGGTCGTAGGGTCCCATGTTCGAGATGGCCCGCTTGTAGTAGCGGATCGCGAGCGAGGTCTGGTTGCTCGCGCGCGCGGCGTCCGCCGCCTCGAAGTAGTAATCGGCGGCCCGGTCGTGCCGCTCGCCCCGCGCCAGGTGCCGGGCCACGATGGCCGCCGACAGGCCACGCGCGACCAGCGTGCCGGCCAGGTGCTCGCCGAGCGCCCGATGCATGCGAGCGCGGTCGTGCGGATCCACGGCGACGTAGGCCACTTCGCGCGTCAAGGGGTGGCGAAAGTCGACGAGCTCCCCCTTCCGATCGCAGACGCCGCGGGCGCAGAGGCGCACGATCACCTCGGCGTCCGGCAGTGCGGCGAGCTTCACGAGGTCGGCGAGCGGCAGCGGACCGCCGGCCACCGCGAGCCAGTCCACGATCCCGCGCTCCTGAGGCGGCAGCTCGCGGATACGGTCGCTCAGCAGTTGTTCGAGCGTCGACGGCAGCGCCCCCAGCCCCGCGTCGTCGCGCGACGTCCGCGCCAGGGTAGTCATCCGCCTGCCGTCGGGCGCGGTCACCTCGCGGATCTCGAGGGCGCCGCGCTCGAGGAGCGCGTCCACCATCTCCAGAAGGAAGAACGGGTTGCCGCCCACCTTGGGGAGGAGGTCGGCGCAAATCTGACGGGCCCCCTGGCGCACGCCGAGCCTCGTCTCGACGAGGCGCACTTGCTCCTCGGCCGTGAGCCCCCGAAGCTCGATCCGCACGATGCCCTCGAGGGCCTGGAGAGCGCGCTCCTCCGGGCGCGTCACGAAGAGGGCGAAGATCGGGACCGCGTCGGCGGCGTGCGCGACGTCGGCCAAGACGTCGAGGCTCGGCTTGTCGCCCCAGTGCATTCCGTCGACCAGGAGGACGAGCGGGCGGGTCAGCGAGATCGCACCGAGGAGCGCGCGAAGGCCGGTGGCCAGCGTCTTTCGGCGCGCGCTTGCGTCTTCGTCCTCGTCCCCCGCGGCGACCTGGTTGGTCGCGAGCTCCGCCAGGCGCGCGACGGCGGGGGCGCTCGGATCGTCGCTGCCGACCGCGCCGGCGACGAGCTCCGCGACCTCGGCGAACGGCTCCTCGCCGGTGGTTCCAATCGCGCGCCGTATGAGGTCGGCGATGGCCGCGTGAGGCACCTCCA